>DAOUSU010000063.1 GCA_030627035.1 Hadesarchaea archaeon
AAGTTTTTCGCCAAGATCAAGCGGGGCGAACTCGCGCTCGCCTGGGAACCTCGAGGCGATTGGAAGGAGCACCCGGACAAAATTGCCCAGCTGTGCGAGGAACTCGAGCTGATCCACGTCGTCGATTTGATGCGTCGCGAGCCATTATCGAAGCACCCAATCGCGTATGTGAGATTGCACGGCCTAAACCCCCGAGAATATGATTACAACTACAAATATTCGTCAGCCGAGCTCAAGCAACTGGCGTCGAAAGTCCGGGCACTCGCGAGGAAGCATCGCGAGACGTACATCCTTTTTAACAACTATTGGATGTATCAAAATGCCCTGCAGTTGAAACGATTACTCAAGCTTTAGCACTGGGTTTTCTCAATTTCAATAACCTTGTTCCGCGACTTGAACCCAGAGACTATCCTGATGTCCGATTTTCTAACGCCAAAGTACTCGGCCAACAGCCCCATGCATGCACGGTTCGCGGCACCCTTGACCGGTGGCGCGGTTGTCTTCACTTTTAAAGTACCATCCGGCTGCTTGATAACCTCGTCTCGTGACGCTTTCGGCTGAATTCTGACTTCTACTCGCAAAATCTCCCCACTCCTCGCGATAGGATGGCGGGCCTGTCGGGATTTGAACCCGAGCCGCTAGCTCCGCAGGCTAGTGTCCTATCCAGGCTAGACTACAGGCCCAATATAAATGTACAACAAACATTCAAATAAAATGTCGCCAATAGAGTTAAAACGCTCTCAACCTATGAAAATGGGGTTCACGATGACTGGCGTCTGCACATCATGCAATCGCGAGATTGCCCAGGGAGAACGGGCGGTGCACTTCCCATGCCCGAGCTGCGGCAAGGCCGAGATCTGGCGGTGCGCAAAATGCAGAAAACTGAGCAATCCCTATCGGTGCCCGAGCTGCGGCTCCGTGGGGCCCTGAGGTATTCAATGGGGGAAGTCGCGGTCACCATAAGGCTGATGCCCAAGAGCGCTGACACCGACTTGGCCCGACTCGAGCAAGCGGTCAAAGAACGCGTTAAGGTGCACTCTATTTCCCGCGAGCCCATAGCCTTCGGTCTTGAGGCACTTCATGTCGTCGCGATCGTTCAAGATGCCGCCGGGGGCACCGAGCCCCTCGAGCGGGAACTCGCGGAACTTCAAGGTGTCGGCAACGTTCAGGTGATCGGCTTAACCCGATTGCTGTGAAACCGGCTCAGTCGCTGCTCTAATCCGTTAGCCCTTTAGGGGATTGCGGCTGACTTTTGGTGGGCCAGCAAATGCCTTTCAAAAACCCATTGGAAAGAGTTACTGCCCTCTCCATGCTCACCACCACATGTTTGGGGATAGTGGAGATCCTAGCGGGTTTGGCCTCCGGAAGTATCGCATTTGTCGCGGCTGGGGCGGATGCATTTACGGATACCTTAAACTCTATTGGGGTCATTACCGGGTTACGCATTTCCAGACGCCCGGCGGACAAGGGGCACCCCTATGGACATCATAAAGCCGAAACCTTTGCCTTGATGGTTCTCGCCATCATTCTCGTACTCGCCGGCGCACGCATAGCATACTCCGCGGTGGAGAGGCTCTACCTTGGCGGGATTACGGAGGTCACGGTGGAGCTCGCCTTGCTCGCCCTCTTGGCCATCACGGTCCTCGGGGCTCTCGCCTGTTTAAAGATTCGCACAGGCAGGCGATTCAACAACTCGCTGGTGGTGGCTGACGGCTATAACTCCCTGTCAGACTCGATCTCTGCTGCGGCTGTCTTGGTTAGTATTGGGTTTGTTCGGCTCGGATTTCCCCAAGCTGATTCGATCGTCGCTCTGGGGATATCGGTGCTCATTTTCAGATGGGGGCTCGGAATAGGGCGCGATGCATTAAACGTTTTCATGGAGGCAAGCCCCGGGCCAGAGGTGATAGCCAAAATCAAGAGAGAATGTCTGGGGGTGCAGGGAGTACTCGGTTGTCATCACTGCCGGGCCCGCCGAGCTGGCTCTTGCATTCTCGCGGACCTTCACGTGCTCGTGAGCCCGAAGCTGAGCATTGAGGAGGCGCATGACGTGGCAACGCGGGTCGAGCGGCGCTTGAGGACCAAGGTGCCCGGGCTGGACTCGGTGATCGTTCATGTAGAGCCGTGCAAGGAGGTCAAACGTGGCAAAAAGCGTTGAGGTTCGGCCGAGATTCCATTCCTGCGCGTCAGAGTCATCTATTTGGACAATGCCTCGGCGGCGCTGACACCTCGGTCGGTCAAAGGATTTTTGTGAGCGAGATGACGCCGAGGGAGATGAACGTCGTTAGGGTCGCGCTGAGGACGACACCTATGACTATGGCGACAGCGGCCGGTTTTCTATCCAGTCCAAACAAGTATGCCATGAGCGCTCCAGTGTAAGCCCCGGTCCCTGGCACGGGGGTGGTAACGAACGCGACGAGGGCAGGGAAACTCCAGCGCCGCCCATGCCCGCGTTTCCAGAACCACATGAAAATCGAGTTTATCCACTTGTATCGCCGCCTGAGGGGTGGGGCGAGCCGATCGAGTCCGGCGAAGACAGCCGGGATCACGAGTAAATTCAGCCCAACGCATAGGGTGAAAACTGGGATCGGGCTAAGGTCCGTGAGCGCAAGCGCCGTGGGAATGGCATATCTCGCCTCAAAGCTGGGCACAAGCGAGAGCAACAATACGATAAGCAGCTCGGACACTTTGAGCCCCCATCGGTTATAGCGTTGAGGATATTAGATTGTTGGGAGCGAAATGAGATACAAGCTCGTCGCGTTCGACATGGATGGCACGCTCATCGAGGAGGGAAGCTGTTGGGATATCATCCACCGGCGCTTTGGAACCAGGGCAGCGGCAGACAAAAACTTGGAGGCCTGGGAGCGTGGAGAGATAGATTACCCGGAGTTCATGCGGCGGGACATCCGATTATGGCAACCACCCCCCAGCATCTCGGAGATTCGGGAAAGCCTATCCGAATTCACCTTGGCCCCGAACGCGGTTGAGGTCGTAGCGGGGATTTACAAAAGAGGATACCAGGCCGCGATAGTGACTGGCGGGATCGACCTTCTCGCGAACGAGGTAGCCAAACAACTTGGGATCGGGTACGTGCTCGCGAATGGGCTGGCGACCGATGAGCGCGGGCGCCTGACGGGAGAGGGCATCTTCCGCGTGGAGCCCAATCGAAAACACGAGGCGCTGGCGAGGCTCACCGGCGGGCTCGGCCTGTCGCTCGGCGAATGCATTGCGGTCGGCGATAGCAGATACGATATCAACTTTCTGAAGCACGCAGGTTTGGGTGTGGCGATAGGCAGCGACATGACACTAGCAAGGGTTGCGGATGTCGTGGTTGAAGATTTAGCGCATTTTTCCCATCTTTTGAATCATCTCTCGCCACGGCGCGATGTTTTATCTAAGACATCTCAGGTGCCGTCTGAGCTCTGAGGTATTTAAGAGAAGGCGATCGGACCCCATAAACGCGATTGCCTTCCCTCCAGCGCTCTCCACGAGCCTCGCGGCGCGCGCAAGCGAGGAAAAATCCTCGAACTCCCATACCGAGCGCTGAATCATGCGCGCTGCCCGCTCAAGGTATCGGTTCACGCGCCTTCTACCAGCGCCGTTGCCCCGCACGTCGAAGATCAGCAAGTATCTCATCTTCCCGCCGAGGCTTTGGACAAAGGTGCTTTATAAAGAGGAAATGTCTTATTTACGATACCGCTGGTAGCTGTTTCGTTTGAGCTGTAGTCCAAATGTCTTATTTACGACATCACCTACGGAATGATTGTCTTATTTACGACATGAAAAACTTGGCGAACTTTTCCTGCGCGTGGGCAGATCTTTTATCGTGAAATCCATCCCCAGCGCTCGAAGTTTCCTGGGCGTCGGCAGCCCGGTTTTCAAGTCCCACCCGCGCAACCTGTAATAATCGTCGAGCATGTAGTCAAGCTCCACCACATGACCCTTTGGCGGCCCCTCGGGGGATGGTTCCTTAAGCAACCGCTCCGGCAGGGTGTCGTCCTTTCGCCCCACGCCCTCGCGTACGTTGAACATCCGATTGAGGTTGACGAGCCGCTCCCCGATGCGACGAAGCTCTCGCTCGGTCAGCCCCATGCCGGTCGTCACGTTCAGAGCGCGCAGGATGTCCGGATAGAAGAACGTCGGCGGGATCATCGTGCCGTACTTACAAACGCCGACCGATTCCACGACGATCGCAAAATCCTCTGACTCCTTGACCATCAGCCCCTTGTACTTTGGGTTCAGCCTTTGGGCGATCTCGGGCAGGTAACGCGCGCCGAAACGCTCGCGGATCGCCTTCTCGAACCCAACCTCGTCGAGCACCGGAAATGCGTACAAGTGATCCGCCCCCCGAGCCGCGGTGGCGTTCGCCAGACCCATCGACTTCTGAGCCCTGCCGTCCTGCGCGGCAACTTCCTGCTTCTTGATTGTCATCACGTATTTTTCGGACCCCCTGCCGATCTTTTTGGCCGCGCGATAACTTCCCTCAGCGAGCAGGTCGCCGAATCCCTTTCGGAGGGCGATCATCCTGACGAGCTCGACCATCGCCCCATGATTCCCCCACGTAAGCTCAAGGCCGTCGGTATCCCTTTTGGTGAGGATGCCACGTTCATAGCACTCCATCGCCCAAGCGATCGTGCTCCCAGCGCTACAGGTGTCCATGCCGTAGAGGTTGCATAGATGGCCCGCATAGATGACGGACTCGACATTGTCTATGCCACACTTCGACCCGATGTTACAAAGCGTTTCGTACTCGGGCCCCCCGCCAACGCACGCGTATGCCCCCTCCGGTACGCACGTGTAACGGCCGCACCGCTGCAGACATGCAAAATCCGCGCGGACCTTGACCAGATATTTTCGCCTTATGATCTTCCCGCCTATCGCATCCGCCCGCTCGAAAACGCCGGTTTCGAAATTTCGGGTCGGCAGCCGCCCGATCTCGTTCATAAGCTCGACCAAGCTGGTGGTGCCGTAATCGACACGACCTTGGGTGAACGGGTCCGCGAGCATTTTGGCCCGAAGCTCGTCCATCAGCTTGAGATAGCGTTCGGGGTGGGAGAGTGGGATATCCTTGCTCCCCCGGACCGCGATCGCCTTTAATCGCTTGGAGCCCATGACCGCCCCCAACCCGCTTCGGGCCGCCGCGCGGTCGAGGTCGTTCATGACAGCTGCAAATCTAACGAGATTCTCCCCCGCCTGACCGATGTAAAGGAGCTTGACCTCGGGGTCGCCGAGCTCTTCTTTCACCATCGCGTCCGTTTCACGAACATCGCGTCCCCATAATTCCCCCGCGTCCTCGATGCTCGCCTCGCCATCGTC
>DAOUSU010000005.1 GCA_030627035.1 Hadesarchaea archaeon
ATTGGGGGCTCGCGCGTCGACTGAGGAATGAGCCTTATAGTGAATACGCGGCGGCCCTCTCGCGCATGAGTGCTCAGATCGTGATGGAAAACGCCGAGATCGTAAGGAAACATACCGAGGAAAGTGTACGCAAGGTCGTGAAGGCGTTGATATCCAGCAGCGTGGCAATGGGAATCGCCGGAAGCAGTCGCCCGGCCAGCGGCGCCGAACACCTCTTCAGTCACGCACTCGATCGCATCGTCCCGAAACCCGCCTTGCATGGCGAGCAGTGTGGCGTAGGGGCGATAATGATGGCGTATTTACAGGGGGAGGATTGGCGGGCGATCAAGGAAGCGCTTCGCACGATAGGGGCCCCCACCAACGCGAAGGAACTCGGTATACCCCCGAAGTACATCATCAGGGCGCTAACCACCGCACATCGAATAAGGCCAGGGCGTTACACGGTGCTGGGCGATGGCCTGAGCAAGCGCACGGCGGGGCGATTAGCCACAGTGACGGGAGTTATCTGAACGTCTGAGACTTGACTAGGCGGGATCGATGTGGACCCAAGATTTTCAAGAATTGTTTGATATAAAAGCAGAAAGACAACAGAAGTTTATATTGAAGTGAAAAAAATAATCGGAGAATCAAGGTGAAATAATGTTCAGACATCATTCGAAATTGGGAGATATGCGAACTAAGTTCGGATATAAGAAGTTAAATTCAATTTTCTGGGGCCCGCTTAATTTGTGATGGGCAATCTTTCTCTTTAATTTTTGAGGGGGCGACATTTTTACTTAATACCTTGTTTCAAATCTATTACAAAAATTTATCAGATTTCATGACCTCCAAGCACCTTAAGACAGAGTATGCGGCTCTACTAACGCCAGCACTTCTTTTTTCTGCGTCCGTACCTACAGTGTAGAAATTTCTTATTGGTGTTTTTACATCTCCAAAGCCAGAGTTAATAACCCAAGACGCCTTTTCTGGAATTAGCTCTTGATAGTGAATCATATCTATATACTTTTCAATATCGGGGATGGTGTTTATAATTGTATCTAACGCCTTTTTCCTTATTCTTAATGCATTGTATTCATCAGGTAATATAAACGTAAAACCGACAAGTTGCTTTCCTTTTGGTGCTAATTTTTGGTCATAATTTGACGTTGGAACAACCCATGCATAAGGATCTGAAGTAACCCACATCTCTGAGCCTTGATTTTTAAAGATGTTTTTTGTCAGACCAAGCCAGATTGTTAAGGAATTAGCCTTCCTGATAGATCTTAAATTTTTAACATACACTTTTGGTAAATTATCAATTAGGTCAGGTAGGTTCGAAGCGAATCCAGAGTAAATCACTGTGTTACAATCATAGCTATCCCCTTTAGTAATCACTTCCTTTATTCCTCCGTTGCCTTGAATCTTTAATACTTCCTCATTGGTTTTAATTTCAACCTTATTTTTGGGGAAAGAATTTAATATAGAATCAACTATGGATTGAAGACCCCCTTTAGGATATCCTTGATCTGTAGCTCCTTCTGTGATAAGTAGATTGTATAACTTTCCCACATAGGGTATTGAGTTTGGTTTATGCTCCCTGTTATCTATGAATCTTGATACTGGGGCATTTTCCATAGATGTGCCAACCATAAAGTAAGAGAGCCAATCTAAAAATGTTTTACTTGTAATTGAAAGATTAGCTGGGAGTATATCACTTATAGAGACGGTCGATAAATCCCTACCAATACTCAACATATATAATGTATTAAATAGCGATTTCATGAGCAATAATCTATCTTTAGTGGGAAGCAGATCAAACATAAGCCAATTTTTAATGTTCCACGGAAATGGTTTGATTCTCCCATCAATCCGTACATAATACGTTCCAAAAGGAATAAAATTCGGAACAACATCAAAATATTTATTCATTAGCTCTCTTAATGGTCCCTCTTCCAATCGTGTTATGGCGTGTACTCCAGTGTCAACATAGTATCCATCAACCTCATAGGACCTACAGACGCCACCAAGATAACCCTCTTTTTCCAGAACCAATACTTTTTTCCCTTCCTTTGACAATGCTAAAGCTGATAATAAACCGCTAATCCCCGCACCTATTACAACAACGTCATAATCTTTCATATTTGATACAGTAATAACTTGAAATGTTCTTTATAAACCTTATTGAAATGTCGCCCAATTATTTATAGAGAGATTGCCCTTACAATAATAAAAATTTGCTCGCCCCCGAAAACTCTTCGCAAAACTTCGTTTTGCTCGTCTCAGGCTTTCAGCCTTCGAGAATATAACAGCGGTTATGAGGGCTTTGTCGCCTTCGGCAAGTCGCCCCAAATTTCCCTTCTGGAAACTTCGTATAGCCCGAATACGTTATACGCAATCGACTTCGGGATGCTGATTTAATCGTGCATCAAAACAAAGATCAAAGTTCAAGTAACTCGACGTTTACCCCTTCGGTGTCAATGATCAGCTCAGCGGCATAGCCACTGCTTATCGGCCCTGGGTTTACAATTAGGGTTCTGCCCAGCTTATCCGTATTCCTAGCCTCGTGGACGTGCCCGGATAATGCCACCGGTGGCTGTTTCTGTTCGATGAACTGCCTTACGCTCTTGCTCCCAACGTGGGTGCCCTGTGCGGTCTGGTCGATCTTGGTGCCGTATGGTGGGGCATGGGTCACGAGAACCCAATTCTCATCGGTGGTGGGGGCAAGGGCCTCGAGCTCCTCCAGAATTTCGGCCTCCGTGAGCTCGAATGGCGTGCTGAAAGGGGTCAGGTTTGAGCCGCCAAGCCCCACGAATGACACATAGTTTAGTTTTTCGCGCTTGGCATGGAGGTTGACGCCGTATTTATCGAGCACCCCCAGCATCTGCTTCGGGTCGCAGTTCCCCGGGATCGCAAACGTTGGTATGCCGGAATCCCTGATTCGCCCCAGCATGTTTTCCGCCAAGCTCGCTGGACCGAAGTTCGTCAGGTCCCCAATGATCAAGAGACAATCGTAGCCGCGCCCGAGGAACTTGAAGAGGTTGTTTTCGGCGTTGGGCAGCCCGTGGAAGTCGGCGGCTGCGAGAATTCTCATTCAACCACCCGTGTGCTTATAGGCACCGGGAGGCATTAAAAGCATTTTGGGGTTTTAAATGTCGATTACTTTCGGTCACCTCTCCCCAAAAGTTGTTTAAAAAGAATATCGGACACATAAACACGGGATGACGCTTGGAAACCATAGACATTACTAAAATATTGCCCGAGAGGACTCCTGAAGGTTATCCATTCATCTTCGAGAAACCCGCAAATGGAAAGGTAAAAATTACCTACATCCCGCCCGCAGGTCGTCCAAAACCAGTAGTCATGAACAGACACATACCTCCATGCGAGCTATTTTTTGAGGGGCTTGGGCTGTGGACGGGCGATGGTCACAAAACACATACATTTGGTTTCACGAACTGCGAACCTGCACTCATGAGAAAATTTCTCGAATTCTCGGATTTTCTCGGCATCGATGAGAACATTTATGGCTGGAGAATTCTCACCCCTAAGTTACCTGCGGACAGCGAAAAAGAGGTGCAGATCAGCATCTTCGCAGATAGAATCGGATTAAGCAAAAAACGGTTTAAATGCTTCTCGTTGGCGCCAAATCGCAATTTTGTGTGTATACACCTCTCGACGGTTTCTAAGGTTCTTACTTGCGTAGTTTGGGCAATTTTTGAAAACGCACATCCACTAATTTTATCCGATCCACGATGGGCCGCAGCATATCTCCGTGGCGTGGTTGCGGCTGATGGCACAGTTCATCTGCGAAAAGATTTCGCAACGGTTAAAGAAATAGGGATAGCTACAACAAATACAGAGTTTCAAAAATTGTTTATGGGTGCGCTTAAAGTGTTGGGTATTCGATCGCGATGCAACCGTCGAGGAGTTTACATCGAAGCTTTGGATGGCTTTGAGAAAGCCAAGGCATGGCGAATTCTGAACCTTCACCCGGCCAAACAAGCCAAATTCAACGCTGCAATGGAGAATTTCTGGCAAGCGCGTGGGCGCACGAAATATATGGTTCTGAGGATGCTTGCCCGATATAAAGAATTAATGACACGACGATTTTATTCTAAATTCAATGTTAATGAGCGATTTGTGCGGCGTGTTCTTCACCAACTTTCAATCGGCGGCTACATTGAGAGCCCTAGTAGCGAGGGGCGCATGTGCACCTGGCGACTAACTCAGAAGGGGCGGACACTGTTACAAGAGTATGAGTGGGTAGCGCGTATAAGACTCGGTAATCTCTGGAGTATCGTGGAGGGGAAAAATGGAAATCTACAAAAAATATCGAGATAAGAAACTAGTAACACAGATTGCTGATGCTATACGAGAACTTACTCCCAATAGGCGGGTGAAGTTCGTTCACATTTGCGGCTCACATGAGCAGACGATTACCCGTTTTGGGATCAGGTCGTTGCTTCCTAATAACTTGGAGATATTTAGTGGACCAGGATGTCCGGTGTGTTGCACACCTGCCACTGAAATAGATGAATCTATTGAACTTGCTGAGCGTGGCTGTATTGTCACCACTTTTGGTGATATGTTCTGCGTGCCGGGGACGAAAAAATCATTATCAGATGCAAAGACAAACGGCGCGGACGTGAGAATCGTCTATGGCATATCCGATGCCGTCAAAGCCGCTCGGAACAATCCCAAGCGAGAGGTGGTGCACGTCGCAATTGGGTTCGAAACTACCGCGCCGACTACAGCGGCGGAGGTGCTCCGGGGGTTGCCGGAAAATTTCAGCTTGCTCGTTTGCCACAGGCTAATGCCCCCCGTGATGCAATTCTTGCTCGCATCTGGAGAAACCGCACTCGACGGTTTTATTTGCCCCGGACACGTTTCGACGATTATAGGCTCCAAGCCCTACGAGCCCCTCTCCAGGCGATATAAAGTGCCGCAGGTGATCGCAGGCTTCGAGCCAGTTGATGTCCTGATAGCGATATGGATTCTCTTGAAGCAGCTCAGGGAGGGCAGGAGCGAGGTCGGAATCGAGTATACGCGGTCGGTCCGCCCAGAAGGCAACGTTCAAGCTCAGAGGATGATGAGGGAGGCTTTTGAGTCCGTTGACAAAAGATGGCGAGGTTTCCCGGTTATCCCAAAGTCGGCGCTTGAGCTTAGGCCAGAGTTCGAGCGCCATGACGCGCGCAAAAGGTTTGCAATAGATTTTTCGAGGGAAACTAGCGCCGATTTCGTGAAGGGTTGCAGATGTGGAGAGGTGTTGAGGGGGCTGGTCTACCCACAGGAATGTCCAATGTTCGACAAGGCCTGCACCCCAGAGCATCCGCTGGGCCCATGCGCGGTGACCGCGGAGGGCGCGTGCAACGCAGCGATGAAGCCAAAATTTGACCCTGTTCTCCGTTTTAAAAAAAAGGGGGACTGATTTAGCGTTTTTAAGGAAAAAACTGCAATTTTCACAAAAATGGTGGAAAATAACCCTGATTTGGTATTCAAGGGAAAATCTTTATAGCACTAGCCTGTAAACTAATTTGTTTTCGGTGATTGGCTTGGCAGCAGCGAGGAAAAAGGTGGCCGAAATCCTTGCCTCAGTTCGTAAGGATGGAAGGCGGGAGCTGATGGAGTTCGAGTCAAAACAGGTGCTCGCCGCGTGGGGAGTTCCTGTAAACAAGACCGAGCTCGCACGGGATGTGGGTGAGGCGGTGGGGAGAGCACGGGAGGTCCATTATCCGCTCGTTTTGAAGATCGCCTCGCCGGAGATCATACACAAAAGCGATGTGAAGGGCGTCAAGGTCGGGCTTGGCTCTGAGTTCGAGCTTCGCCAGTCGTTTAGCGAGCTCATCGATAACGCGCGCGCTTACAAGCCAAATGCAAAAATCCTCGGCGTGACGGTTCAAGAATATCTTCCACCTGCGCGGGAAGTAATTGTCGGCACCCTGCAAGATCCATTTTTTGGCGCCACGGTAATGTTCGGGCTCGGCGGCGTATGGGTGGAGGTGCTCAAGGACATAAGCTTCAGGCTGGCCCCCCTAAGCGTGGATGACGCGCGCGAGATGATCCATGAGCTGAAGGGCTACCCAATTCTGGCGGGAATCCGGGGAGCGCCGCCAGTTGATATGGACGCACTTATCGATATCATTCGAAAGGTCGGGCAGCTTGCATACGAGTTTCCCGAGATATCTGAAATGGATGTAAATCCGATTTTCGCGTTCGATGAGGGCAAAGGGGCGGTAGCCGCCGACGCCAGGATAATCCTCGGAGAGAGCAAGTGACGCCCGGCGGAGTAAAGGCAATTTTCGAGCCAAAGTCGGTCGTACTTGTCGGCGCCTCGGGCGTAAAGGAGCGCGCTGGCATGGCCCCGTCAATGATCTTTCGTTCGGTTATCCACAACATGCTCCGCTTTTACAAGGGGAAGACGCACATCGTTGACCTAAGCGGCAGGGTGGGCACCGCGGTCAAGAGTTTCAGGCAGGTGCCGAAGAAGCAGGACCTAGCCGTGCTCGTGCTTCCACCCAAGCTTGTGCTTAGGCACCTGCGGAAGCTCCTCGATCGGCGGGTAAGGGCGATACTGGCGATCACGGGGGGTTACACTCGGGAGCAGCGGGGGGAGTTGCTTCGGATGACCTCGAAACAGGGCGTTCGTGTGCTCGGGCCGAATACAATCATGGGCGTGATAAATACCGCTAATGGCCTCTGCACAATCTTTGAGCGAGACATCATGCCGCAGCGAGGAAACATAGCCGTTATCTCCCAGTCGAGCGGCGTGGGGGCGGCAATGCTTGATTGGGCCTGGTTTTATGGCACGGGCATAAGCAAGTTCGCCTTCATGGGCGACAGGATTGATGTCAGCGAGGCAGAGCTGGTCGAGTATCTCGGGGGGGATAAGGACACAAATGTAATCTGTGTTTATATGGAGGGCATCCGCGATGGAAGGAAGTTCATCGATGCCGTACAAAAGGTAGTGGGGCAAAAGCCGGTCGTTGTGCTGAGGGGAGGGGTTACCCAAGGAGGGAGGCAGATGCCCTCGCGCGCGGCTTCATTTGCGGGACAGGATAAGGTATTCGGCGCTGCATTCGAGAGGGCCGGCGCGATCAGGGTGCATGATATCGAGGAGCTCTTCGATGTCGCAAATGCTCTTGCTAAACAGCCGCCGATGCAGGGCAACCGCGTGGCGATCGCGAGTAACGTGGGCGGCCCGGCGATCTTGGCGGCGGATTCCGTTTATCGAGAGGGGCTGGTGCTTGCGAACTTGTCGGACAAGGCGACGAAGACCATCATCGACCGCTACCCAGAGGTGGACCCCGTCAACCCAATCGATGTAGCCACCGATGCCAAGGCCGAGCGCTATGAGTTCATCCTGAAGCAGGTTCTTGCAGACCCAAATGTCGACGGAGTCATGGTGATAAACATGCTCAAGTCCTGCCTCCTAGAGCCCGAGGGCACACGCATCTTGGCGGAGGTTGCGCGCAAGTTCAAGGATAAGCCAATCGTTGACGTGTCGGTGGGCGGTGTGGATCACGTGCTCGTTAGTGAAGTGTTGAAGGGCACGAACGTCCCAACCTACAATTTGCCCGATAAGGCCGCGCGCGCCCTGAAGGCGCTTTATCTTTACGGAAAAATTCGCGAGAAGGTGACGAGGGAATGAAGCTGGAGATCTCAAAGCTGCACCCGGACTCGACCGTTGTTGTGATCAAGGAGCAGCGCGAACGCCTCCAGAAGTTGATTGAGAAGAAAAGATTCAAGGACGAGTCTGAGGCCGTGAGGAATGCGCTGGCCCTCCTTCTAGCGCCTACCTAACCAAAAATTGTCCATGCCCCGGTTTTCCGATTACCTCACCGTCTTGGGCGACGACGACACCACGCGATAGGGTCATCACGGGCATGCCCTTGATTTTTTTACCCTCATATGGTGTCCAGTTGACCTTGTAGTGCAGTTTTTCGGCAGTTATCGTTGTTTCCTTTTTGAGATCTATAAGCACGAGATCTGCATCAGAGCCCCTACGGATGACGCCTTTACGCGGATACAGGCCGAAGATCTGCGCAGGTCTTGTGCAGAGGGAATCAACAAGCCTTTCGAGCGTTAGCCTGCCTTTCGCGACGCCCTCGCTGAGCGCTAGCGGCAGAAGGGTTTCGACGCCGGGTATCCCGATTTGGGCGGCCCAGATATCTTTCCACCCGGCCTCTTTTTCATCCTTGGTGCCTGGCGCGTGATCGGTGGCGAGGATATCTATCGTTCCCTTGGCAAGCGCATCCCAGAGGGCCGCACAGTCCTCCTTCATCTTTAGCGTGGGGTTCATTTTCAGGTAGGGCCCCTGTTTCAACATATCCTCTTTCGTGAACAGCAGGTAGTGGGGACACGTTTCGGCGGTTAGCTGGATCCGCTTGGCTTTCGCATTTTCCACAAGCCCCACACCCTGGCGCGTCGTGATGTGTGCTAGATGGACTTTACAGCCGGTTTTTTCGGCGAGTTCGATCACTTTTTTAACCGCTTTTTCCTCTGCCTCGCTCGGGCGTGATTCGATGTGTGCAAGAGGATCCCTTCTCCCTTCTTTGAGGATCTCCTCGGTTTTTTCCCGTAGAATTTTGTCGTCCTCTGCATGGATGAACGCAATGCCGTTGATTTTTTTTATCACCAGCATCAGCTCTTCCAAAGCATCCTCCCCTAGGCCATAGGGGGCGCATGTGAAGGCCTTGAATGATTTGACGCCCAGCGAGCTGATCGAGGGGATGTTCTCGATCGAGTCGGTCGTCATGTTTCCTGCGTGAAGCGCGAAATCTACAAGGCTCATCTTTTTTCCAAGTCTGATTATCTTCTTAAGCGTTTTCGGCGTTAGCATTGGGGTGTCAAGGGGCATCGCGATCACGCTGGTGACGCCGCCTGCTGCAGCAGCCGCGGTGCCGGTGCTGAAATCTTCCCTGTGGACATAGAGGGGGTCATAAAGGTGGGCATGTGCGTCGATGACACCGGGCATAACGATTTTGTTCTTGGCATTGATCTCGCGGTCGGCTTTCTGCAACCCCCCTGTAGCGATTTCGCAGATTTCCCCCTTATCTACCGCGAGCTCACCACGTACTATCCCTTCGGGCAGAACCAACCTTGCGTTTCGGATGATCAATTCAACCAGTGGTATCACCAAAATTAAATTGGCAGGCCTTGTGAACGTATCCTTGAAGCGGCCGCTCGCACATCGCTTTCGTTCACGGTTTTTGCGCCACGATGTTTAGCCAATTTTACCGCTTCCTTAGATATCTCGGCCGCGTATTCTTCAAGGACCGCATCGAGTTCGATGGCGGCACCGCGCGAGACGCGAATCTTGGCAGCCTTGCGTATGAGCCGATCCATGGCGGAGAGAGGAAGTTCTGGCAAGTTCTCCTCGTCATAATTCAGTGCTTCAGAGTTTATTTGCTTTGCTTGACAACATTCGCGGCAGCATGTCGTAAAATCTGCTGAGCTTCGATGAACATGATGTCGTAAATAAGACACATCCACAAAGCACCATTACGTTTGAATGTCGTAAATAAGACGCTTGGTGGCATCACGGCTGTGCATGGGCGGGCGACAAGCTACGCGTTTTATATCGTTTGAGCTAAAATTTGAACAAAGGTGCTCAAGTGCCCCAAGCTGTCGTTAACATAGGCCTTATCGGACATGTGGATCACGGCAAAACAACCCTTTGCGAGTCTCTCTCGGGTATTTGGACCGACGTGCACAGCGAGGAGATCCGGCGAGGAATCTCGATTCGGCTGGGATATGCTGACGCCTCGTTCATGCGCTGTCCCGAGTGCGGGAGACACAGCTCGAAGGGGAAGTGCCCCTACTGCGGGGCCAAAACCGAGTTCCTCCGCCGCGTTTCCTTCGTCGACGCTCCCGGACACGAGATGCTGATGGCCACGACGATCTCCGGGGCGGCGATCATGGATGGCGCGGTTCTCGTGATCGCAGCGAACGAGCCCTGTCCTCAACCCCAGACCAAGGAACACCTGATGGCCCTCGATATCGTCGGGGTGAGGAACGTAGTGGTGGCGCAAAACAAGATCGAACTCGTTTCTCGCGAGCAGGTGATTCAAAATTATGAGCAGATAAAGGAGTTCCTCTCGGGTACCCGGGCAGCCGATGCACCGATAATCCCAATCTCGGCGATCCATCGCGCGAACCTCGATGTGCTGATTCAAGCGATCGAGCGCCACATCCCCACACCGAAACGGGATCTCTCGAAGCCAGCGCGAATGTACATCGCCCGTTCGTTCGACGTCAATCACCCAGGGACTAGGCCGGAAAAATTGGTCGGCGGGGTTTTAGGAGGTTCGCTCCTTCAAGGAAAGCTTAGAGTCGGTGATGAGGTAGAGGTCCGCCCAGGCCTGCGGGCAAGCCGTGAGGGCAGGACGACTTGGCAACCCCTCAGCTCGAGGATAACCAGCTTGCAGGCTGGCGGCAGCAGCGTTGAGGAGGCAGTGCCAGGTGGCCTTGTTGGAGCTGGAACGGTACTCGATCCATCCCTGACCAAGGGTGACTCCCTCGTTGGCTCCGTCCTCGGGGCGCCAGGAAACCTGCCAGAGGTGCGGGAGACTCTTGAACTCGAGGTTCACCTGATGAAGCGAGTTGTCGGTCTCCCGAAGGAGCTGGAGGTGAAGCCGCTGGTTACGGGTGAAACCCTCATGATGAACGCCGGCACGGCCATGACGATAGGTGCGGTTACAAGCGCAAGGAAGGATCGAGCGAGCGTCAAGCTAAAGTTGCCCATTTGTGCCGAGCAGGGGGCCCGGGTGGCGCTGAGCCGGCGCGTCGCTGGCAGGTGGCGCTTGATCGGCCACGGCATTATAAGTTAACGAGGAATTTGGTTGCAAGTCATCGCGGACACGAGCTTCCTGATGGTGCCAAGTTTATTCGGCGTCGACATCGTGAGGGAACTCGACAGATTGATTGAACGGCCCCATGAACTCGTTATTCCAAGCCCAGTCATCCAGGAACTCGGGCGGATCTCCGAGCAGGGCAAGCCCAAGGAGAGGGCGGCAGCCAAGATCGGATTGATCCTAGCCAAGCGTGGGAAGGTCGTTAAGGCCAAAGATGCAGCGGATGAGGCGATTTTGAACTTGGCGCTCAAGGGGCGTTGCGTAGTTGGGACGACGGACGCTGCTCTACGAAAGGACCTCCGACGCCACGGGGTTCCAGTAATTTATTTACGGCAAAGGTCCCATCTCGCAATAGATGGTCTGCTCCCCTAATCGATCTTTAGATGCGTAAGACGATATCAAGGGCTCTAAACTCATACCCCAAGCAAACAGTGTTGAATTATAAATGATGCAAACACTAGCGAGACCATGGACATCAATTTTATTAGTATGTTTAATGAAGGGCCGGAAGTATCTTTGAACGGGTCTCCCACGGTATCCCCTATTACGGCTGCTTTATGGCTTTCAGATCCTTTTCCCCCGTGTTCTCCGAACTCGATCCGTTTTTTCGCATTGTCCCACGCACCGCCCGCATTTGCCATGAAAACCGCCATTGGAAATCCAGTACATAGGGCCCCAATCAATAGCCCAGCCACGGCTTCGACACCAAACACCAAACCCACGACAATGGGTGCCACGATGGCCATCAACGCCGGGACTACCATTTGCCTTTGAGCGGCTCTAGTTGTAATGCCGACACAGCGCGCATAATCTGCCTTCGCCTTTCCTTCCCTTAGGCCTAGTATCTCTTTGAACTGTCTTCTTGCCTCGATAACCACGCGTTGAGCGGTCCTCCCAACTGCCTTCATCGTTATAGAACAAAAAGCAAAAACGATCATAGCACCGAGGAACAACCCTACCAATAATTTTGGATCCATAATGCTCAATTCAATTGGCTTGCCCGCCGCTTCTACGATTTTATCATGATAAGCCGCGATCAACGCAAGGGCCGTTAGAGCCGCTGATCCTATAGCGAATCCCTTACCCGTAGCAGCTGTGGTGTTTCCGACATCATCCAACGCATCAGTTCTCTTCCTTACCTTCGGGTTTTGATGTGTCATTTCTGCTATCCCACCGGCATTGTCAGCGATCGGACCATAAGCATCCGTGGCCAGAGTTATCCCGAGCGTGCTTAGCATCCCAACTGCGGATATTCCAATACCATATAAACCCAAAGCGGGATTGGCGCCACCACCTGCGAGAAAATAGCTCGCCAAAATTGCACTGATAACTGCGATTACAGGTACGAAAGTACTTAACATACCCTGTGATAACCCGCTGATAATCACAGTTGCCGGACCCGTCCTAGAGGATTCAGAAATAGATTTAGCTGGGGCATTACTGCTGGAAGTAAAATACTCGGTATTAAAACCTATGATAAGACCGGCAACCAAACCAGCAAGTACAGCGAAAAATACACCGATGTATTCCATTCCTAAAGTATATCTCACCACGAAGAATGAGAGGATAACTATCAGAACTGAGCTGAGGTATACCCCTTTACGAATCGCCCAAATTAGCTTCGCGGGGCTTTCTTTTCCTCGAGTCCTTATACCGATTATCCCGACAATGGACGAAAGAACTCCAACTCCGGCTAGGGCCATGGGAAGAGTTACCCCCCTTAAAGATAAACCCGCGACAGCGGCCAGCAACATGGTTCCTACAATGGAGCCAACATACGATTCGTACAAGTCCGCGCCCATACCAGCCACATCGCCGACATTATCCCCGACTTGGTCTGCTATGACCGCTGGATTTCTCGGGTCGTCTTCAGGTATCCCGGCTTCGACCTTTCCGACCAGATCAGCGCCGACATCCGCCGCTTTCGTGTAAATTCCTCCACCTACCCTAGCAAACAGGGCCACCGAGCTCGCACCAAGTTCGAATGTAACCATAGCTCCGGCAATTATGACGATCCTTTCACCTAATTCCAAGTAACCATAGTACCAATTCAAAAAGTAAAACCAGAAACTTAGATCCAAGAGGGCCAAGCCCACGGCGGCGAGGCCCATCCCCGCGCCGCCGAAGAGCGCGATTTTTAAACCCTTATTCAAACTTTTTTTCGCCGCTTGTGTCGTTCTTGAATTAGATTTCGTTGAGAACGTCATTCCTATGTACCCGGCTAAAGCGGAAAAGAAGCCTCCGGTAAGGAATGCGATCGGCACGAAAAGATTAAGATAACCCAGATGAACGAGAAAAGACAAAAAACAGGCCATACCGATGAGAAATATCGCCAAAATGGTATACTGTTTTTTGAGAAACTCCTTTGCACCCTCCGCTATATCATCCGAGATTTTTTTCATTTCTTCGGTGCCCCTACTTTGTTTTAAGATGACAAATGCCAGGTATGTTGTAAAAACGAGGGCCGCGATGCTTCCTATGGGTGCAAAAATCATGAGATCCATTTTCCCACCCTTTCGCTTATCTGTTCATTATACCCTCTTAAATTTTGTTCTATCGGCCATCATATTTTTAAATGGAAAAAACGTGTAGCTGCAGCGATAGGTCGCACGTTTGGAGATCCGTTTAAGGACACTTCTAATTAAGCTAATGTCGATGGTGACGCTATTTTTCGCTCACCGCTGATAATTAAATATACTTGTTATTCGTGTGATAATTGGGGGATCATAGGATGGTCAACTTATGGAGGGATGTGAAGCTTGACCCGAAGGCTCCGCAGGTGGTGGACGCTGTGGTCGAGATCCCGAAGCTCAGTCGCAACAAATATGAGTACGACAAAGAAAGCGAAGTTTTCAGGCTCGATCGCGTGCTTCACTCCCCTCTGCACTATCCCGTCGACTACGGCTTTATCCCCCAAACTTATGAGGGGGATGGTGATCCCGTGGACATAATGATATTTGGCGACGAGCCCTCCTTTCAGGGCAGCGTACTCAAGGTGCGTCCCATTGGCCTGCTTCGAATGCTCGACGAGGGTTGTCCGGACGATAAAATTTTGGCCGTCCCCGTTGGGAACCCACGCTTCAACGAGGTGCGGAAGTTAAAAAACATGCCTGTCCACCTCATGAAGGAACTTCATTTTTTCAGCATTTATAAAGAGCTGGAGGGAAAGGAAACCAAGGTGCTTGAGTGGCGGAGTGCGGGGGAGGCGCGTGAGGTGATCAAGCGCGCCATGAAGCTGTATGAGAAAAAAATTGGAGTGGAGTGAATGTACAGGATAATAACCGTGTACGATACCGTTCGCGTGATCCCGAGCAGGTTCGCCGAGCCGTTGGAGGAGGTTGTCCTAGATGTCCTGCGCAAGGATTACGAGGGTCTCACCGATAAGGATGTTGGCACCGTTCTGGTGATCACCGATGTCAAGGAGATCGGCCCCGGTCGGATAATAATGGGGGACGGGGCCAGCTACCACAACGTTACCTTCGAGGCTTTGGTCTACAAGCCGGAGGTCAACGAGGTCGTGCTTGGGGAGGTTGTCGAGATAGTTGAATTTGGGGGCTTCGTGCGCTTGGGGCCGATAGACGGCCTGGTCCACGTTTCGCAGGTTATGGACGATTTCGTCGCCTACGACCGGAAGAAGGGATCCCTCCACGGCAAGGAATCGAAGCAGGCGCTGAAGGAGGGCGATAGGGTGAGGGCCCGAATCGTCACGGTGAGCGTGCGGGGGGGAACCCGTGGGGGAAAGGTCGGGCTAACGATGCGTCAGCCCGGGCTCGGCAAGCTTGAATGGATCAAAGAAGCGCAGAAGGGTGGAAAGGATTGACCGAACGCGCGTGCCGCAAGTGCAATTGCATCACCAAGGGCAGCGTTTGTCCAGTGTGCGGAGGGGCATCCCTTTCGGATGATTGGTCTGGGTACCTCGTCGTGCTCGATCCAGAGAATTCCGAGATCGCCAAGCGATTGAAAATCACCAAGCCCGGGAAATACGCGCTGAAGGTTCGGTAGAGTGCTGAAGCTACCCGAAGAGGTGCGGCCACGTCTAAAGCGTCCACTGGGTGAGCTTTTTTCGAGCACGCCGAAAGCGGTTGAGCGGGTGAGGCAACTACGCCCTGCAAAGTTGATCGCAATCGGCGACATCGTGACGGCCGAACTCCTCGCCGCCGGGCTCAAACCAGATATCGCCGTGGTGGATTTCAAGGTCATGCGCACCCCAGCGGGTGAGCGGGTAGAGCGAGCGATCAAGGCCCTCAAGGCACCCATTATTAAGGTGAAAAATCCAGCGGGCACCATAACCCCCGAGCTACGTGAAGCGCTTGAGGGGACCAAAACCCCATTAAAAATCCTCGTGGAGGGCGAGGAGGACCTTGCGGTCCTGCCAGCGGTGTTGGCTGCACCTCTCGGCTCGGTCGTCGCATATGGGCAGCCTGGGGAGGGGATGGTGCTCGTTGAAGTCACTGGGCAGAAGAAGAGCGAGTTTGAGGCCCTGCTGAAATTCTGTGAGCCATCCCACCCTAAATGACTGCATAAAATTTATCGTGATTCTTGTGACCTTAACGATCGCACAAGCCATAGCGAAAAATTGGTCCGTCGATGTGCGGGTATTAAGCTTTAATTTACCCATGGTCAAGTGAAAGGGGAAAGCAAATGAAAGTTGAGATAATAGAGAAAACGGAAAATCCGCTGCTTAAACGCACAGATGTAAAGTTTAAGGTTGACCACTCGGGTGGGCCAACGCCTAGGCGCTTAGATGTGCGCGTCCAGCTTGCGGCTCAGCTCGGCGTCTCGGAGGAACTTGTCGTGATAGAAAAACTAGCGAGCACCCGCGGTCGTCAGGTAGCATCTGGGATTGCCCGCACCTACAACTCCCGTGAACAGCTCGAGAGCATCGAGCCCAAATACTTGCCCAAGAGGGGCATGCCAAAGGAGGCAAAAGCTGAGGCGAAACCAGAGGAGAAGCCCAAGATTGAGAAACTCCCGGAGAAAAAAGAGGAAAAGCTGAAGGAAGCGGGTGCCCCTGAAAAGCCCGAAGAGAAAGCCGAGAAGCCGCCCGAGGGGGCAAAGCCCGCGGGAAAGGCGAAGGAAGTGAAGGAAAAGCCAAAGGAGAGTGGCGAGGATGTCAAAGAAAGTTAAGGCTGCGAAGGCCAAACTCTACAAGCTCGAGGGCGGGAAGCTAGAGCGCCTGTGTCTCTCTTGCCCGCGCTGCGGTCCAGGGGTCTTTATGGCGGATCATGGCAACCGCTGGGCGTGCGGCAAGTGTGGCTATACCGATTTCAAGAAGTGATTTCAAGCTCAGCGCCAAGGACGCTGGATACAACTTTTTTGAGCTCGCCTCGATTTTTATCCATTTCCCCGGCCGTCAGCTGAGATTCGCGGTGGAGATCCTCGATGGCTTTCCGCGTGCGCTCCAAATCTAATCTGTGTTTTTTAATTAACCGCTCGAGCTCGGCCTTTTGCCTCAAAAGCGGTGACCCTTCACGGGCCCGTTTTTTTGCCTCCTTTTGGGCGTGCAGGCGCTCAAGGCGCCTTCCAAGCTCCAGAAGTCTTTTTTCCTTCAGAAGTTCGCTTGCCAATTCCGTCCTTTTTTTCCGCTCTCGATCGCCCAAGCTTATCCTCCCCTCCTCAAGAAGCCCAATCATTCTTCGCAGCAGTGCCTCGGCGGCGGCAAGTTTCTCGCCCGACGAAAAAATTTCGAGCGGGTTCTCGATACAGAGCTCGAGGATCTTTATCTCTTCCCGATCCATTTGACATTTTCCCGTGGCTACAAGCTTTTCCATCTTTCTGAGCGGTCTGCTGAGGGCCGAGATTGCGCTCGATGCGGCACCTCTAACATTAGCCATTTCGTGCTCGATTTGCTCAAGTTCTCGTCCAGATGTATCCACGCTTTTAAATTCTTTGCTATTGACGAGCCGTGCCAACTGGGTGCTCTCGTCCTCGATTAGCTTCTCAAGTTCCGTCGCCTGGCCTTCTAGTGACTTGGCATTGGTCTGCAGATTCTCAATTCGGCGGAAGAGTTCTTTTCGCGATGATATTTTCGAGGAGATCGAATCCAGCGAACGTATTTCCTTAAGAGTGGTCTCGGTCAAGGTGTGGATCTCGATGGCTAATTCATGCAATCTCCGTAGGTGCAGCTCGATGATATCAAACTGGCGCGCGAATAATGCTCGAACGTAGCGGCCATGGGCGGCAACGGCATCGGTTGTGAGGTTTACAGTTTTTGTCACCATGTTATCTAGCGTTGCGAGATAATCAGTTGAAAATTCCCCCCGTGATTGGATGGCTGAAAACGCGCGGGTTAGTTTGTCTACGAGGAGCCTCCGGGCCTCTATCGCCGACTTGCGCAGCCCGGAGTAAACTTCCCCGGTCAGTTCAGCCTTGGAGAGGGTTTTCAATCCATTTAGGAGTGATTCTCGCTCCCCGGATAATCTGTTGAGCAGGGGGTCCAGCTTAGATTGGGCGTCAGCAAGCTTCTCTCGTTTGAGTTCGTCTACCCGCTCCTGCAGGGAATCGATGGTTAGCTTCCCCAGTTGGGCTGGTTCTGGGGCTTTTTTCTTGCCGAAGAGCCTCCTGAGAAACATCGACCCGCCACTAATGAATTAACTCGCATGGACTTAAATTTCAGCCTGCGGAATGCCTGAAAAGTCAGGGGATAACCTAGATAACGTGCACCGATGATGCTTTGAAGGCCAGATAGACCTTTGAGCCAATTTTTAGCCTCATGTCTGTGAAGGATTTTTTCGTGATCACCACCGTAAACTCTCGTCCGGCATCCACCCTCAGCCGCACCGTTGGCCCACGGTCCGAAATCTCCGAAATCGGCCCCCTCAGCATGTTTCTCCCGCTGGATTTGACTGGGCGCTTGGACACGATGATTTCCTCCGGCCTGATGCACGCCTTCACCTCTCCCCCCTTTTCACCAACGGCCTCGATCTCAACCCCCTTGCCGATATCTATCTTGGCGATTCCGCCCTTCACCTTCGACTTTCCCCTGAAGATATTTTCGACACCCACGAAGTTGGCGATGAATTCGGACTTCGGCTTCCTGAAGATTTCATCTGGGTCGCCCACTTGGATGATCCGCCCGTCGTTCATGACGCCTATCCGGTCGCCGAGCAAAATCGCCTCTTCGTGATCGTGTGTCACATGGATGGTCGTGGTCCCGAATTTATTATGGATGTTTTTTAACTCCTCCCTCAGCCGTTCCCTAGCTCGCGCGTCCACCGCACTCAGGGGCTCGTCCAGCAACAAGACACTGGGTTCGAGCACGAGTGCCCGCGCCAATGCGGTTTTCTGCTGTTCCCCCCCACTTAGGGTTTTGGGGTATCGCTTGGCAAGGCCGGAGATGTTGAGCGCGTGCATTGTTTGTTGCATTTTTTTCCTCGCTTCGGACTTTGAGATTTTCCTTAGCCTCAGCCCGAACCCAACGTTTTCCTCGACGGTGAGGTGAGGAAAGAGGGAATAATCCTGATAAACAAAGCCCACCGCGCGTTTTTCGGGCGGGAGATCGGTGAGGGCCTGTCCATCCATCCATATTTCACCTTTATCGGGGCGGTGAAATCCCGCGATTAACTCGAGCAGAAGGGTCTTTCCTGCACCCGTTGGGCCGAGCACAGCAAAATATTCCATATCCTTGACATCCAAGTTTATGTTTTTCAGCGAAAATTCGGCCCATTTTTTCGATAGGTTTCTAACGCTCAGCATACATCCGCCCCATGAGAGATTTTAGCCCCACGAAAGCTGCTAAGGTGATCACGAGGAGCACCACCGCAACTCGCATTCCCGCATAGAGTCCCTCGCTGTAAAACTTATCCCAGATCATCCCTGGAGCGATCATGGGGAAAAATCCAACGAGCATAATAACCGCTGCGAACTCACTTATCGCGCGCGCCCAGCTCATTATCGCCCCGCTGAGTATTTGGGGCAACGCAAGAGGGAACGCCACCCTCCAAAAGGCCCCCCATTCCGTAGCGCCCAGTGACCGTGCTACCTTTTCTAGGCGGGGGTCAACACTTTGAAATCCTTCCCTCGCGGAGTTGATGAGGAATGGTGCGGAGACGAACAACATGGCAACAACGATGCCGGGAAGCGCGCCCTCAAACCTGAGGAACGGTGAAACGGGCCCCCCGATCAGCCCGTGCCTCCCGAAAACTGTCAACAACATGATGCCCGCGGCGACGTGGGGGATCGACATGGGGAGGTCGACTATTCCCCCGATGAATCCCTTTCCCCGAAACTCCTTCCTCGCCAACAAATAGGATAGGGGGACGCCGAACACGGATGTTACCAGCACCGCAAGAAATGCCGCAAAACAACTCAGCCCAACCGCTCCCAGAACCGCTGAATCGATGATGGCGCTGAAAAATCCCCCTAGGTCGAACGCGAATTGCTCGATAAAAATATTTGCTATTGGAATGATGATGATAGCTAGGATGAGGGCTCCAAGCACGGCGAACAAGATGGTAGTTTTTCCGATTCTCATGGGGCTACCAGTGGTCGAAGTTCTTCTGGCAATTTATTAATATCGCTTGCAACGGCGGGAACGATCGGGGGTTGTCCGCAGTTTTGAAGAACTTGCCCCCCCTCCTGGCTTATCAAAAACTTCACGAACTCGATGGCTCCCTCGCGGTGCGGCGCATTTTTTGGTATGGTCACCCCGTAGACGGTCGGTTTACCGGTGTGCCACTCCCCGCCAGAAAATACCTTGACTTGTTTATAGGTACCCGCGTATTCCGTGCTGCTCAGATCGATCTCCGCTGGCAATTCCACGAATTTGAAACCATGTTGGACCGCAACGCTTCGGTACTCAAACGCATAATCGATGCTGCCCTCTGTTAATTTTGCAAGCAAGTTCACAGATTTTTCCGCGATTTCTATCTTCTCGACGTTTGGCCCCAAGTCCTCCGTCTTCGGGACCTCGATCGAATACACGTCGTTTTCACTGTCATAGCTCACCGTGATGTTTGTGTTGCCCCCGATCAGGCCGTCAAAAATTGTGGAGTTGTCGTAGTATATTTCGGCGAGTCGGATGACCATCGGCGAGCGATATCCACAGGGATCGACGTTGGGGTTGGCGAATCCAAACCTCACGTCGGATCTTCCCAAGAGAGCATACCAGTTGTTTTCGTCAATTTCGCCCGCGTATTTGCTTTCGGCGGTGTATGCGATCACCATCCTGTTCCGCGCGAACTGAATGTACCAATCCGCGTACTCAGGGATCATCATTTTTGGGATTAGCGAGTAGTCCGCCACCGCGACGATGTCCGGAGTTTTGTGAAGCTCGGTTACTTGCTTGACCACCTCCACGCTGCCGAGACTCGTGCGCTGAACATCGAAATCATACCTCCCTTCGAACTGTTTTTCCATTTCCTCGAAAGGTTCTGCAAGGCTGCCGGCGTGGAAGATTTTTAGAGGAGGAGCGCCGCCCCGGGTGAGTTGATATGTCATCAAGCCAGAGGCCACGACAATTATGGCCAAAATCGCGATTAATTTCCCCTTATCCATCAGCCCCCCTTCTAATCATTATGCTTATCAAAACATAACGACTTAAAAAGCTTGCGGTGCGTATAAAACTAATGTGAGCGACTGAAGCCTAGAATAAAGCTCTGGATCCAAAAAGGGAAGAAACCGATAGCGGGAAAGGGCAGGATAGGCCTCTTGCTCATGATCGAAAGGGAGGGATCGTTGAACCGAGCGGCGAAAAAGCTAAGGATGTCCTATCGTCATGCGTGGGGCATCGTCCGAGAACTTGAACGTGGACTCGGATTCAAAATCGTGAGGGCGGTTCGGGGCGGCGAACGGGGGGGAGGAACTCAACTGACCGAACGCGGGCGTGCGCTCACGAGGGAATACAAGCTGATGAGCGATGCCTTGGATGAGATCGTGAAGGAAAAAACCTTTTGGGAGGTGGTATCGACGAAACTCTCGGCGAGAAACCGGCTGAAGGGCGTAGTCAGGGAGGTCCAGCTCGGCGAAGTTGGAGCGAAAGTGAAGATCGAGGTAGAGCCAGCAATGGTGACTGCTTTCATAACCAGGGAAGCCGCCGAAGCTTTAGGGCTAGAAAAAGGCGATCGCGTCAAGGCCGTGATAAAGGCCACAGAAGTCATGGTAGCGAAACCGTGAATATCGCACGAATTATGGGGACCGCACCCTCCGATCACGCAAACTTTTAAGTGCGTCATAGGCGATATTATCGTGCTCAAAAAAGGAGTTGGAGAATTGTACGGGCCAAGAGAGCGAAGAGGACCACCTGCACCGGTGAACGTTGGCGATACCTACGACGTGAAGATCGAGTCAAAGGGTAAGGGCGGCGATGGGATCGCCCGCGTTCAGGGTTTCGTGGTCTTCGTACCCGGTACGAATCCCGGGGATGAGGTAAAGGTCCGCATTAAAGCGGTGCGGCGAAGGTTTGCGATAGCTGAAGTCGTTACAGAGTAAGTTCATTTTTTTCCTCTGAGGATTTGGCATTTTCGCTTGGATTGGCAGTAGCTAAAGTGAACTGCCCCAGCTTTCGCAGGGGGGCTTTCCAGCAATAGAGTTAAACCTCCTTGGAGAAATGTAGCTGGGCGTCAAATGCTTTGCCCAGTAGAAATGTGGAGTGGTTCTCATTGATATGTTTAGGAATAGAATCAACTGCCCATACATTTGGGATTGGGATAGTAAGCGACAAGGGGCATATCTTGGCGAATGTTAGTAGCATATATGTTCCCGAGAGGGGAGGCATCCATCCTCGTGAGGCTGCCCAACACCACGCTGCGGTTGCTAAAAAGACCTTAGAACGAGCACTGGCCAAAGCCAAGGTGAGAATAAACGAAGTGAATTTGGTTTCCTTTGCTGCGGGGCCTGGTTTGGGTCCTGCTTTAAGGACGGGAGCAACAGCGGCGAGGGCGATATCCAGCTTTTTCAATATCCCACTTCTTGCTGTTAATCACTGTGTTTCTCATGTTGAGATAGGTAGGCTCGCCACCGGTGCCAAGGATCCAGTTACTCTTTACGTTAGCGGAGGCAACACCCAAGTGATTGCGTTTGAAGCTGGCCGCTACCGCGTTTTCGGTGAGACGTTGGATATCCCTGTTGGTAATTGTCTCGACGTTTTCGCTCGTGAAGTTGGGTTGCCCTCCCCCGGCGGTCCTCAAGTCGAACGCCTCGCCCGTAAGGGAAAACATTACATTGCGCTGCCGTACGTCGTCAAGGGAATGGATCTGTCGTTCTCAGGGCTGATGACAGAAGCTGTGCGAAAACATCGTGCTGGGGGCGATCTGTATGATCTTTGTCACAGCCTACAGGAAACGGCTTTTGCCGCTCTCGTCGAGGTTACCGAACGGGCCGTTGCTCATACGGAGAAAAAGGAGGTGATGCTCACTGGCGGCGTTGCGGCAAATAAGAGGTTGCGGGAAATGTTAAGGCTCATGGCGGGGGAGCACGAGGCCAGATTTTTTGTGCCATCGATGGGGCTTTGCCAAGATAATGGCCCAATGATCGCTTGGACTGGTATTTTGGCGTACAAACATGGAGTTAGACAGAGACTTGAAGATACGGTGGTGAATCAGAGGTGGAGGGTGGACGAGGTCAACATCCCTTGGCGATAGATACAATGCCCATGATTTATTGTCATCAAAAATAATCATTTAGGTTGTTAGGTTGAGATGATGTTAGTGGTAAGGATTACATGTCGTTGATGAAGAAAGGAGCCGAGGCCAACCTCTATCTCGAGCCTTTTGCGCGAGCGCTCCACCGCGCGGGCGAGGGCAAGCTCGTGGTCAAACACCGCATTTCCAAGCGCTACCGCACACCAGAAATCGACGAACAGCTACGCGAATCCAGAACGGCGCTCGAGGCAAAGCTTTTTTCGGATGCGAAGCGAGCCAGCGTTCCAACTCCAGTGATCTATGAGGTCGACCGCGTGGGCATGCGCTTGGTGATGGAGTTCATTGAAGGCAAACAGGTCAAGCTCGTGCTCGACAAGCTGAGTCGAAATGCGAGACGGAGGCTCTGTGAGCTCATAGGCAGACAGGTCGCAAGGCTTCATCGTGCAGGCATCGTGCATGGGGACCTCACGACTTCTAACATGATCCTGACACGCGAGGGCAAGGTTTATTTCGTCGACTTCGGACTGGGCGAGTATAATCCATCGCTCGAGGCGCGGGGGGTCGACCTTCACCTGCTCAAGCGCGCGCTGCAGAGCATCCACTTCAGGGTAACCGATGAGGCGTACCGCGCCGTGCTGGCTGGTTATCAAAGGGAGTTCGGCAGGGGGGCGGGCGAAGTGATTAAACGCGTCGAGGAGATAGAACACCGGGGGCGTTACGTGGCAAAGGAGGACCGAACATGGCGTTGATTTTTAGCACGGGCAATCGACACAAGTTCAAGGAGGCGAGTGAGCTTGCTGCAAGACACGGCATCGAGCTGGAGCAACGCGGGGTTCCGTATACCGAGATTCAAGCGGATGAGCTGGAGAAGATCTCATCCCCGGGGGCGCTGCACGCGTGTATCATGTTGGGATCTCCCTGCTTCGTCGAGGATGCCGGGCTGTTCGTTCGAGCGCTTCGAGGCTTCCCCGGTCCATACTCCAAATACGTGTTTCACACCCTTGGCAATGAAGGCATGTTGAAGCTCATGAGAAACGAGAGCGATCGTGCCGCAGAGTTCAGGTCTGTGGTCGCGTATTGCAGGCCCGGAGGAAAGCCAAGGCTCTTCAGCGAAAAAGTTGAGGGCGTGATCACATTCGAGGCTAGGGGCAAAAGTGGTTTCGGTTTTGACCCGATCTTCATCCCGAGCAAGGGCGATGACAGGACGTTTGCGGAGATGTCGACGAGCGAGAAGAACGGGATATCCCATCGGGGGCGGGCGGTGGAAAAATTGTTTAAGTGGTATACCAAAAAGAGAGCCAAGCGGTGATTGGATGCAGGCGGGCGAGCAAGGAGGACGCGAAGGTGCGAGGCTAAGCGAGCTCTCGGCGAACGAGGTCGAGGAGTTGGTCGTGAAGCTCGCAAAGGAGGGCAATCCCCCCGGCAAGATAGGCATAATAATGCGCGATCAGCACGCCGTTCCGGACATCAAGCGGGCGACGGGGAAGAGCGTGAGGCGGATATTGGAGATCCATAGTTTGACACCGGGGCTGCCAGATGACCTCGCGAATATCATCCGCAAGGCGGTAAAGCTGCACGGCCACCTCGCTCGCAACCCGAGGGATCTTGGTTGCAAGCGGGCACTCGAGATGACGGAGTCCAAGATCATAAGGTTGGCGAGATGTTACAAGCGGGAGGGGGTCTTGCCCCCCAACTGGAGATATGATCGGGATCGGGCCGCCCTCTTGGTTCGCGCCTGATTAAACTATCTTCCGTCCCATCTTTGCATTAAAATTAAATGTAGCAAGCGTTAATTAGTTCCCGCGCCGTGTAAAAGAGAAGGTAAACAAGAGAAGAAGGCTCCAGCGTGGGGCGTGCAGAAATCCGAAGGTTCCAGCGAGCGGCCGATGAGGTCGTCTCATTTCTCAAACCCAGACTTAGCAGCGACACCCGCACCAAGGTAATCGCCCATACCGACGCGGATGGGATAGCAGCCGCAGCGATTTTCGCGAGGTGTCTCTACGCCTATAACGTTCCATTTACCGTGAGGTTCACGCGCCCGCTAAGGCCGAGTGAGATACTCGAGCTTGGAAAGGAGAAATACTCTCTTTTCGCCTTCCTTGATCAAGGGAGCAGCCAGATGGTGGCGATTCACAAGTTCATCCTGGGCAAGGGGCACGATGTTATCGTGATGGACCACCACGTTGGAGAATTTCCCGAGCACCCAGATCTAGCTTACTTGAACCCCCACCAGTGCGGGCTCAACGGTGCAAGGGACGTGAGCGCGAGCGGCGGGGTTTACTCGGTCGTCGAGCATATCGATCGCAGCTTCAGGCCCCTCGTCGGGCTTGCAGTCGCAGGTGCGATCGGGGATAGGCAGGAGGTCTTCTCCGGATTCACGGGCGTGAACGACGTGTTGGCAAAGCGGGCGGTCGACTTGGGCTTCTTGCGCGTGGGCGAGGGATTGAGGCTTATCGGGCGTACCCTAAGCCCAGTCGTGGAGTGTCTGAGGTTGACGACGAAACCCTACATCGCGGGGATTTCTGGCAACCTAGCGGCCTGTCGCTCCCTTGTCAACACGTTAGGCATTTCTCCATCAAGCACGTTGGCGGAGCTGGGCCCGAAGGCGGAACGCAGTCTCAGGGATGCTATCTTCGCGAGGGCTGGCTCACTGGCCACCAACGAGGAGTTCTGCCACGCGCTCTGGGGCACGACCTACACCTTGGGAACGGAAGACTTGGTGGGCCCCCGCGAGTTGAGGGATTACATGGCGATGCTCAATGCATGCGGCGACCTCCACAAACCCGAGTTTGGCCTAGCTGTGGCGATGGGCGACAAGACGGCGCAGTCAGAAGCCTTCGCCATGCTCAACAGCCATCAGGAGCAAATGCTTGGAGCGCTGGGCTGGCTCGTCTCCCACTTGGGCTCGTTCAAGCTCACGCCCAAGCTCAGATACATTTACTCCGGCAGCGCGGTGGATCCGGCGATGATCGGGGAGGCCCTCTCTCGCGCGATGGAGTCGGGGCTCATAGCAATCGACCGCCCTATCATATGGCTCACCGACATCGGGACGGGGGAGATCAAGGTCACAGCTCGAAGCGCCCCACGGCTAGCAATGCAGGGCGTGGATGTTGGGCGAGCCCTTGAGCGTGCTGCAAATGCCGTCGGGGGATGGGGCGGGGGCCACGATGTCGCGGCCTCGGCCAGGGTGCCGCGAGGGCGGATGGATGAATTTATAGCGAAGCTAGACCAAACGCTCTCCAGAGGCGTCGAGCGCCCCATGTTGACAAGCTGAAGGAGGGGGGCTACTTTTCCTGAAGGAGGGGAAGGCGATTTCGGGTAGGATCGCTGGGTCAAGCCAGGCGAGACTTGAATCTTGATGTGAGGTGCTCGTTTGTCCGAGATTAAGCTGAAACGCGGCGATGTGGTGAGGCTTGAGGGGCAGCTCAGCCTTGAGGTGAAGGAGGGAGAGGTGCTGATGAGCGGCGGGCTACTCGAGAAGGGGGCCAAGATTGTCGTTCATCCCGCGAAGTCGGTGCCCCTTGAGGCGGAAGGTGACGCCCTCATCGATTACACGCCCGGGCGGGATGGGAAGGTTGAGATCCTTCCAGGGCGGACGATTCCCCGCGAGTGGGATGCACCCATCTCCGAGATCGTCCGGAAGAAACCTAGAGTGGTGCTCGTGATGGGGGATGTCGATGTCGGCAAGACCTTTTTCACTACATATCCCGCAAACACCCTGCTTAGGCACGGGCTTCGGGCCGGAGCGATCGACAGCGATGTTGGGCAGGCGGACATGGGCCCCCGCACTACGATACGGATAAGGCCGAGTGGCGAGGAGATCTGCACCGTGAGGCATGGGACGTTTTGAGGGGTTCTCGTGAGGATGCGCGCGCTGGTCACGTGTGTGTATGAGGACGCCGATGTTGCTAGGGCGATAGCCTCTGCGCTTCGGCCGGACAACCTTCAGGCACCGGAAGGGGTGCGGGTTGCGACCACGACGCGGGGCAGGCGAGTTACCACCACGCTTGAGGTGGAGGGCAAGATGGAAACACTTCTAGCCACCCTCGACGACCTGCTCTTCTGCACATCTACGGCCGAGGATGTCATCTAGACGATCACTTTGGCCCTATCTTTTCGAATCCCACGTAGGGAACCAGCGCCGCCGGAACGGAGATCGAGCCGTCCCTCCGCTGATAATTTTCGAGGATGGCGACCAAGGCCCTCTCGGTGGCCACCAGCGTGCTGTTTATCGTGTGAACGAATTTCGCGGGTTCGCCCGGCTTATCCCTGTATCTTATGTTCGATCTCACGGCCTGGTAGGAGGCGCAGTTGCTGCAGGATGCGGCCTCGCGGTATTTTCCCTGGCCAGGCAACCAGACCTCTAGGTCGTACTTCTTCGCCGCAACCGTTCCCAGGTCGCCGCTGCAGACGTTCACCACCCGGTATGGTAACCCGAGCTTCTGGAAGATCCCCTCGACGTTTGCGATCAGTCCTTCGTGTTCCTTCCAAGAATCCTCCGGCCTGCTGAAGATGAACTGCTCGACCTTTTCAAATTGATGGACCCTGAAAATGCCTTTTGTGTCCCTGCCGTGCGCCCCGGCCTCCTTCCTGAAGCACGGGCTCACACCGCTGTACTTTAGCGGCAGGCCCTTTCCATCCAGCGTTTCGTCCATGTGCAACGCCAGCAGCGCGTGTTCGGATGTGGCGAGCAGGTATAGATCCTCGTCCTCGACCTTGTAGATCATGTCCTCAAAGTCGGATAGCGCGACCGCCCCCCCAAGGGGTTTTCTCTTTAGCAGGTAGGGCGGTTGAAACAGGGCAAATCCCTTCCCCGCGATGAAATCCAGCGCGAGCTTTATCAGCGCATAATTCAATTGGACCAACTCGTCCTTGAGATAGTAAAACCTCGCTCCGGCCACCTTGGCGGCTCGTTCGAGATCTATCAAACCTAGGTTTACCGCCAGATCGATGTGGCCCTTCGGCGGAAAATCGAAGTCGGGTATTTTCCCCCACCTCCTCACCTCGACGTTATCGTCCTCGTCCCTGCCAAAGGGCACCGATTCGTGCATCAGATTTGGCAGACGAAGGAGAAAATAATCAACCCTTTCCCTGTTCTTCTGCGCGTTCCGTTCCAATTGCTTTATCCTCAACGGTATCTTTTTTGCCCCCTCAATTTTTTCGGCCGCATCCTTGCCCTCCTTTTTGAGCCTCGCTATCTCCTCGGTAAGCCTGTTTCGCCTCTCCCTCAGCCTGTTTGCCTCCAAGGTCAGCTTTCTCCAATTCCTATCGCATTCCAGCAAATCGTCGACCCACTTCAGCTTGGCCAAATCCCCCCGCCTAGTTAGATTGTTCTTTACGGCGTCCGGATTTTTTCGCACGAATTTTATATCGAGCATGATTAGACCTTCGACAAAACTATGTGTTTGAACTAAAAAGACTTGTAGATTTTAGCTTTGGTAAGCGTTCGCTTCCAGGCGTGCAAGGCCGTGAACTACGGATGGATAGCGCAGGGAATGAAAAATGGCTCAGCGGTGCTGAAAAATCCCAGCCTACAAAAAAGTACTAAATTCGCATGAAAAAAGGCTAAAGGCAATGAGTATTAACTTATTTGGACGATCTTTAGAGGAGAGCTGTGGGCATGAATGCGGAAAAGTCTGAGAAAAGACAGGCAGTAAAAAAGTCTTGGCGTGAGAAGGCGTGGTACGACGTTGTCTCCCCTCCCATGTTCGGGGGGCGCAAAATAGGGGAGACCCTCACCACGGATGCACATCAGTTGACGGGCAGGGTGTTCGAGACGACGCTTGGCGACCTCATTGACGATTTTTCGAAGTCTCACATCAAGCTCTATTTTCAGGTGAAGGATGTCGATGGGAATCGCGCGCTTACGAGCTTCATTGGCCACGACATGGCTCGGGACTATGTTCGAAGTCAGGTCAGGCGGCGGGCGACCAGGATCGGCGATATCTCAACGGTTACGACACAGGATGGCTGCAGGCTTAGGGTCAGCTCGATAGTGACGACATGGAGGAGGATCCAGAGCTCGCGGATCGAGGCAATCCATAGGGACATGCGAAAGGTGATTAAGGACCGCGCAGCTGAGCGGACGTTTGACCAGTTCGTGCAGGAGGTCGTGCTTGGGAAGCTGGCCTCGGACATCTACAAGGCGGCCGAGCAGTACTGCCCGGTGACGCGCGTCGAGGTCTGGAAGACGAAGGTGCTGGCCGGGCCTGCGTAGTTGTGGTACGTATGGGCAAGCTCTTCGGCACGTCGGGCGTTCGGGGGGTTGTGAACCGGGATCTAACGCCGAAGCTCGCGCTCGACCTCGGGTTGGCCCTAGCCACCTATCTTGGCAACTCCGGCGATGTCGTCGTTGGCAAGGACCCGCGCACCTCGAGCGATATGCTGGAAAGCTGTCTTGTATCGGGCCTGCTCTCGGGGGGCTGTGATGTTAAGAAAATTGGCATCGTCCCAACGCCGGTCGTGAGTTTCGCCGCTCGTAGCCTCAACGCGAAGGCTGGCGTCATGATAACGGCCTCCCACAACCCGCCCGAATACAACGGGGTCAAGTTCTGGGACTCGAGCGGGATGGCGTACACCCCCGAGCGGGAGGCGGAGATCGAGCAAATTTATTTCAAAAAAAGGATGAAGCCCGTGGCATGGGACAAAATCGCTGGGGTTG
>DAOUSU010000066.1 GCA_030627035.1 Hadesarchaea archaeon
ACATGGGTGCACTTCGCTTTCGGTGAGGGCGCGGCACTTGCTTGATGTTTTTGAAACTCTCGCTTTGCCCCCCAGCACATTTCAAGCGCTCAAGGATTGGATAGACGGTCTCTTTAGGCCTAGGGCGATTCGGAAAAAACGCGTCAAGGCGGAGGGAGGCGAAAGGGTAGTAAAGGAGGCGGAAAAACTCCTCCGAACCGTCGAGGCGCGGACCATCAAGCTCGAGAATAAGATGACCTCGCTGGACGAGCGGATCTCGGAGCTGAATTATCAGATTTGGGCCGTGAAACTTCTCGGAAAGTTTGGATTCGACCTTAAGGCACTTGGGTCCTCCGAGTTCACCTTCACGGAGGCGGGTATCTTGCCGACGAAGAACTTCACCCAGCTTTGTAGATCCCTCGATGGATTTATAAGGGAAGGCTATGTGATGTTAAGCCGCGACCTTAACGAAAAGGAAAAAATCGTCGTCGTATGTGGGCCGATTGAATATCGGGAGGAAACCCTACGAATTCTGTATTCGGCGGGCCTTGAGAGTTTTAGGTTGCCCAAGTTGAAGGGAAGGGGCGACGAGGTTTTACCAAAATTGAAAGAAAAACTCAAGGAGGCCGAGGCTGAAAAGAAGGATTGCGCGCGTGAGCTTGCAGTGCTCGCAAAGAAATACAAGGCGGATCTTCTGTTGGCGCGAGAACAGCTGGAGATAGAGCGCGCACGAATGAACGTGGTAGGCAACTTTTCGAGAACGGAAACCGCAGCTATAATTCAGGGTTGGGTGCCAGACGACAAGGTCAGGCGGGTGACGCGAGGGGTCATATCAGCGTCGCAGGGCATGGCGCACGTCAAGATCGAGAGTTCTAGCTCAAAGCCGCCAGTTGTCCTCCATAACCCCCGCGTGATTAGGAACTTCGAAATGATGACGGAGATGTTTGGCCTGCCAGGCAAGGGGGAGATAGATCCAACAATTTTTATGGCAATCACATTTTCATTCTTTTTTGGGTTCATGTTGACGGATGCCGTCTACGGGTTGATCCTTCTGATATTTTCCGTGGCGCTTCTCCGAGGGATAGGCAGGGTTAACAAGGGAATGAGGGATTTCAGCATCATTTTGATTGGCGGTTCTCTCGTGGCCATTGCAACCGGCATCGCGATGGGCAGCTACCTCGGCGATTTCATTCCAGAATATCTTGGCATTTCAGTCCCCAAGCTTGTTGGCACAATTGAAAATCCTGTGGTTGTCTTGGTTTTTTCGATTCTGATCGGCCTCGCGCACATCTGGATAGGCTTGCTGGCGGGATTAGTGCAGAAGCTTAAATTGGGATCGATTAAGGAAGCCATCTCGGATCAACTCTCCTGGATGATATTGATCCCCTCTGGAGCCATTCTGGTGTGCCAGTCTATGGGGTGGGTCTCCTTGGGAGGGGTAGCTCTTTTATTCTCAGAAATTTTCTTTGGAGCTTCTGTGATCATATTGCTTCTCACCAGAGGGCCGATAAGCATCATGAATATTTTTTCCATGTTGGGCAATATCCTCTCATATTCCAGGCTGATGGCGCTAGCCCTCATGACCGGGGCGATAGCGCTTGTGGTGAACCTTCTCGCGGGCATGGCGTGGGGATTGGGTATATTAGGAATGATACCCGCAGCGTTGATCTTCGTTGGAGGCCATTCGTTGAATCTCGTGCTGAATGCGCTGGGCGGGTTTATCCACTCGATGCGTCTACATTATGTCGAGTTCTTTGGAAAGTTCTACACGGGCGAAGGCCCAAGCTTTAAACCTTTCAAGGTAGAAAGAATTTACACCGTGGGGTGAGAAAATGGTATTGACTGAAATGGCAGCAGCATATGCGGCCATCGGTGCGGGCTTAGCCATTGGCATTGCGGGAGCAGGATCCGCATTAGGCCAAGGAACGGCGGCGGCGGCGGCTGCTGGGGCAACTGCCGAAAAACCAGAGATGTTCGGCAAATCCCTAGTATTTGCAGTGCTGGTGGAAACCCAGGCGATCTATGGATTGCTGGTTGCCATTTTAATCTTGGTGGGCGCAGGATTGATCTAGGAACGCGCCATCCCGATGGTATGAGATGCTTTGCCCATTGAGGAGTTGTATTAGCTTAAAAGTGGGACCGAGATGAAGCAGGGACTTGACAGGATAATTCAAAAAATACTTGGCAGCGCTGAGAAAGAGAGCGAGAGAATATTGAGTGAAGCTAAAAAGGGATTCAACGAAAAACTGGCGTCGACGCGTAAAGAAGCGGAGCAGAAGGGCAGCGCGATAATTGGGCGGGGGGAAAGAGAGGCAAAGATGATCGAGCAAAGGACGTTGGCGGGCGCGAGGATAAAAGCCAAACAGATGAGACTGGATATCCAAGAGAAACTTGTTAAAGAAATTTTTTCCGCTGCCGAGCAAGAACTCGCGAATTTACGGAAAGACAGAAAAGCATATGCTGAGGCCATGAGGGGGCTCATCAAAGAGGCGGGGAGAGCGGTTGGAGGAGGGGAGCTTGAGATCCAAATGGGAAAGGAGGATCGAAAACTTTTCTCAAGCCAAGAGCTTCAACGGCTGGCGGAGGAAATATCAAAATCCACCGGTGAGCGAAGTACCCTCTCGGTATACCCAACATCGATCAGCACGATGGGCGGAGCGATCGTTCAGCGGGCAAACGGCAGCGTAAAATCCGATAATACATTCGAGGCGAGGCTAAAGCGGATGGAGGGGGATTTGAGGAGGAGAGTTGCAGCGGTGTTATTCAAGCCCTGAGGTGTGAGGGTTGGAGCCACAGATTTTTGTCATCATTTTAGTCGGGATCGGGATCCTGCTTGTACTTTTCCTCTTATCAAAGCGAGTTCAACTTCTGGGCGCGTATGCGTATGCTTCAGCTAGAGTAAGCGCGATGAGGGGAAAAATGTTTAGACGCGAGCGCCTTGACAGGCTGATCGAAGCGAGGAAGCTTGGTGAGATAATTGGTGTTCTTGAAGGCACACCTTACTCACCGTATGTAGCAAAGCTGAAAGAGGTCACGGCTTTGGGGCTTGAAGGAGCCTTCCAAGAGAACCTAGTCGACACATATGCGACGGTTGTTGATCTTGTACCGGAAGAAATGCAGGATATTTTCCAGTCCATTTTCAAAAAATTCGACGTGGGGAACCTCAAAACAGTTTTAATTTCAAAGCACGCTGGAATTCCCCAAGCGGAAATTTCCGAAATGCTTGTCCCCACGGCATTTCTGTCGCCGAGCTTGCTGGAGGAGATGATCAGGGCAGAGGACCTCCCGGATGCCGTCAGAAAGCTTGAGGGCACGGAATATGGAGGGGTGTTAAACGAGGCCCTGCCGGAGTTCGAGGAAAGGAAAAATTTGCTTTCACTTTTGCACGCGCTCGATCGCCACTTTTACGAGGGGCTTTGGAGGAAGATCGCCTATTCTAGGGCGAGGCATATCGAGGTGATGGAAGCTTTAGTCGGTATGCAAATCGATGCCGTGAACATAAAGCTCGCACTTAGGTGCAAGGCGGATCGAGTGCCGGCGGATGACATCCTGAGATGTATCATCCCTTGTTATTTTGCCATCGATGAATCGGTGGTGCGGCGAATGGCAGAGGCAACCGATGTGGCCGCTGCGCTGGGGCCGCTGGAGGGCACGGATTACGCTGGGCCGCTGAAGTCCGCGATGCCGGAGTATGAAGAAACCAAATCCTTGCTTGCATTTGAACGGGCACTGGATGAACTTCTCCTCAAGCGAGCTAGGACGTTTTCGTTAGGGCGATATTATCTGGGGGTTGGCCCGATCGTCGCCTTCCTCATCGAGAAAGATGTGGAGGTCAGAAATCTCGTGGCAGTCGTGAATGGTAAAGTGGAGGACCTGAGGCGGGAGGAGATCGAGAGGTGTCTCATAAAAGGTGATTGAGTGAGGATAGCGGCAATCGGAGACCAAACGACGGTGGCGGGGCTAAGGCTGGTGGGCATCAGGGAGGCGCACGTTGCATCCACGGGGGAGGACGCCGAGCGAAAATTCGAAGAACTCCTTGGCGCGGAAGGAGTTGGATTGATCGTCATCACCGAAACCCTGGCGGAGGGCATGAGGCAGAGGTTACTCAGGTTTGCGGAGAGAAAAGCGGCCGTGCCGATCGTCGTTGAAATCCCGGATAAGCTCGGCCCCTTGCCGAAGAAGGTTGATATCATCAAAAAGCTTGCCCGAAGGGCGGTTGGCGTGGAAGTTCTGAAGTAGGTGAGCTGATGGCTGTAGCGATTTCTGAAATTCACCCGACGCGCGGCGAGTTGCTTAAGACGTTGAGGCAGATCACCCTCACCAAGCGCGGGTATGAACTTCTAAAGGAAAAACGTGACGCCCTCGTGATGGAATTTTTCAATGTTTTGACTCAGCTTGAGGATGCACGAAAGAGAACCTACGAGGTACTCGGGGAGGCGTATAGGTCCTTGAGCCTTGCCATGGTCGCAATGGGTTCGCTGGAGGTTAGGAAGGCGGCGGCGGCAACTGGGATCGAGCTTGAGATCGATATCGCCACGAGGAGCATCATGGGCGTTGCGGTCCCAGTTATAGAAGCTCAAAAGCTCGAGCGAAAGGTGACCGAGAGGGGTTACAGCTTGGTCCAGACATCGGCGGAGCTCGACCTTGCCGCAAAGAAATTTGAGAAGGCGTTGGCTGCGATGCTTAAATTGGCCGAGATCGAGGAAACGCTGAGGCTCCTCGCGAGGGAAACCGAACGAACGAAACGCCGCGTGAACTCGCTCGAGCACGTGGTCATCCCAAGGCTGGAGACAATAAAAAAATTCATCGAGAGACATCTTGAGGAGCTCGAGCGGGAGAACTTCTTTAGGCTCAAGCGAATCAAAGCTATGATTGCTTAAGGCTCTGATTTTATGGATAAAGGAATGGAGGTTCTGCGCAGGGAAGTGGCGCTCCTAAATGCCCACCTCCCGAGAAAGCGGCGGTCGCTTGGCGAGCTGATGCGTGAGGAGCGCGCGGAGATGGGGTGCAGGGACGGCAGGGTTCACCGAATTCACAGGGACGAGCTCGAGTACCTCGCGGCCCTCATTCCACCGGAAAGGGCCGAGCAATTGATGTTGCCGATCTTCATCGAGCTGACGCCGCAGCTGGGGCGCGGTGCCGCAAGGATCTCAGGCGAGCTGGA
>DAOUSU010000013.1 GCA_030627035.1 Hadesarchaea archaeon
CATTCCTCAGGCGACGCGCGAGCCCCCAATCCCTCACGGCGGTGAAGTTCGCCACGAGATCCCCGCACCCGGCTGCTAGAAGGCGATGGGGCGCGCGTTTGATAATCAAAGTATCGGCAACTATCGCGATCGGGGCATGAGTTTGAATTGATGTCGGCTTTCGCCCCCCTTTGATCGATGCCCTCGACGAAGCAATTCCATCGTGAGATGCAGCGGTTGGCACCGAAACAAATGGCCTGCCACCTCGAAATGACGCCAACTTTGCCACGTCGATGCATTTGCCCCCCCCGATGCCCAAAAGAAAATCTGCCTTGCTACCGACAAGCTTGCGCACCCTCGCGACGGTCGCCAGATCCGCCTGCCCAATCAACACATGCCCTACTTCAAAATCAGCACGCTTAAGCGAGCGCTGAACTTTCTCCCCAACCAACTTGAAAGTCGTCAAATCGGCGACAATCAGGGCACGCCTGCCGGGGCATAAACGCTTACAAACGTCGGCGACCCGTGTGATCACGCGAGGACCCATCCAGACCTCACGCGGAAGTTCGATGCGTTTAGGCTCCTTCACAAACTTCACCGCTCTTCTTTTAGCAGATAAACTTTATATATACGGATAACGAATTTTATTATTGTTTTTGACACAGCATTTTTGCGAGGGCATTGAGTTGGAAAAACCGAAAATAGAGTATCTCAAGGGCACGACAACGGTCGGACTTGCCTGCAAGGATGGCGCGGTACTGGCGACCGATACTCGGGCAACGGCGGGCTACCTCGTGGCGAACAAGCGAGCGCGAAAGGTGTACAGAATAACCGATAATATCGGCGTCACAACGGCTGGGGGAGTTGCCGATACCCAGGATTTAGTGAACACGCTTCGAGCAGAGGCAGGTTACCTCCAGATGCGCGAGGGAGTCCCGATGAGCGTGCACGCGAGCGCCAAGCTCATGGCAAATGTGCTGCATTCATACGCCCTGTCCCCATACATCGCAAACCTCCTTGTTGGTGGCGCCGACTCATCCGGACCAAAGCTATTTTTCATCGACCTCGACGGTACCCTGACTGAAGAAACGATGATAGCTACCGGTTCCGGGTCGCCGGTTGCATATGGCGTGCTGGAAACCGAGTTCAAGGAGGGCATGAGCGTCGAGGAGGCCGTGCCCATAGCGATCAAGGCCATAAAAACCGCGATGAAACGAGACATCGCCACGGGGAATGAGGTGATGGTCGCCACGATAACCAGGCGAGGGTATCGTGAGCTATCCCCCGACGAGATAAAAAAGCTAGCTTAACGCTTTATCGACAAAAGGTGACTGCATGGCTGCGGAAGAACTGTTGGGAGAGATAAAACGCGTCGTGGTGGAGGAGACTCCCTTTGCCAGCGTAATCTCCGACATAAGTTTTGAGGGGCCAAGGGTCGTGCTTTGTTGCAAAAACCTAGACCTCCTCATGCAAAATGGCGAGGCGATCAAGGAGCTCGCCCGTAAGATTCGAAAGCGGATCGTCCTCCGCCCGGACCCATCGATCCTAAGCAAGCCCGAGGAGGCTGAGAAGGAAATCCGACGCCTCGTCCCACCCGAAGCTGGGATAACCAGTATTATTTTCAGTCAGGTCATCGGCGAGGTCACCATCGAGGCACAAAAACCTGGGATAGCTATCGGCAAGGGCGGAGCCTTGCTTCGCGAGATAATGAGGAGAATCAGCTGGACGCCTCGAATAGTCAGGGCTCCCCCGATCAAGTCCGAAATCGTGCAAAACATCCGCCTTTCGATAATTCAAGCTGGCGCCGGGCGGCGGGACATCCTGCAGAAGATAGGCAGGCGAATCCATCGCGAGCAAAAGGCAAAAGGGGACTGGACACGTCTCACGTCGCTCGGTGGGTCGCGAGAGGTCGGGCGTTCTTCTTTCTTGCTCCAGACTCCCGAAAGCCGAATCATGCTCGACTGCGGGGTGAACGTCGCATCCGAGGATCGGGCCTTTCCACACCTCGAGGTCCCTGAGGTCAGGCTGCCGGAGTTAGATGCGGTTATCCTCTCCCACGCCCATCTCGATCATTGCGGCTTCATTCCATACCTCTACAAATATGGGTTCGAGGGGCCGGTTTATTGCACGCCGGCCACGCGAGATCTTGCCGTGCTCCTGCAGTTGGACTACGTCGATATAGCTGAGCGAGAGGACAAGCTCCTCCCCTACAACAAAAAGGACATCAAGACCTTCCTGCGCCACTGCATTCCGCTCGACTACGGCGACGTTACCGATATCTCGCCCGATATTCGGATCACCTTTCATAATGCAGGGCACATCCTAGGCTCCTCCATCGTGCACATCCATGTCGGCGAGGGGTTGTACAACCTCGTGTACACCGGTGACATGAAATTTGACAAGACGCGCCTTTTCTCGCCAGCCGTGTGCATGTTTCCTCGGGTGGAGACCTTGGTGATGGACAGCACCTACGGTGGCGGGGGGGACATTCAGCCGTTCCGTGCGGATGCCGAGAGCGAGTTCATCCGAATCGTGAACGAGACGTTAAAACAGGGGGGCAAGGTTGTGGTACCGGCTTTCGCTGTCGGTCGCGCACAGGAGATCATGATCCTGCTTGATGATTGCAGACGAAAGGGGATATTCGACGGGTTTCCAGTTTACCTCGACGGGATGATATGGGAGGCAACAGCCATCCATACGGCCTACCCAGAATGTCTATCCCAAGACTTGCGCGAGCAAATATTCAGAATGGACCAAAATCCATTTCTCTCCGATATGTTTGTCAGGGTGAAGGGCCCAGATCAGCGTGCTCAAGTGATCGAAGGTGAACCCGCCGTAATTGTGTCAACTGCAGGTATGATGGCCGGAGGCCCCGTGCTCGAATATTTCAAGGAGCTAGCGCCGGATCCCCGCAACGTCCTAATATTCGTGGGTTACCAGTGCGAGGGTTCCCTTGGGCGCCGCATCCAAAAGGGGTGGCGCGAGGTGCCTCTGCGGAACGAGAAGGGCAGGGTCAAGAATGTGAAGGTAAACATGGAGGTTCGAACGGTCGAGGGCTTCAGCGGACACTCCGATCGGGCACAGTTGCTAAATTATGTGCAAAGGATCTCGCCGAAACCACAGCGCGTCGTATGCTGTCATGGCGAGGAGAGCAAGTGCCTAGACCTCGCAAGTGCTCTGCATAAACTTTTTAGAATCGAAACGAGGGTGCCACGGAACTTGGAAACGATAAGGTTGCACTAGCGCGGTGGACGCGCGTCTTGCTTCACGACATTTTTTGAACGTGTTACTGAATGTCTTATTTACGACATTATGTTCATTGAAAAAGTGCCCTGTTTACTGCACGACTTCAAGTCTCCTCAAGCTCCGCTAGCGTGGCAAATCAACTTTGAGCGACGCCAATTCTCGCCTCGTCAGCTTGCGTCCCTTGGCCCGCTCGTCCACGATGGCGCTATGGCCAAATGGATCCAAAATAATCAGCCTCGCCCTTCGTTTGCCCGCGCGTATCGCTTCGAGCTTTTTTATCCTTGCCTTGCCCCGCCGACGCCTAACCGCATCGGCTCCCTTAACCGCTAGCCGTATCCCCTCCTCGATGCGGTTGAGCACGCCCTCTACATTGGACACAAAGCCCTCGCTCGATGGGCCGGGCTCCACCGTCACCCCCAGCTCAGGCAGCTTGATCGTCCCGGTGCTCGATTTCACCACCCTCACCATGAGGTCTTTCTCGGATGTGATTTGGAACTCGTAACGCATTGGAACGCGCTCGCCTAAACACATGACGTCCGAATGCCTGAACCTACAGCTACTGCAGCTTGCCGAGGTTTCCATTATCTCGCCAAAATAGGGAATATTGTCGATCCTGCCTTTAACTTGGAAGGCGCCGCTGGCCCCGCAGAGGGGACAACGACCCACAGGGAGTACAAACTCCGCCCCAGATTTCCGCGTCACTCCGTACCACCTGCGGAAATCTTTGCACCCCTCGACCACTTCGTAAACGAACAAAAAGAAAAGTTAAGCTCCCTTGAACTGGATGTGAATAAATCTCGGTGTCGCAATCACTTTGGATTCGGTCAGTCGGGCAATGTCTCCCCCGATGGCCCGACAAATCCCCTTCAACTGGTCGATCGCCCGCTTAAGCTCCGCTGGATCTTGGTTCATGAGCGTGCCTATATCGAGGACTATTATGTTGCCGGCCCTCAACTCGTTCGAGACCTCTTGAACATCAACGAGACTGCTCAGTTCCATGCTCTTGACATAAACCGGCTCAAGTCTACTGATTCCTTCTTCTTTACCGACCTCTTCAACCTCAACCACTGGGACTTCCTTGGTTATCTCCTCCATTTTGGCGGAAGTTCTTTTGCCAGAAAACCAATCACGTAGCCCCATTTTATCCCCGCTACCTAATGGGCGGTGGCTCTCAGGCTATTTAAATTTTTGGAGGCACCATATCCCATCACCGACGTAATGCAAATTCTTGACCACTTTTCCTTTCGAGCCCTTCATCGCGGCTGTTGGCACAAGCGCCAACCCGACCGCAAGCGACTTGCCATGCCGCTCATCCACGACCGCCACATAACTCCCGGGTACAATTCCCTCCTCCGCTGAAACGACGCCGGGTGCCATCACATCCGCCCCGTTAGCGATGTGGGACACCGCACCCATGTCGACGACTACTTGCTTTAGCGGGATTCGATCTAATGCATTCAGCGTTGGCAGAAGTTCACCCTGCGTCCTCAGAAAAACCATTTTGCCGCCGACCAGAATGACCTCCCCACCACCCTCCAGCTCCAAGATTTCAATTACCCCGCCCAAAAGCTTGCTCGTAGCTACACCAAATTTTTTAACGACCTCCCGCACAAGTTGCTTTGCCGAGGCCTTTCGCAAATGATAACGGCGGTTGACGGGCATCAGGGAAAAGATGGCGCGATACGCTTAAATACGCAGGTGGCGAGGGGTTGGTGATTTTCATGGCGCAGCGACCGCTCGACGTGCTCAATCGCGCCCTAGGTTCGCCGGTGCTTGTCGGGCTCAAGGGCGGCAAGGAGCTTCGGGGCAAGCTTGGGGGATTCGACGTGCACATCAACCTCGTGCTCAAGGAGGCGGAGGAGATCCACGGCAGCGAGGCGTCCAAGCGTTACGGCACGATGGTGATTCGCGGCGACTCGGTCGTTTTCATCTCGCCGGCGGAGTGATGGCATGGTCAAGGGTACCCCGTCGATGGGCAAGCGACACAAGGTCGTGCACATTCGATGTCGGCGATGCGGGAGGCGCTCCTACAACGTTCAGCGGGGCGTCTGTGCCGCCTGTGGTTACGGGAGTTCACGGCGGATCAAGCGCTATAACTGGAAGGTCAAGAAGATTCAGGGGTTGCGGTTGCGTTAGCCGTATTGGCATGCCAAACGTTTGGTAATCACAAAATTTCTTAAGCCCGTGCGATAATTCCTTTTTGGTGGGCCGGTGGCGAAGCTTGGTATCGCGTCCGCTTGGCAGTTGAAAACCAACCAAATTGCGGGAGGGCGCGGGTTCGAATCCCGCCCGGTCCACCACTAAACCGCACAGTAAAATCAAATCACTCTATTTTTGAGAATTTTTCGTCAGTCAAAGTGCCACGCTAAAGTCTAAGCTTTTCAAGTAATCGTCGCTTTTTGTACACCCCATCGATTGTATACTCAAAGTTGGACGCCCGATATTGGACATCCAGTTTTCATATTCCGTGTGAATTTTGAGAAAAACTTTTAGCTCTATTCTTGCCCCCTAAAGCAAGTCGGGGACCATCAATCCACGAATCTAAGTTTCAAGATGATTTTCCGCCGCTGATGTAGCCTACCAGCTTTACTACCCCAACAACTATCAAGTATATGCCGACAAGCCACGCAACCAACTCTTGGAATTTTATCACAAGGACGCCGAAGATTATCATCAGAATCGCTGCCGCAATCCCTGTAATCCCTATCCTTTTCAACATTCTTTCGGGAGTGGTCACCATCCCTTCTCACCTCCAACATACCCCAAAATACCGAGTATTTATTTTTTTCTTATAGCGGCAAGATTCAGACCAAAGACATCGGGCGGGGAACGCTCGCGGTCATGATCGCTTCACCACAAGTTCATCGCGGTGATTTAAAATCAAGAGGTTGCTGCGCCTGCCTGTCCGCAAAACTAACCGAAAAGGCGAGGATGTGGGTCAAGGCGGGTGCGAACATTTAAGCTAAATTAAGGAAGAACAAAAGTGTTCGCCCATTACCTACTATCGAAGGTATGATTGACGAAGTAAAAACATAAATTGGCAAACGCCTTGCATTAAATAGCGGGCCCGTGGTCTAGATGGTTATGAGGGGGAAGAAACGACTTCTCCCTAACAAACGTCACCCTGACACGGTGAAGGTCGAGGGTTCGAATCCCTCCGGGCCCACCACTATTTTTGTTCCCGCACAATCATTGGTTTGGGAAGATGAAACTCGTACTTGCATCCACCGAGGATGTCGCCGCTCAAAACATAGCGGCGCGACTGCGTGAGCTTTACGACTTTAAGCGGGCGGAAGATCGGCCCGACATGTATGTTTGCAAAAACGTGTTGCTTGCGATGGTTCCAGGCGGGATCACCCAACTCACCTCATTGCCATTGACTGCCGATGAGGTGATTGTCGCTTCAAGGCACGTCAGCGAGTCGGGTAGACCAACGCTCACCACCCATGCGCCAGGAGAACCCGAAAAGTTGAAGCTTGCAGTGGCCTCCCCGCCCGCCATCAAATCTGCCCTGCTCGCCCTGGCGAGGATGCGCGATGAGCTCAATCTACCCTATGAGGTTTCGCTCGAGGCGACCCATCACGGCCCAACGCAGCTCGACGTGCCAGTCACCTTCGTCGAGATCGGCAGCTCCCCTGAACAATGGCGCGATGAGAGGGCTGGAAAGGCCGTGGCTCAAGCGATAATGACCGCCGCAATCTCACCGATCGGATGCCGTCAAGCGATAGGCTTAGGGGGTCCTCATTACGCGCCTCGCCACACAGAAATCACCTTACATACAGACATTGGGGTGGGACACATCCTGCCGAAATATGCGAACATCAACGAGAAACTTGTCGAGCGAGCGATCGCCCGCACTCGAGGGGACATCGAATTGCTGGCGCTAGATTGGAAGGGCATGAGCGGCGAACAACGTCAGATTTCCCAGCGGGTCGCCAGCAAACTCGGCATTCAAACTAGACGCGCGCAAGAAATCCTCTCTTACACAAAGATTTAAATGAGTCAAGACAAAAATGACGCGGATGAAAAAGAGGGATTTGATTGGAAAAAACCGAATCGGCCGTGTTCACGCCCAAGACGGGATTTGCGCTCACGAAGCCAGGGGTCGCAACCGCCGCGGGAATTAAGGAGGGGCAATCTCCCTCGGCGAAGCAGTTAACCAACAAGGAGATAGAGCAAGTTCTACAGCGGGTGAAAGCCCGAATCATCGTCGCCGGCTGTGGTGGCGCTGGTTGCAATACCCTCTCGCGCATGATGGAAGTTGGCGTCTGGGGCGCTGAAACCATTTCCATCAACACCGATGCCCAAGATCTTCTTTACTCAACTGCTGACCGAAAGATCCTCATAGGGCAAGATATAACGGGGGGTCTCGGGGCGGGCAACGATCCCGAAAAAGGGGAGGCCGCCGCAAGGGAGGACGAAGCTCTGATAAAGGACCACATTTATGGCGCGGACATGGTCTTCGTGACCTGTGGTCTAGGGGGGGGAACCGGAACTGGCGCCGCACCGATCGTCGCTGAAATTGCGAAAAAAAGCGGGGCGCTAACTATCAGCATCGTGACCCTGCCCTTCGCCGTTGAGGGATCTCGGAGGAGGTCAAACGCGGAACAGGGCCTCATGCGCCTGCGGGAGATCACGGATACGATAATAGTGATTCCGAATGACAAGTTGCTTCAACTCGCCCCAGACCTAGCAATAGGCGCGGCATTCAAGGTTGCAGATCAATTGTTAATGGACGCGATCAAGGGGGTAACGGAGATGATCACCAAGCCCGGGCTGATCAACCTCGACTTCGCGGATATACGGACGGTGCTCCAAGATGGAGGGGTGGCGATGCTTGGCATCGGTGAATCGGATACGGATAACCGCGCCAAGGAAGCGGTCGAGGAGGCACTGAACAGCCCGCTGCTCGATGTAGACATCACCGGTGCGAAGGGAGCGCTGGTAAATGTGGTTGGCAGCCCTGACATGAAGCTGGAGGAGGCAGAAAGAATCGTTTCCCATGTCTCCGAATCACTCGATCCCGAGGCCAACGTGATTTGGGGCGCGCAGATCTCCGAGGACATGAAAAATGCGGTGCGGGTCATGGTGGTCCTATCGGGGGTCCACTCACCCTACGCGCTCGGGCCAGGAGAAAAACCCCCGGAGAAGGGTGGACCGATCGAGCTTGGGCTGGAGTTTCTACGCAAATGAGGGAGTTCCTTCACAATTGCAAGCGCGTGCTGCGGGTAGCGCGAAAGCCGGGCAAAGCCGAATACATACAGGTGTCGAAGATCACCTCGTTAGGTATCTTGCTCGTCGGCCTCATCGGTTTTGTGATAATGATCATCGGCCATTTTCTCGGCGTGGCGTGAGGTGGATCCATGGAGGAGGTTCAAAAACCGGCAATTTTCGCCGTCAGGTCAACAATAGGTCAGGAAAAAAATACGGCGGACATGGTCGTGGCGAGGACGAGGAACTTCAACCTGCCGATCAAAGCGGTTCTAGCCCCCCCCGGGATAAGGGGATATATATTCGTCGAGGGCACCGGCAAAACATCCGTGGAGCGGGCTCGCGTAGGGATCAAATATGCGAAGGGCGTTGCTTCGGGGGAGGTCCCCCTTAGTGAGATCGATCATTTTCTTGTGCCAACGCCGATAGTCAGGGGGTTAGAAGCGGGGGATATCGTTGAACTCACTTCGGGTCCGTTCCGTGGGGAGCGGGCGAGGGTAATCCGAATCGATGAGCCAAAGGAGGAGATAACCATCGAACTCTTCGAGGCCACGGTGCCGATTCCGGTCACGGTTCGAGGGGACTCCGTTAAGGTGATAGAGAAGAAGGAGAAGAAAGAGGAGGGATCTAAGTGAAAGCAAGCGATGTGAAGCCGGAAATGCAACATATCGATCTTGATTTGAAAATAGTCGAGATCGAGGAGCCGCGTGAATTTACGAGCAGAACTGGGCGGACGGGCAGGGTGGCCACGGCAGTTGGGGAGGACGATTCCGGGCGGATAAAAATCTCGCTGTGGGACAAGGATATAGATCGCGTCAAAGTCGGCAGCGTAGTTCGAATCCGCAACGGCTATGCGAGGCTCTTTCGCGATGAGGTTTACATCAGCGCGGGCATGTACGGCAGACTTGAAGTAGCTGAGTGACTCCACCGCAGCATTTTTTAACGCGCGCAGCTTACTTTGAGAGAACTCATGCCTTGTCAACTCAAGGACTGAGGCGGTTGAGATGGGGTCTAGAATCAAAGTGTTGGTCGAGGGAGGAAAAGCTGCACCAGGGCCACCCTTGGGACCTGCCCTTGGGCCGCTCGGAGTCAACCTTGGGCAAGTCGTCGCGAAGATAAATGAGGTTACCTCCGCGTTCGAGGGAATGAAGGTCCCGGTGAGCGTGATTGTCGACAAGAAGACCAAAAAATTTGAAATTGAGGTCGGTTCCCCGCCGATCGCCGCCCTCATCAAAAAGGAGTTGGGCCTCGAGAAGGGGGCCAAGACCGCCGGAACGGAAGTGGTCGGGAACCTCGCCCTCCCCCAAGTGGTAAAAATTGCAAAGTTGAAATCAGGAAGCACCTTGGCGAGGGATACAAAGGCGGCGGTCAAGGAGGTGCTTGGAACTTGCGTCAGCATTGGCGTAACCGTTGAAGGCAAGGATGCGCGGGAAATGCAGCGCGAGATGGATGAAGGCAAACATGATGAGGAGTTGAAGTGAAATGCCGATCGCGAAGGAAAACTTGCTCGCGGCGCTCAAGCTGGCAAGGGAGGGCAGCAAAAAAAGAAAATTTGTGCAAAGCGTTGACTTGGCGATCTGCTTGAAGGATATCGATCCGAAAAAACCGGAGGGCCGCATCAGGGAAGAAATCGTGCTCCCCCACGGGGTCGGCAAACCACGCAGGATCGGTATCTTTGCAGAGGGGGAGCTAGCACGCCGAGCGCGCGATGCCGGGGCTGATCTCATCTTGGGGCGGGCTGACATCGAGGCCCTCAAGAGTGAGCGGAAGAGGGCAAGGCAAGTGGCCGAGGGATGTGACTTCTTCCTATCCCAAGCGGACTTCATGGTTATGATAGCTAAATCTCTCGGGCCAGTTTTGGGTCCCCGGGGAAAGATGCCAAAACCGATTCCATCAACAGCCGACCCGAAACCACTCATCGAGCGCCTCAGAAGAACGGTGTCGATCAGGATGAAGGAACAGCCTGACTTGCACGTCCCAATAGGCTCTGAAGGCATGAGCGACGAACAACTCGAGGCGAATGCGCAGGCGGTGCTTGGAGCGCTGGAGCACAGGCTGGAGAGGGGGCTCGACCAAGTGCACTCCATCCATATCAAAACAACGATGGGAAAGCCGGTAAAGGTCGAGGTACGATGATGGCGGCGAGCACAAGGGTGAGGCGGGTGGCGCCTTGGAAGCTGGAAGTGATAGACGAGTTTGCTGGAATGTTTGAGCGATATCCAGTCGTCGGCGTGCTCGACATCGCCGATCTCCCCGCGACCCAACTCCAGCAGATGCGCCATAAGTTGCGGGGGCAGGCTGAGATCGTCGTCTCCAAAAACACACTGCTTAGGCTCTCGCTCGAGCGGGCAGTCGAGCGAAAGGACCCGAGGCTTCGGGAGTTGGCCGAGCACCTGCGCGGGCAATCGGCGCTCGTGTTCACTCAAATGAGTTGGTTCAAGCTCAACAAGATCCTCCGGGCAAACAGGATGAACGCTCCAGCAAAACCGGGCTTCAGGTCCCCAAAGGATATCGTTATCCCGGCCGGAGAAACCGACTTCGCACCAGGGCCCGTTGTCAGCGAGCTCCAGCGCGTAGGGATAAAAGCGAGGATCCAGGCGGGAAAGGTCGTCGTGCTCGAGGACTGCCCGATCCTGAGGGAGGGGGATGGGATATCCGTGGAGGTCGCCGATGTGCTGACAAAATTTGGGATACAGCCTCTCGAGCTTGGGCTTAAACTTCGGGCAGTCTACGAGGGGAGGTTGATATTCTCGGGCGAGGTGCTTGGGATAGACGAGAAGCTAGCCACCGAACAGCTCCAGCTCGCTTGCATCAGCGCGGTGAACCTCGCGATAAACGCGAACTATCCAACGGGGGTCACAATTGGCGTAATGATCGCAAATGCCCGCGCCGCCGCCCGCAATCTAGCGTTAAACGTGTGCCTGCCCATCTCGGAGGTCATGCCAACGCTGCTGGCCAGGGCCCACGCCGAAATGCTCGGTCTGGCCGCAGCAACCGGCGCTAAAAATGAGGGGGCAATCGACAAAGATTTAAAGGAGATGCTCGCAATCGCACCTACCGGAGCTAAACCCGAGACAAAGTCCGAGGATAAACCAGCAGAAGAAAAACCTAAAGAGGAGAAGAGAGAAGGGGAATTAGCAGGCTTAGGCGCGTTGTTTGGATAATGGAGGTGTGGAAATGGAATACGTGTACGGAGCGATGGTGTTGCATGCGGCAGGAAAGAAAGTGGACGAAACAGGCTTAATGAACGTCCTCAAGGCTGCCGGGGTAGCGGTGGACGAGGCCCGAGTAAAGGCCCTGGTCGCTGCGCTCGAGGGAGTGAACATCGATGAGGCAATCAAGAGCGCGGCTGTCCCTGCGGCGACTGCACCAGTGACCGCAGCTCCAGCAAAGGTTGAGAAGAAGGAAGAGAAGAAGGTCGAAGAGGAAAAGAAGGAAGAGGAAGCATTGGAAGGACTTGGCGCGCTGTTCGGGTGATGCCGAGTCCAATCTTGGTTGTGGCAGAGACGACATCGTTAGAGCAGTTGTAATAAGTTTCAAATGTGAACCAAATTTTAAATACATCCCAAAAACAGTTCGAACGGGTGGAATGAAAGTTTGGGCCAAGATAGTTGCGCTGTTGGCGGGAATTGGGGTCATCTCAGCGGCTGTGTTGATACTTCCAGTTCGTGAACAGCCGGAAGTTCCTTCTCCCGAGTTCCATTACTGGGGGGAGGGACCGAAGGGTGCATTTGCGTCTTTTTATAAGACGGAAAACATTTCAGTTGAACCAAGTGCGCCGCGGTATACATTACCCTTAGACGTGACCGACGTGTCCAATTTTGACCACGTGATTTTCCACTTAAAGTTGAGTGAAAATCAAACAAACTTATTAAGTAAGAATGGGTTTGTTGTCATCCCTCATGGACAGGAAAACGACATGGTCGATGTGTACGATTATCTGAAAAGCGTGGATATCCCCGTATTCATTACGAGCGACACCCTGCTTCACCTATACCACATACAGTTCAACGAGATTTTGAAGATCATCGAGGAAAATGAGTTTTTCGGTGAGATAAAATCCGTCAGCCTAGCCATGTTAAACGACTCAATAGGATTGTATGGCTCCCTGAATGGCGATGCTAAAGAAGCCGCGAGGAGGAATGCAGCGTACTTTGCGGTTGGATTAAGACTGCTAGACCCCGGGGCAAATGTTCCCGAGTTCGTCAAAAGTGAGGTCGAGCAAGAACTGCAACTGATAGGTGAACATTCTGGTTTTGCCAACAGTCCGATATTCGGGTACGAGGAGGATTATTCCCAGTATGTTCCCAGAGGACATTACACGAGGAGCGAGGTGCTGGAGAGGTATTTCAAAGCGTTGATGTGGTACGGGCGCATGGCTTTCTTGCTCAAGGGAGGGCAAAATCCTCCTTTTGATGCTTTGGTGAGCGAAGAGAACGCAGGGATCCACACCGTGCAGGCCTCTTTGATAGCTAGCTCGATGGGGAGGGTAAAGGCGAACAGCTCCAGCGTTGATAACCTGTGGAATCGTGTTTATGGCGTCACCGCGTTTTTTGTTGGGCCGGCCGACGATTTGACGCCCTATGAGTACGAAAATGCCATTCTGGAAGTGTTCGGCGAAAATTTTGACCCAAGGGAACTAACCGACGAAAGCAAACTGTTGGAGCTTAAAGCAACTCTGGCGAGCATGCGCTTACCCGAGATATACGGCGGGACGGGGGAGATCTGCATCCAGCCACCCATCACGCCGGAGAAACTGGATGAAGTGCTAGAAGCATCTCAAGGTATGCACTTTATGGGACAACGCTATGTCCCAGACTCCTACGTGTTCCAGAATTTAGTCTTCCCGAAAGTGGTAAGCTTCACAGGTGAGGGTACGCCGTTTACTTTGGTCGTGACGGGAACTGGAAGGTTGACAAGGGGATTCCCCCGTGGTCTGGATGTGATGGCTGTCCTAGGATCCGACAGGGCTTTAGAGATATTGGAGAACGGGGGGGACACGGCTTATGAGAACTACGCCGAACAACTCGACAACCTTCGTGCGAAATTCAGGGGTTTCGATGAAAATAGTTGGAACAGAAATCTGTACTGGTCTTGGCTCTACACGTTGAAGGCATTACTTGAGGGGCCCGATGAGGGTTACCCGGCTTTTATGCAAACCCGCGCGTGGCAAGATAAGGGACTAAACACCGCGCTAGCTTCTTGGGCTGAATTGAGGCATGACACAATACTTTATGCAAAACAATCCTACACACCAGTGGAGACCAGCTTGCCCCCGCAACCCCCAGGTTATGCGGAGCCGGTGCCGGAATTTTACGCTAGAGTGCTCGCATTGACCAGGATGACTCGCACGGGACTCACGGGGATGGGCGTCCTGGACCATGTGTCGATTGGAAGATTGCAGAGTCTTGAGGACATCCTGAGCAGGTTGGTCGATATCTCAAAGAGAGAATTAGAGGGGGTGGAACTCACAGAAGATGATTACGGCTTCATACGCAATTTTGGCGAACAGCTAGCCCCAACGGTGGAAGGTGTTGAAAGCGAGGGCATGGAAACGACAGTCGTTGCAGATGTTCACACCGACCAAAACACTGGGCAAGTTTTGGAGGAAGGCATAGGTTACGTGAACTTGATTGTGGTTGCATATCGAGTTCCGGACGGGAGCATCGTTATCGGGGCTGGGCCCACTTTCTCTTACCATGAATTCAAACAGCCCATGAGCGATAGACTGACGGACGAAGGGTGGGTGGAACTCCTCAAATCAAATCCCCCTGCTAGGCCAAGCTGGGTTGAAAGTTTTTTCGTTGAGTCGTGATTTTCATCTCTCCCCAAGACTTTTAATTCCGCCCAGAGATTTGTTTAGAGAGGCGAGCTCGTGCAGGATATTTATAGTGTAACCGTTTTTAAGAAACAGGGTTTTGAGCGCAGGCAATGCGAGAGCTGTGGGCGCACCTTCTGGACCCTAGACCCGAATAGAAAAACCTGCGGCGATACGCCCTGCGATGCTTACACGTTCATAGGCTCCCCACCCACGAGAAAGAGGTACAAGCTTAGGGAGATGGAGCGGGCATTTCTGAAGTTCTTCGAGAAAAAAAAGCATGAGGTGATCAAGCGTTACCCGGTAGTGGCCCGGTGGCGCGACGATATCTTCCTGACGATCGCCTCGATCGCGGACTTCCAGCCCTGGGTGACCAATGGCCTCGTTCCGCCCCCGGCCAACCCGCTGGTCGTGAGCCAGCCCAGCATCCGCCTGAAGGATATAGACAACGTCGGGCGCTCGGGCCGCCACTTCACCCTTTTCTTGATGGGGGGCCACCACGCGTTCAACTCCCGCAGGCGGCGCGTTTATTGGAACGACGAAACAGTCGCGCTCTGCCACGAATTTCTGACCGAGGAACTTGCCATCCCCCCGCAGGAGGTCTCGTACATTCAGGATTTCTGGGAGGGAGGAGGAAACGCGGGGGAGGACTTCGAGGTGAACGTGCGGGGGCTCGAACTCGCCACGCTCGTGTTCATGCGATACGCAAGCGAGGACGGCAAATACAAGCCGCTTCCGCTAAACGTTGTCGATACTGGATACGGTCTGGAGCGCCTCGTTTGGCTTTCGCAGGGCACCCCCTCGAGCTACGAGGCGATCTTCGGCAAAGTGGTCAAGCGACTGAGGGAGCTCGGTGGCGTCGAGATGCCCCCCGCGGATGTGCTTCGGGAAAACTCGAGGCTCGCCGGCTTGGTTGACATCGAGACCGGCCGGGATCTTCAAATGCTCCGGGCAAAGGTCGCCGCACACACTGGACTTGAAGCCGGAGAGCTGAATCGCATGCTCACCCCGCTCGAGGCCGTTTATGCGATCGCCGATCACCTGCGCTGCCTTTGCTTCATGTTCGGCGACGGGATAACCCCCAGCAACGTCCGGGAGGGATACCTGGCCCGCCTCGTGCTTCGGCGCACCCTTCGCCTGATGCGCGAGCTTAGACTCGAGGAGCCGCTCGCGGAGCTCATGGAGCTCGAGCTTGACTCCCTAGCACCCCAGTTCCCTGAGCTCAAAAAACGCGCAAGTTACATCCTCGAGGTCACAGGGCTGGAGGAGAAACGCTATCGGGATTCGATCGAGCGTGGGACGAGGCTCGTCGAACGGCTCGCGAGCGGACTACGTGCAGAGAACAGGCCCCTTCCAACAGACAAGCTGATCGAGCTCTATGACAGCCACGGGCTTCCCCCAGAGCTCGTGAAGGAGGCCGCTGGGGGGCTTGGGATTACCGTGAAAGTCCCGGAGGATTTTTACATCAAAGTAGCTAGATCGCACAGCCGCGCCAGACATGTGCCTGCCGCGATCGTCCCGGTTCCCAAGGATAGGCTCCGCGGCCTCCCCCCAACCAAGGCCCTGTACTACAGGGACCCCTACGCGCGAGAGTTCGAGGCAAAGGTGTTGCGATGCATCGATAGCTACGTGGCGCTCGATCGAACCGCCTTTTATCCCGAGGGCGGAGGTCAGCCAAGTGATATAGGCTCGCTCTTCGGCAGAAGTGGGAAATGTGAAGTCCTCGAAGTCAAAAAGACCGACGGCGTGATCCTGCATCGCGTGGGGTCGAACCCGTTTAAACCGGGACAACGCGTACGCGGGAAGATCGACTGGGAGGGGCGCAGCTCGCTCATGCGCCATCACACCGCAACCCACATCCTGCTCGGAGCGGCCCGGCGCGTGCTAGGAGATCACGTCTGGCAGCAGGGGGTGCAGAAGGGGGTCGAACGCGCCCGATTGGATATCTCTCACTTCAGGCGCGTCGAGCGGGAGGAGCTCCAAGAGATCGAGCGATTGGCAAATGATGTCGTGATGGAGGATCGCCCGGTGAACACGAGCAGGATGGACCGGGATGAAGCTGAGCGAAAATATGGGTTCGACCTCTATCAGGGGGGCATCGTGCCCGGCAGAAAGGTTAGAGTTGTGGATGTGGAAGGGTGGAACATCCAAGCCTGTGCGGGTACCCATTGCTCGCGCACCGGGGAGGTCGGCCCCATCAAGATCGTGCGCACCGAGCGGATTCAGGATGGCATCGAGAGGGTGGAGTTCGCGGCGGGCAGGGCTGCGCTGAAGTTCGTGCAGGCTCAGGAACAACAGCTGATCAAGACGGCTCAAATCCTGCGCGCAAGGCCTGGGCGCGTGGCGGCTGCAACCCAGCAGCTCTTCGACGAATGGAAGGCAACACAGAAGGAGCTCGACAGGCTGCGCAAACAATTGGCTGGGATGCACCTCGCCGAACTGCGCTCGAGGGCAAAGCAAGTGGGCAAGGTCCGCGCGGTCTGTGAGGAGGTCGAGGGGGCCGGGGTGGATGAGCTCATCGAGATCGCGGGAGCCCTAACCCGAGAGGATGAGAACCTCGTCGTCGTGCTCAGCGCGCGCGATGCGGGGGCAAAGCTCATCGCGATGGCGGGGGCGGGGGCCATTCAAGCCGGTGTGGACTGCGGGCGGATCGCCGCTGAGGCCGCCAGAGCTCTCGGAGGAGGGGGAGGGGGCAAACCGGGGCTAGGTCAAGGAGGGGGCCCAAAGGTTGAGAATTTAAACCTCGCGCTCCAGAGGGCGTTAGCGGTTTGCGGGGAGCAGCAGGCTTAGGAAATCACCATGGTAAATTTTCAAGAGCTGGACGCTAAGTGGCAACAGGCCTGGCGCGAGGCCAAACTATTCGAGGTCGACTCCGATGCGAAACCCAAATTCTACCTCACCGTCGCCTATCCCTACGTATCGGGCCCAATGCATATCGGCCACGGGCGCACCTATACCGTTCCGGACGTCATCGCCCGCTACAAGCGAATGCGCGGATTCAACGTGCTCTTTCCCATGGCATATCACTTCACCGGCACGCCTATCGTGGGGGCGACCAAGCGCATCGCCCGCGGCGAAGCGGGGTTCATAAAGGTTATCACGGAGCATTACGGGGTGCCAAAAGGGGAATTACCGAAGTTCGAGGACCCCCGCTATTTCGCGACGTATTTCGCGGGGGTAAGCGACCTGAGTTATCGAAAGGGGATGGAGTGGCTTGGGTACTCGATCGATTGGCGCCGCGAGTTCACCACCGTCGACCCCCAATACAGCAAGTTCATCCAGTGGCAATATCACAAACTCTTCGACGCCGGGCTGATCATCAAGGGAAAGCACCCAGTGAAGTGGTGCTCGAGCTGCCGGAATCCCCTGACCGACCATGACCTCCTCGAGGGCGAGGGCGTCGGGATAGTCGAGTTTTCCCTGCTTAAATACCGCGCCGGCGACTACGTGCTGCCCGCCGCGACGTTTCGCCCTGAGACCGTGTTCGGCGTGACGAACCTATGGCTCAACCCGAACGCGAGCTACGTCAGCGCCAAGGTGAACGGCGAGAGCTGGATCGTCAGCGAACAGGCGGTCGAGAAGCTCCGCGAGCAGGGGTATAGGGTCGAAGGGGTTTCATCGATTCGGGTGAAATTCGGCGAGAAGGTTGAGGTCCCACTCACCCACAAACTGGTCCCCATCCTACCGGCGAAGTTCGTCGACCCAGACAACGCCACGGGGGTGGTGGGCTCGGTTCCATCGCACGCCCCATACGATTACGTGGCGCTGCTCGAACTCCAACGGTGTCGGGACGCGCTCGGAGCTTACGGGGTGAACCCGCGAGATGTGGAAGGGCTGAAACCAATTTCGCTCATCGAACTCGAAGGGTTCGGCGAGTCTCCGGCGATAGATGTCGTCGACCGCATGGGGATCAGGGAGCAGACCGACCCCCGCCTCGAGGAAGCCACAGCCGAGGTCTACCGCAATGAGTTCGCGAGGGGCAGGATGCGCTCCTGGGTGCCAAAATATGGGGGCATGCCTGTTTCGAGAGCTAAAACGGCGGTGCGCGATGACATGCTGACGAACAACGAAGCAGCGACTATGTACGAGTTCTCGGCGAAGCCTGTAATCTGCAGGTGCGGCACGCGAGCCACGGTGCAGGTCGTCGAGGACCAATGGTTCCTCAACTACGCCGACGAGGGCTGGAAGGACAAGGCGCGGAGATGCCTCGCGGAAATGCGCCTAGTCCCCCCTCAGACCCGTGTGCAGTTCGAGCACACGATCGAGTGGCTTCACGAGTGGCCATGTACGCGGAGCGTGGGGATGGGAACGCCCGCCCCATGGGACCCGAAGTGGACTATCGAATCGCTCAGCGACTCCACGATCTACATGGCCTATTACACTATCGCCCACATCCTCAAGACAATCGACGCGACAAAGCTCACCGACGAGGTCTTCGACTACATCTTCCATGCCAAGGGCGACGCCTCTGCCATCTCTGCCACCACCGGCATGCCCCGGCAAACCATCGAGCGGGCGCGGCGGGAGTTCGAGTACTGGTACCCCCTCGACTACCGGATGTCCGCGAACGAGCTCATCCCGAACCACCTGACATTCCACATCTTCCACCACGCGCTGCTCTTCCCAAACCGATGTCCGCGGGGCGTGGTCTCGTTCGGGATGGCGATGCTCGAGGGGAGCAAGATGTCGTCCTCGAAGGGAAATATAATCGCGATCAACGAGGCGGTTCGCAGGTACGGCGCGGATGTAGTGAGACTTTACCTGATGTCGGCCGTAGATCCCTGGCAGGACTTCGACTGGCACGCTAGCGGGGCAGAGGCGATGCAGAGAAACCTGGAGCGCTTTTACTCGCTCGCCGAAGAAATAATCGCGCTGCCCGAGGTGAACCATCCAAGTTTTGCGCAGCCCGATCGATGGATGCTCAGCAGGCTCCAGGGGCACGTTCGGGCGGCGACGGAGGCGCTGGAATCGTTTGAAACCCGCAAGGCCGTGCAGCATGCGTTCTTCTCGATGATGCAGGACCTACGGTGGTACATGAAGCGGGCACGGCAGCCCGATGCAAGGGCCCACATGCTGAAGCGCGTGCTCGGCATCTGGCTTCGCCTGCTCGCCCCCTTCACCCCTCACCTGTGCGAAGAGCTCTGGGAGCGTGCCGGCGGAAGCGGCTTCATTTCAGCTGCGCCATGGCCCAAGGTTGAGGAAGGGTTAACCGACAGGGGTGCCGAGCTGATCGAGAGCTACATCGTGCGCGTGCTCGAGGACGTTGGGAAGATCCTGCGCGCGAGAAAGGTGGAGAAACCGGAGAGGGTTTGCCTGTACGTGGCGCAGGATTGGAAGTGGCGGGCCTATCGCATCTGCATGGAGCACGCGCGCGGCGGCAGGGTTGACCTCGGCGAGTTGCTCCGCACGGTGGAGAAGAGGCTGGGGCTTAGGTTGCACAGGGCCGACCTGGCGAAGTTCCTCCAGCAAGCGG
>DAOUSU010000031.1 GCA_030627035.1 Hadesarchaea archaeon
CCTTTTCTTGCGTCTTTCCCATTCCAAAGTCAGTTCTTGCAGTCGTTTTTTGACATCATCTTCTAAACCGCAAGGTGCATAGTCTTGCTCTATCACGACCTTGCACAATTCCAATACCGTCTCATAACTTCTTTTTCCCATTCTAGTCCTTACCTAACTTAGGAGCAAACAAAATAAAAAGTAGAAAGGGGACACTCGAACTATTCCTATGGTGCGGGGGAGGGGATTCGAACCCCCGAACCCCTGCGGGATACGGCCCTGAACCGTACGCTTTCAAGGCGCTTTCAAGGCGCCTCTTTGACCTGACTTGGCTACCCCCGCAATTAAAATTCACTCCACACCGCTTTAACTTTTGAGGGCACAAGCTTTTATGAATGCAGCGAACAATTTAAATCTGGGATAATATGTTCAACTTCGACATGGGCATGATAACAACGTGGATACTCGTCATCATCATCTTCACTTTTATTTCCATCTACTTTGCGCCCTACATGATGACATTCCAAGCTCGCATAGCCCTTAAACAGGTGCGCAAATCGCTGAACGAGCTTGAAAAATTCGCACAGCAGAGCAAAAAAACCGCGCTGAGGTCGCTGGCGAAGTACGGCAGGCTGAGGCGCGATGTCGAGCCCGAGTTCAACAACTTCCTCGAGTTCTTCACCATCGAGCCCGTCCGCGACGATCCGGTTGGCGTGCTGCAGAGGCTGGAACACGTGCTGGATGTGCGAAAAAAGCGCTTCGAGGGGGTCATCGCTCAACTCGCCCCCAAGGCCGACTCCGAGGCAGCCGCAAATCTCGAGATGACCCTAGAAGGGGCGATGGCGAGCTACACGGTCTTCCGCTTGGTGCGCCACCTCATGCTGCTCGCCGAGAAGACGAAGAGCTATCAGCTCGCCTTGATCATCCAGATGCAGATGCCCTTCCTGAAGGAGTACGGCAAGGCCTTCTTGGACGCGACGAAGACATTTGTGGAAGGGAAGCCGATCGGCGATGGCATTGGGGCAATGGTGGCAACGCGGTTGATCGACAGCGCCCCCTGCCACGAGCCCGTCGAGGACACCGTCTACGCGGAGACGAAGTTCGATGGCCGAAAACTCCTCATCGTTAAGGCGAAGGGACCAGGCGGGAGGGTCGGGAAGCCTGGCGAGCTGGTGAAGCGCCTAGTCGAGCGCCGCAGGGTGAGCCGCATCATCATGATCGACGCAGCTCTCAAGCTCGAGGGAGACATGAGCGGACAGGTGATCGAGGGCACCGGAGCAGCGATAGGCGGGCCTCCAACGGAAAAATACAAGATCGAGGAGGCGGCCGTGAAACACAAGGTGCCGCTCGATGCAATCGTGATCAAGGAGTCCTTTAAAGAGTCAATAAGGCCGCTGAACAAGCGCCTCGTGCGAGCGGTCGACGTGACGATCGAACGGGTGAAGCGGGCGATACGCGAGCGCACGAAGCCGGGCGATGTGGTGATCGTCGCCGGGATAGGGAATACGATAGGCATAGGACATCTGGCAAAGGAACTGCCGAAGGAATTCCCAGCCCCGCCGGAGAAGGAGAAGGGCGAGATAGAGTCGGTCATGCTTCCTTTTGGTTAATTCGCTTTTAAGTCATGAGGGCAAATTTTAAGCAAGTGAGCACATGCGCCGCTACAAGCACCTAGCAGACATCCAAAGGGTTATGTGGGAGCCAGAACACGTGCGGAACATCGGGATCGTCGCGCACGTTGACCACGGCAAGACGACGCTTACCGATAGCCTGGTCGCCGCCTCAGGCATCATAAGCTTTGACCTAGCGGGTGAACAGCTCTTCACGGACTTCCTTGAAATCGAGCAGCAGCGGGGGATAACCGTCCAGACCGCCGCGGTCAGCTTGTCACACACCCACGAGGGGCATGATTACCTCATCAACCTGCTCGATACTCCCGGCCACGTCGACTTCAGCGGCGACGTCACCCGAGCCCTGCGCGCGATAGATGGCGTGGTCGTGGTTGTAGATGCGGTCGAGGAGGTAATGCCGCAGACCGAAACGGTTCTCCACCAGGCGCTGCACGAGCGGGCGCGCCCCGTGCTGTTCATCAACAAAGTGGATCGCCTCATCGATGAGCTAAAGCTCACACCGGATGGAATGCAAATGCGCTTTGCCAAACTCATAACCAAGTTCAATGAGCTGATCCGAAGGTATGCCCCGCCCGACATCGCCAATGAATGGCAGGTAACTGTCGAGGATGGATCGGTCGCCTTTGGGTCCGCGAAGGAGAAGTGGGCCCTCTCCGTGCCTCAAATGAGGGACAAAAAGATCAGCTTCAAGGACATCATCAATGCGTATCAGGCGGGCACCCAAGCCGAGCTGGCAAAACGAAGCCCCCTCTGCGAGGTCGTGCTTGACATGGTCATCCGCCACCTTCCAAACCCTAAGGAGGCACAAGCGAAACGGGTCCCCATCATATGGGATGGCGATGTCGAAAGCGAGCTCGGTAAGAGCATGCTCTCCTGTGATCCAGAGGGCAAGATTTGCATGGTGATCACCGACATCATTGTCGACGAGCAAGCGGGGGTTATCTCCACCGGGCGAATTTTCTCAGGAACTCTCGAGAAGGGGAAGGAAGTTAGGCTCGTTGGCGCGGGAAAGGAGGCGCGCGTGCAGCAGGTCGGAGTTTACATGGGGCCGGATAGGGTAATGGTCGATCGGGTGCCTGCTGGAAATATCGCGGCAATTATTGGGATGAAGGAGGCCCGCGTCGGCGGGACCCTCATCGAGTCCGGCGTCGAGGGCAAGGGCTTCGAGGAGCTCCGCTACATCAGCGAGCCCGTTGTCACCGTCGCGGTCGAGCCGAAGAACTTCCAGGAGCTGCCCCGCCTGGTGAATGTGCTCAAGAGGATCTCGCGAGAGGACCCGAATGTGCACATCAAGATCAACGAGGAGACGGGCGAGTACCTCGTCTCGGGCATGGGAGAGGTTCACCTAGAAATCGTCGAGTACAAGCTGAAGGAGGCCAAGCTCGAGGTAAAAACATCTGAGCCGATCGTGGTGTATCGAGAGACGGTGACGAGTAAAATTGGCCCGATTGAGGGGAAATCACCAAACCGGCACAACCGCTTCCTCATCTCCGTCGAACCTCTCGAGCCTGGTGTCATCGAGGCCATCAAGGAGGGCAAGGTTTCTAAAAAGCAGGAGAAAAAGGAGCGTGCGAAGGTGCTCCGCGAGCTGGGCTGGGAGACTCGCCTCGCGAAAAACGTTGCCGACATCCGTGGTTCGAACATCCTCGTCGACGCAAGTAAAGGCGTGCAGTACCTGCGCGAGGTCGAAGATTATGTCATCGAGGCGTTTAAGGAAGTTGTCGAGGAGGGCCCAATGATGCGCGAGCCCATGCATGGGCTGAAAGTGTTCGTCAATGACGCATCGTTGCACGAGGACTCGGTGCACCGTGGGCCGGCGCAGATCGTCCCGGCGGTCAGGCGTCCGATCCAGGCCGCCATCCTCCTAGCCAACCCGGCCGTGCTTGAGCCCCTGCTAAAACTCGAGGTGCGGGTGCCCCAGGAGTTCATGGGTGGCGCCACCAAAGTCATCCAAGGACGCCGGGGACGGATTTTGACCATGGAGTCTGAGGGGGACCTAGCGATCATCAAGGCCTCGTTGCCCGTGGCGAACTCATTCGGGCTTTCGGCCGAGATGCGCTCGGAGACCGAGGGCCGGGCCATTTGGGCAACGGAGTTCGAACGGTTCGCGCAGTTGCCGAGAGAACTTCAAGAGCAGGTGATTAGGGATGCCCGCAAGCGGAAGGGGCTAAAGCTAGAGGTGCCCAAACCCGAGGATTTCATGGAGAAGTAGCCGTTAGACGATCCGATATCATGCCGAATTTTTCTGGCGGTAAATCCATCACGCGAGCTTCGGCGAGGTCTTTGGGAAGGAAGCGGTCGATTACCGCTCGCCTTTCCGCTTTCGATGCTTTCACATCGGGGAACACCTGGCCGAAGGAGTGATAGAGCGCGTTGCTCACTTTCTGGCGACGATGCTGGAAGAGCGCTCGGACAACCCTAGAGAATGCCCCTTCATCGACCACCTTGAACGGCGGGACACGCGGCCTAAGTCGCACGATCATCGAGGTGACCTCGGGCTGCGGCATGAACGCCGTTGGCGGCACCTCCCCAAGCAACTCAACCGCTGCACGATAGTAAACGTTCACCGTCAGGCGCCCATAATCATCCGATCCAGGCTCGGCCACCAATCGTTTGGCGAACTCCCGTTGGTACATCAACACCGCCAGCTCGAACTTGTGCTGAAGCAGCTTGAACGTGATATCGGAGGAGATGCCATAGGGCAGGTTGGCGACGACCTTGTTGAACCCTGGGAACTCGATCTCCAGCGCATCGCCGTGCAAGAGTTCTACGTTGGAGCAACCCTTCAATCGCGCCCTCAAAACCTTTAACAACCGTCCGTCCCGCTCCACCGCGAAGACCTTCCCGGCGCGCTGCGCGATCATGCACGTCAAGTTGCCGATCCCCGCGCCGATCTCGAGCACCACATCATCGCACGAAAGCGCGGCATCGCTTATCATTCGCTCCAAGACGGTTGGGTCGATGACCTGATATTGCCCGGCTCGCTTGCTGAGCCTTATCCCGTATTTGCGCAGCAGGGCTGAGGTTTGAGGAAGCATCACCCTAAATTACTCACGTGCCTTTAATTAGGACTGAGGCCGGGCGATGGTTTCCGAGGTTTTTCTTCGCGGGAGAAATGAACTTTTCAGGCGGTTAAAGCGTGGCGGAACTCTGACGGAGGAACTCGAGCGGATGGTACTGGATGCCTACGGGGGACGAGGAAAGCGGGCCTTGGAGGCAATCAAACAGCGGCGAGTCATAAAACGGGGACAACGATGGTTCGTGCACGGCAAGAGAGACGAATACGAAGTAGTCCAAAAATTTTGTTCATGCCGCGATTACGTAATGAACATCGCGACCGAGAAGGCGGGCGTCGACATGTGTTACCACGCGCTCGCGAAAAATATTTGCGAAGTGCTCGACGCCTATTACGTGCTCGAGCCACCCATTCACGATCGAGCATGACCTTCTATTTTTACACGCACTTTGGGGCAAAGACCGTTAATCGGACAAACTTTGCATAGGGGGTTGCGGGCGCGGCAGTAGCGTCGGCCGTGTTGAATCAAGAGCACATGCGCCTCACCCCTCCTGCCGCTCGGCGTGACCTCTTCGAGTTTGGCCTTGACCTCCTCGTGATCATCTTCGGGCGATGCGAGGCCGAGGCGCTTTGCTATCCTGAAGACATGGGTATCGACCGGCAGGACATCGCGCCTCGCCGCAAACAAAAGCATCACGTCGGCGGTCTTGTAGCCCACTCCCGGGAGCGATAAAAGCTCGCGGCGCGCCTCCTCGGGCGGCCTTCTGAGCACCGTTCCGATGTCCCCGTGATAGCGCTCGCAGACGATCCGTGCCAGCTGCTTGAGACGCCTTGACTTTATGCGGTGCAGTCCGGCTGGCTTAATGAGATTTTGGATCTCCCGCACGTCCGCCCTCATGAACTGCTCAGGCGTATTGAACTTTGAAGTGAGGCGGTTGTAGGCTACCTCGGTGTTTTTTCCGCTCGTGTTCTGTGAGAGCACGGTGCCGACCAACTCAAGGAATGGATCGTCGGTATACCCATGCCAAGGTTTGAACTCCTCGCCCAAACGATTCAAGACCCCCGCCATGCGCCGGCGTTTACCATTTAAGCTATACGTTGCCCTAGTTCGATTGGTGACCCGCTTGACCGCCATTAACATCCTCTATTTAATTTTCCTTGTGGGTTCTTTGGCCTTTGGGCTTGAGGCGATGTCGCTGGGGCTTGGAGGCAGGCTTATGGTGCTGTATCGGGTGGGGCGCGCTAAGACACTCGCCATAGCGACGGGGTCGGGCTCGCCATCACAGGGTTCCCGATCGCGATTTCCGCAGCACTTGGCCTTGAGCCCCTTTACCTGTGTGTATTGGTACTCGCGTGTACCTTCGTTGCCGGCAAAACCATTGGCCTGTGTGATAAAAAATTAGCCGTGTCACGTGCACCACCGACGCCAGCACTCGACTCCGAGAAAGAGATCGAATCAATGTTACAAAAACGTGGGCTCAAAGCGCTTATCAGGGAAAAAAAGCCCAAGAAGGATTAATTTTTCGGTGGGAGCGGGCATTACCGATCCAACCGTATAAACGGTTCTGCGTCAGTTTAGTGGTAGAGAATCTTCCGATCTCCTTAAATTGGGCTTTAAACTTGTAACGGAGTCTTTAGAAGCTTTTTCCATTTTTCGGCCCCATTGCAGGTGAACTCCACTATATCGGCTTTAAATTCAAAATAAAGCATTTTTAGAGCATTTTAAATACTATTACCCTAAATTTGGTGCAGAACCGTATAAACTGCCTTTAAAAAAGATAGACAGCAAATAATTTATGCACTCGCAAATAATGAAATCGATGGTTAAAATGATCAAAAATCTGTCCAGTATGTTCAATCCAAAAGCTGTATGCGTGATAGGCGCATCGCGAAAACCTGGAAAAATAGGGCATGAGATTCTAAAAAATTTAATAAACTACGGATTCGGGGGGAAGATCTATCCAATAAATCCGGAAGCGCGGGAAATCTTGGGATTAAAAGCTTACCCAACGGTGAAAAGTACACCAACGAAACCGGACTTGGCCGTGGTAGCTCTACCAGCGGTGTATGTATCAGAGGCCATCGAGGAGTGCGGAAGAAAAGGGGTGAAAGCCGTGGCCGTGATAAGCTCCGGCTTCAAGGAAGTTGGAAATGCGCGCGCGGAAGGACAAATCGTGAATTTATCAAAAAAGTATAGAATGCGGCTTCTCGGCCCAAACATTTTCGGGGTTTTTTACGCCCCATCCAAGTTAAATGCCACATTCGGCCCTCCAAATGTTTTGCCAGGGAGGATAGCCTTCATAACCCAATCTGGGGCATTGGGGATAGCCCTGATGGGGTGGACTATATCCGAGGAGGTCGGCCTCTCCGCGATAGTGAGCCTGGGAAATAAAAGTGATGTGGACGATGCGGATTTGCTTGAGTTCTTTTCCCAAGATCCAAATACCGAAGTGATCGTGATCTACATGGAAGGCATAAATGATGGAAAGGAGTTCATGAAGGCCGCTAAAAAGACGGTTATGACAAAGCCCATCATCGTGATCAAGGCCGGAAGATCGGAGCGAGGTGCGAGAGCTATTTTATCTCATACGGGTGCACTCGCCGGTTCGGACGCCGTTTATGACGCCGCCTTTAAACAATGTGGAGTCATCCGAACATCGACGACCACAGAGGCATTTGATTTGGCGCGACTGTTCGCAGGACAACCCCTACCGGATGGGGATAATACAGTTATCATCACAAACGGGGGCGGGATGGGAATCATGGCCGTCGATGCGTGCAAAGACTCTGGGGTAACTCTGATGGACATCCCAAAGGATCTGGCTGCAAAATTTAGAAAGAACTCTGGGATGCCGACCTTCGGGAGTACTGTGAACCCGATCGATATGACTGGCCAGATCTATGAGGCGGGGTATAGTGGGGCGATAAAAACAGCCCTCTCAGATCCTAGGGTGAACTCTCTGATTATCCTGTATTGCCAGACCGCTGTCACCGATCCAAAAATGATAGCTAGGGCAATCATCAAAACTTTAAAAGAAAATGGAGCAAAAAAGCCTGTGGTTACATCGCTGGTCGGTGGCGAAGAGTGCAGGGTGGGGATCAGGGAATTGAACAGGGCGGGGATACCGTCATACTCCGAACCCCAAAGGGCAGTATTTGTCATTGGGGCCATGCATGAATATGCGAGATATCTGAGAAAGAGAAAAAAATAGGACGCATTTGTCCAAAAAAAGCATGATTTTCAAGTTTTTGTCGGTTCTACAATCGTTTTTCCTATCGGTTCCCTGAACAGCGAAGAAAAAAGCATAAATGAGGGGCAATCCACCTTAAAGTGGTGAGGTGAATGGAAGAAAAACCAGCCGAGAAGAAGCTCGTGGGGAAGGTCGCCCACTACTTTACGAAGATAGGAGTGGGGGTTATCGAGCTTTCCGATGAGCTGAAATTGGGCGACCGGATCTTGATCCAGGGTCCCACCACAAACCTTCAGCAAACGGTTTCCTCGATGCAGATCGAACACGAAAACGTTCAAAGCGCCAGCGCTGGACAATCGATCGGGCTAAAGGTCGATCAGCGCGTGCGCGAGGGCGACTTGGTTTACAAACTAGTTTAACCCGATCGGCAAGCTCTGCAAATGCCTTCGCTGCCGAAGATCTTGAAACACGGTGTACGGCGGGGACATCAGTCACCGACTTTAACTTTATCGTCGCCCAGCACAGCTGAGATTATCGACCGCCAGTATCTTCCTGATCTCAGAAAAGGAAACCTTGTAGCGTTTGCCCCTGCCCAATAAGCCCCACGCCTAACCAAATGGTTGAACACGTTTGATCATTTTGTTCATGCACCGTTAAACCAGTTCCTCGCCTGGCCTCCACTCGAAGAGCTCCTGAATCACCGCGTAAGCTGCGGAGGGGGGGATGATGCCGCGCTCGGTTATGATTAAATCTACATAATCGGGGGGTGTTACATCGAAAACCGGGTTACGAATTTTAACCCCTGGGAATCGCTTGGGGTTGGCGACCTCCTTGGGCGGGCGCTCCTCGATCTTGACGAGCCTTCCGACAAGAGTGCCTGGGTGAAACTTGTAGCTCTCGGCGGCGACAAAAAAAAGTACGCGGGCTTCGTGCGCAGCGAGTGCTATCTGCGAGGTTCCCACCTTGTTGATCACTGCGCCATTCGCGGCTATGCTGTCGGCCCCCACGATGACCTTGTCGATGTCGCGTATGAAATGTCGCACGGCCGAGTCGACAATCAGCGTTGTTGGCACGCCGGCCCTGCTGAGCTCGCGAACGCTTATCAGGCCTTGGCGCATGGGGCGCGACTCGGTCACGAACGCCTCGATACGTTTTCCCTGCTTGAAAGCCGTCTTTATCACCGCAAGCGCACAGTCGCTATTGCAGTGAGTGAGCACTACATCGCCATTCGAGATCCGCCTGGCCCCGATCTCGCCGATGCGCTCGACGGCTTTTCTCGAATCGCGGATGAACTCGTCAGCGCGGGAGATAACCGCCCTTCGAAGCGTTTGCAAATCGGCCCCGCGCTCACGTTTCGCCCCGAGTATGACAAAGCGAACCGCATTTGGAAGGGAGACTGCGGTTGGGCGTGTGGCGAGCAGGAGCGACGAGATATCATCAAGTTCCCTCAGGAATTCCGCAGGCGTTTTAGCTCTGGTCGTCGCGGCCTCGAGCTTCAACGCACGAGCCGCTGCCCGCGCAATTTTACCTGCACCACGTGTGCGCATCGTCCGGATATCCCGTGCAATTCGCTTAATCTCGGCCTGTACCATGAATTGCCCATTTCAATTTACACTTCTATTTAATTAATTGATGGGGGCCACTTCTTGGAACGACGACGTAGCTCATTGAGGAAGATCTGGCCATCGGTTTTCTTGGTCGCATCCGCTTCCTTAGAGATGCCCCGCCTGAGCTCCTCAACAAATGCTTCAATATCTGCACTTTCACCAAGCGATCGCTCGAGTATGCCGCGGAGCTCTTGGGGATAGACGAGGTACGGCATGACCGAGAAAAATGTGTCCCAAACGAGTTTTGCCTCAGCTTCCCGCATCCGAGCACCTAGAGGTTCAAGAGGGTTTCCTTGAGGGTCTCCATTGCCACGATAGTCCGAACGCCCTTCACCGAGTCGAAAGATTGAATGTGCTCATCGATAAACTTGTTCAAACTCTCCATGTCG
>DAOUSU010000074.1 GCA_030627035.1 Hadesarchaea archaeon
AAAGTGGACCTAATCGTGATGAACGAGGCTCCCCTCCTCCTGAGCTATAACATAATCAAGTACGGAAAGCTGGTGAAATCCGACGGGCGAACAAAGGTGAGGGTAGAATCTGGCATCCTCTCCAGATATCTGGACATGAAGTATTTCATCGATAGGCACACAAAACTCGGTATCGAGAGGATGGCGAAGAAGGGGTTAACATGAAAGACGAGATCCTTGCCAAGCTTGAAATGCTCAAGGGCTACGTGGAGGTTTTGAGGGGATATCGGGGCCACACCCTGGAGGAGGTGAAGGCCAATCCTACCCTCCGCGGGGCTATCGAGCGCTATCTCCAAGTCGCGTTGGAATGCACCTTCGATGTGGGTGAGATGATAATCTCCCTCGGAGGTTTCAGAAAACCGGGGACATACAAGGAGGTGATAGAGGTGCTGGGGGAGAAGGGTGTCTTATCGGAAGAATTCGTCAAGAGATTTGCGCCCGCAGCTGGTTTTAGAAACATTCTCGTCCACATGTACGCAGAAGTAAATGTTGAAAAAGTTCATAAATTCCTTCAAGAAAACTTGGAGGACTTCAATGATTTCGTCAAGCAAATTGCCAAATATTTGATGGAAAGGGGACCTGCTTAAAAGCGGGCCCGCGGGGATTCGAACTGCTGGTTGTCCAAAACGTTCATGAAGGAAAGTATTATCAACTCAGTCAATCTACAGTCAGTTGGTGGAAAGCATGGCCGTTGATATTGGTGAAAAAATCGACGCGCTACACGAAGAGCTCATGTTGATTAGAGCCAGACTTGAAACTCTCGAGGAAATGCTGACTGAAGAGAAAGCCAGCGAGGATGACAAAGTAGCCCTGGAAGAGGCCCTAGGGGGGCATGAAAGGGGGGAAACCATCGCCCTTGATGAAGCTCTGAGGAAGTTGAAATGAGTTTTCGCGCCCTGCCACAAATTATAAGTCCTGTCCCACAGTACTGTTCCTTGGTGTGAAACATGGATGTAATACCCCTGCCCGTGGTCATAACCAAGGAAGGTAAGTGGTTTGTGGCGTGCTGCCCGCTTCTGGACATAGCCACACAGGGGAGGACTGAGAAGGAAGTTAGGGGCAACATGAGGGACTTGATCGACGATTATTTGAAAGACCCAGATACCCCTAAACCCGAACTGGAGGCCATCATGTCGGCTTCCGTGGTCATGACAAGCATTCTCGCACGTATCCCAAAAGGTGCTTACCATAGGAAAGCTTCGCCCGCTGCCGCAACGTAAGGTCATAGAGGTTCTCGAGAAAAACGGGGTCAGGCGAGTGAAGGTTAGGAAACACATAACGTTCAAGAAGGTTGACGCAGATGGTAAAGTTTGGACGACTTGGGTACCACACCATCGCGAGGTCACAATCTTTGTCTTGAAATACGTAGTCAGACAAACGGGAAAATCGCGCGAAGAGTTTCTTTGACGATGTGTTCTGTCTATTCTGGCCGGGGCGGGAAATTCAGTCGAAAGATTAAAGGCGTAGTTGATGTGTACCGTCTGAGGACTGGCAAATCAGAATTCTCTACAAAATTCTGTGGAATGAGAAAGTAACTATCATCTTCAAGATCGAGCGCCGAGAAAGAGTTTATTGATAACATTACTTTTCCAACTATTGTTTACTTATGTATTTCCCTCACAAGTCCGTCAGCCGCCCGTGATATCCGCTCAAATCTTTAAAAATGGCGGGCTTTGCGGGATCCGAACAGTTTTGAGCCCTTTAGACCCATCTGGCTAAACCGAGAAGTTCTTGAGCAGCTTAACAAAACCAAGACCCTTGATCCGCTTATACAGTTTTTTATCCCCCGTGACGAACTCAAGCCCCAGCGATTCAGCCAAGCTCAAGTAGCACGAATCGTAGACGGTTATGCCTCGCTTGAACGCGTGCCTGATAGCTTTTCTTAATATCTCTTCATTCGGCGTGACCAAGTCGAGGTCCAAGTCCACAAGATCCTTTATAGCGGTCACCACGTCATCGGCACAAACGGCCGGGTTATACCTCAATGCATTGGAAATCTCATAAAGCAAAAGGTCTGGGCACACGATGGTTAACCGTCCAGCAACGTGTTCGTCTCTTATCCTGGTGGCTAGGTCAGTGTCCTCCTCTGTTGAGAACCACTTCACCACGACGGATGCATCTAAAACTATTTCCTTAACTCTCTCCATTTCCGTATCTCCTCGGTACCGGACCAGCTCCTACTTTTCTCTCTGAGCCGGTCCATGTCCCTGACTGCCCGTGACATCCGTGTTTTGTCCCGCACCCGCCCGTATTTTTTAAAGAGTATCCACAGGCGAAATGCTTCGGATGTGGCTTCCCCTACTTTAAGCCCGTGTTTTATTGCCTCTGCTTTGAAGTTTCGAAAAACGTTTTCATCCATTTCTTTAATCGTTATGCCCAGGTTCCCACCTGATTATATCTGTTTTTTCCAACTTTATAAACATCTCCAACTAGTCAAAAACGTTGATAGTCTATGGCGGATCTATGGCCACAACTGCCTCGTTGTTGAATACGCAGACAGAAGAGATTAAGCTTGATTTCACGACCGCAAACGCCTCGGGCCAAGGGGATAGCGCCAGGATGGATTTGAGGCCGAATATTGAGAGCTGGTCCGATAACCCAGATTTGAAGCAAAGGGTTAAATCGGCGAAAATTCCAATAAATTTGGAGAGCAAAATGGCACCCGATCTAAAGGACCCCAATTACGAGTGGTTTCTGAAGGCGGACCTGAGCAAGTTCAGGGGAATGTATGTGGCGTTGGCCGAGAGGCGGGTGGTGGAATCAGGGGAGGATCCTGAAGAGGTCTACGTAAGGGCCAAAGGGAAGCATCCCGCCAAAGAGGTAGTCATGTGGAAAGTCCCGAAGGAAGAGACCCTAATACTGTGACCTTCAATTATCGGACCGAGAAGTCCAAGCTTCGAGGGAAAATAAAGAGACCGGTGGCGAAAGTCTATTTTAAAACTAGGAGCGAAAAATGGCTTCCTTGTTTCATGTACATCGATTCTGGAGCAGATTTTACCTTAATCCCATACAGATTCGGCCTGATGCTTGGATTGAAAATGGAAAAGGGGGTGACCGAGATATACGGCGTCGGCGGAGGGGTTCCTGTACTCTTGAAGTCGACATCGATGAAAGTGGGTGAGATCACGCTTAGTACTAGGGTCGGTTGGTCCCTCCGCGAGGACGTTCCCTTCATACTTGGGAGGCTTGACGTTTTCGATAAATTCAACGTGCACTTCAGGTAGAAAGAGGGGAAGGTAATTTTTAAACTCGTCAACGAAAATACGGTTGTCCGCTAGCTGAACCGCTGCGCGAGAAGTTCTCTGAAAACACGGTTTAAACCTATTCCCCCACAAACCTTCCAGCAGCCCTGACCAGCCACCCGGGCATCGGGACTATCCGCGCTATGAGACTCAGATCATCCCGCCCTTGTCGCCAGGATACATACTAAGTTAGAACAGAACCGTACGAAACCGGAGATTCGGTCGCAGGGATGGTCACGTTGGAACTACTCGCCTCACCCATTCGAATCGATCATAATGAGCATCCAAAGCATAAATTTCTTTTATCCCGCGCTTTTCCATGGTCAATGCATTGAGCGCATCATCAAAATCCGTGCCCTTTTGCTCCGCCAGTCTAGCTGCCCGCTCGATCAGTTTCCCATCCGTCAACGGGACGAAAGCGATGTTCAGGGCCCGCATACTCAAAATAGCCTTCGTGAGTTGGGCCTTCGATATTTTCTCCCTGTTTTCGAGGATGAAATAAAAAACTGTCGGGGTAAGTATCGTGGTGGCGACCTTCTCCCTGGCCTTCCCCTCCCGAAACTCCAGCCTCTCCAGCAATGCCTTGCACCCTTGATAGCGCTCCCTTGGCTGTTTGAGGGCAACGCACAGGAAGACGCCAACATCTATGAATTTCAACCCAATCCCAACTTGTGCTTCATCAACCTTTGAGCCGATCGGGTGCGTAACTCCCCGATATCCGCGCCCTCGAGGATGCCATCTATGTTCGCGACCGGGTTTTTGGGCAACTTCTCCACCTCGATCATCAACACTTTACCTTTTGCTCGAAAAACTAACCGATCTCCACGCTCGATCCGCAACTTCTTTCGGATATCCTTTGGGATTTGCACCTGAAATTTCTCTGACACCTTGGCTTTAAGCTCTGCCATTCCTACCACCCTTTGATGTTTGTAAATCCTTGTATTTAAACTTTCTTGATTTTCAAAAACAAAAATTTTTCATTGCTCCACGATGCCGTTGCCGAGAATGGTTTTTGCCTTCTCAGCTCTTGGTGAACTACCCC
>DAOUSU010000079.1 GCA_030627035.1 Hadesarchaea archaeon
GTGGAAGCTAAGGGGGCATTGGTTCATTTCATTTCCTATTTCCGCGATGTCGTCAGGCCATCTTTGCTTTCGCTCGCATGTGAGGCAGTCGGCGGGGATCCAAAGGCGACCGCCCAAGTCGGGGAGTCCTTGATCCTCCTGAGCGGCGCGTTCGATGTGCATGACGATATAATCGACAAGACGATGGCAAGGGGCGGGGAGACGGTGGTTGGAAAATTCGGCAACGACATCGCGCTGTTGGCCGGAGATGCCCTGATTTTCAAAGGGTTTGCGGAGCTCTTTGAAGGACTGGAACAATTGAGCCTTCCAAAGGACAAAAAACTGGCGATCGTTCGCACGATTAAAGAGCTGTACTTCGAGTTGGGCGACGCCGAGGCCTTGGAGCTGAAGTTCCGTGGACGAGCCGATGTCGCGCCGGAGGAATACCTGCGCGTGGTCAGGAAGAAGGCGGCGGATGTCGAGGCATACATGAAGGTGGGAGCGATGCTGGGTGGTGGAGGAACGGGGGAGATTCGATCCCTCGGGGAATATGGGCGGATCTTGGGCATGCTCGTGATCCTCAGGGACGATGTCGAGGACATGTTGGACTTCGAGGTCGAGCTTCCGTCCAGGATAAAAAAGGAGAGCTTGCCCATGCCGATACTCTATGCTTTGGAAGACGAGGAAGTGAAGGCTGGAGTTCTAGCGGTCCTGAAGAAAAAGGAGATGGATGAAGGAGACGCCGAGACGCTGATTTCGTTGATAAACAAGGCTAGGGGACTTGAGAGGCTCTGGGAGTTGTTTGACAAACTTGAGGCTCAAGCGGCACATGAAGTCGAACATTTTGAGGAAAAATGGAGAACGATTTTCAAACTAGTACTAAAGGCTGCCGTGCCCCCATTGCCTGAGACCTGAGGGATTTATCTTTACTCCACAACTACCCGTACGGCGACATCCAAATCCGCACAGGAGAGTGGCGCAAAACCGGTTTCATTTTTTTCACCTGTATACGTGTTCAACATAAATACACATTTAAGTGCTTTTAAACTTTTTGAACTACTGTTTAGGGGGAAAATAGATGACAAAAAGAGCATCCTTCGAAATTTTCGTTTCCAGGCGAAATTTCCTCTTCGTGTTCTTCTTATTGTTCAACTCGTTCACTTGGTTCTACATGATGGGCTCGGTGGCTAATTCATTGGCCCCGCCTACACCCCTGCGGATGTTGTCACTTTATGGTATGGTTGCGGTATCGCTTTTCATCGGATCACTTATCGTGGAAAAGGTCGATAAAGAACGTTTTTTGTTCATATGGATCCTTATTGGGGCCGTTTTTTCATTTTTCCCGCTATTCATGCATATATCGGAACCAGAAATCACAATATTTTTGATTTTATTGGGTTTTTCATTTGGAATTGGTCTTGCCTCTTGTTTGGCTCTGGTCCCCGCTTTAACCAGGATCGAGGAGAGAGGAAAAATTGGGGGGACAATCTCTTTTTTGACATTCGTTCTTCTCCCTCTATTTTTGATGAGCGTTAAAAGAAGTCCAAGCTACTCGAATTTTTTACTTGCAGGAATATGGAGGGCAGTTGGGCTACTTGCGTTTCTATTCACGGCAAAATGGGGGATTAGTGCACCGCAGCGCGTTTCTTATTCATTCATCGTTGAGAAGAGATTTCTTTTTTATTTCTTGCCATGGTTAATGTTTTGCTTAATAAACCAATTTGAGCACCCGATTTTAAACAGTTTTTTTGGTGAACAATTCATTCAAAATTTGATGTTGGTCGAGCTTATAGCCGGGAGCATTTTCTGCTTCGTGGGTGGTTGGTTGATGGATTTCAAGGGCAGGAGGCCAACCATCATCGCGGGGTTGGTAGCGTTGGGTTTGGGTTATGCTGTGCTGGGCCTCTTTCCCGCTGCATCGCTCGCGCAAATGTTTTATCTCCTAGTCGACGGTGCAGCGTGGGGGATCTTCACCGTAGCTTTTGTCTTCGTTATCTGGGGAGATATCGCGGGCGATATGCGCGCAGAAAAATTTTATGCGCTAGGAAGCATCCCATATTTTATCGCCCACATCATCCCCGCGTACTTCGCTCCCACGCTCGCAAGCGTGGATGTCAGGAGCGCCTTTTCGCTGGCCGCCCTCTTCATATTTCTGGCAATAATCCCCCTCTTCTTCGCCCCGGAGCTGTTGCAGGAAAAAGTGCTCAAGGAGAGGGAAATCAAAAAGTACGTTGAGGAGGCCAAAAAGGTCGCGCGGCGCTGAACGCGCTCCCATCAATTTGTAGGTCTCTTAAAGGAGATCCAACATCTGCGCAACTGTAACTATTTTGCTTTTTCTAAACTTTTTCAGCGAGAGCAAGTGCTTATACCCCGAGACAACGTATTCTGCTTTGCCGTCGTGAGCAGTCCTCAGCACCATATCGTCGTCGGGGTCTTCCTTCACAACTTTGAACCTGGATTTCACTTTGACTAGGTTGGCAATGCTCCCGACGACCCTCAGAAACGCTAATTTGTCGCCCTCGCTGATATACTTCCTTATCCTCGGGTCATCCGTGACTTCGATGAACTCTTCTAAAATCTCCTTGGACAGAACCACTTGGACTTTTTCCTTCACGATTTTGAAAATGAGCTCCCTAGGCTTTCCAGCGTTGATCAAAGCTGATATCAAGACGTTTGTATCGAGAACAATCCTCGTGACCTTCACTAAGAAGCCTCTGCCCTTCTCTTCCTGTATTCCTTGATTATCTCGTTTATCGTTTCATCTGTCGGCTCGCCATGTTTAGCGATTCTAGCATCAACTCTTCTATAGAGTTTTTTCAGCTCCTTCGTCACGTCGGGTATCTCCAGCTTTTTCATAATCACCGCGCCCCGGTACCCATATACGAGAAGCTTTGTTTTTGGCCCAATGCCCAGCTTCTCTCTTATGTTTTGAGGTATCACCACTTGTCCTTTGCCACTGACTACGGTGACATCTGGTTTCTCGCGCGCTGCCATAGGACCACATTTAATCTTACTTTCTTACCTAAATAGTTAACCCCTGTCTCAAGTCTTAAAACCGAGCTAATCATTGCTGCAAATTTCCTTTGTTCGCAACACGTTATACGCAATCGGCTCCGAGAAGCCTTTTGAAATTAAAAAGAGCCACAAGCTCGCCAGAGACTTCGAAACGAAGGGTTGAGCTTAATGAAATCTTGAAGATGGACGGCAACGCCACGACCGCGATGACCGATGATTCAGAAGACGGCGAGGTTATCCCAGCAGGTGCCTCAAAGGTTAAGCGATGCCAAGAAAACTCACTCCCTTTTTAACTGCCTCAAAAATTCCGATAGTAGCCCCGCATCGATGTAAAAACCTCGCTCCGGCAACGATAGGGCCATTTGCTCGGCTTGCCCTTTACTCAGTATCCCGCGCTTAACCGAGAGCAAGACGACGCCAAGCGTGCCGATGTGCTTGAGGCCGAGAACCTCCGCGACCTTCACGGCCCTGCTATCGTCGACGCATATCGCGACTCTTAGACTTTTTGCCAGAACGAGCGCCGCGGCGTCCACCCTGCTGATGTCAACAAAAGTTCGACAAAGCTTAAGTAGCTCACCCTTTTGATCGCCACCCAACGCAACTGTTTTTAACCATCCCTCCTGCTCGGCCACCTCAATCACCGCCGCATCCTCGAAGCCTAGCCCCTTGCCACGCATGATCTCCGCCACGACCTCGCTTGGTACGCGTACTTCATCGAAAAGTTTTCGGAGGAGCGAAAGGTTGCCGAGTTTCGCCAAGTAGATCA
>DAOUSU010000020.1 GCA_030627035.1 Hadesarchaea archaeon
GACAACCGCCGGCGTAGCTCCTCGACCCATGCCCACTCTGGCGCAGGCCGTATCCAAAACGCTGGAGAGGATAGCTGAGATCGGTGGACCGCGTTGTTGTAAGGCGAGTGCCTTCCTAGCTATAGAAACAGGCGTGGAGCTATTTAAGCGTGAACTTGGTATCGCATTGCCCAACCCCGTAAATCCAAAACCGTGCATTTTTAAAGTTAGAAACGAGAAAGAATGCTTGAAGGACCGATGTCCATACTTTTGAGTGGGAAGTGAGGTAAATGACCGAGGTAAAATGGAGGCTTTTAGAATACAGTGCACCCGACCCAAAGATGAATTTAGCTATTAACGAAGCTATCTTCAGGAGCAGGAGGGTTGGCTTAAGCCCCGATACTCTCCGCTTATGGGAAAGCCCAAACTTGGTGATTTTTTCAGGTCCATTCGAGGAGCGGGTTATTCCAAGGGTTTTACAAAAATGGGGGGCTCAAGCAGTAAGAATAAATTCAGTAGAGGATAAAGCTATTTATTGCGACCCTGGAAGCCTCAATTTTGCGGTGACGATGAACACCGAGCCCTTAAAATCTCTCACCAAGGACTATCATCCGGTTTTTTCGGAATATCAGATTTTGTTTGAAGCGATAGCAAAAGGTCTTCAAGAGCTGGGCGTTAAGGCTAAGGCAGACCCAAACGGAGCCTACACCAAAAATGGGAGGATCTCGTTGGCCCTCCCCTGCTGGTTCTCTGATACCTTGCTTTTCCAAGGGACTCTTCTTATCAACACAAACATGGAGGCAGCTGCCGAGGCGCTTGAGGAAGCCTTGACCTCTATTGGCAGAGAGTTGGGGAGGTCGGTTCCACTAGATGATGTGAAGAAAGCGGTGGTGCATGGTTTCGAGGAGAGATTAGGCGTAAGATTTGAGAGTCAAAGTCCATTAGAGGCGGAGCAAAAGCTAGCTGAAAAACTATATCGCGTGAAGTATGCAACCGACAAGTGGAATATTAGGAGGGAGGAGCCGCTTCTAGCTACAATGGGGGAGACGCTGGTTGAAGTATACGTGGCTAACCCACCTACCTCCAAATGTCGTGAACTCATCGGTCTCGTCAACGATGTCGCTGCAGGTCTAGAAAACGAAGTCAGAGTTGTGATATGGATGCGTGGTTTGACTCAGCAGCACCCTGATGTAGAACCATCACCAGGTCTCGCTAGACTATCAAAAGCAAGTATTCTTCCAGCGGTCGTGGTGAACGGTGGAGTAAAATTTGGTGGGGGTATCCCACATAGGGACGAGCTCCAAAAAGCAATTTCGTCTCCGGAAAGCACCCCGAACATTTTTTAAATAAAGGTGCTCAATGCTTCACAAGTATTGGCATTAAATGTTCGATGATAGACGGTCTGAGCAGGCAGTTAGTATGGCTCTAGCGAAGTCTTCAGGTGTTACGCCTAGAGCTTTGATATTTTTAACTGCGAAAAACTCCCTGATTCTCTTTTCGAGCCATTCTTTGGAGAGGACTCCCCCCTTTAGACTTTGCTCAAGTTCTTTCACAGCGTTCTCGGGATGAATGAAGAAGTCGCCTGAGATATGTATTTTCTCGATTGTTTGCCCATGAAAAGACATCGAGACCCTTATTACGCCTTTGGACGCTCGGTAAATCGACGATACCTGCAAAGGGGGCTTGGTTATTTCATAAATCCATTGGGATGTGCTGTACTTTTTCTCGTAGAGTTCTCTGGCTAACTTCATCTCCCAATAGGTTAACCTGCCCTTCTTGAATTTTACGCCCAGTGTCTTCTCAAATCCGTGAACCAGCGCCTTCTTCACCGAATCTATGGGGATGTCTTTACCGAGTTCATCTCTTATAGATGTAACGCTGGCTCTGATACTTGAGAAACCCTTACTCCTCAGTTTTGATTCAGGTACCTTCAGCACCTTCTCAAGGATTTGTAGGTCAACGTCGACGGAAATAGTGCTATGATGGATTATTATGTTGTATAATCGGTGCTGGGCAGAGCCGGATATCTTCCTGTTATTAACCGTCACATCGTTAACTGGACGGAACTCTGCGTTAACGCCTAATAGTCTTAATCCATCGATGACCCCGTTGCTAAAAAATCTATATGATTCATTGATATCCTGGAGGATGGGCGATAACTTATCATCTGAGACAAGTGAACACTGAAGGCTTCCTTCATCTATGTACATAGCACCACCAGCCGATACTCTTCTTATGACGGCTATGCCGAGCCTTTTACAAAGTTCTATATCAACCTCAACCTTCGGGTCTTGAAGGCACCCCACGCTCACTACAGGAGGATGCTGCCACAGGCGAAGGGTATTCGGGCTCCCTCCCTCTAACCTTCCTCTTAAAATAGCCTCCTCAACTGCAAGGTTCATGCAAGGATCTGGTGAACTGTAATCCAACAATCTCCAAACATTTTTATCGATCATCGACCTAATCCTCAACGAAAGACAGTTATATTTGCGAAGATCTACCTCTCTTGAACCGCCTTAAAGCCAAGCTCGAATGCGCGGAGGTTGGCGTCCACAGTTTTTGGAGGGACGTTTTCCCGGACGACCTGCTTGAGCGTCTCCGCCGATAACGGCAGCCTTCCGGTCCCCGCGAGCGCCCCCAGCATCACCACGTTCATCGTGCGGACGTTCCCAGCCTGCTGTGCAAGAGAGGTGGCATCGATTTTGATAATTTTCCCCCCAAGCTTTTCAACCTCACCCTCGATCGCCCTCATATCCGGGTAGCTGGCGCGGCCGATGTTCACATCGACCGGCATCCATGTCCTGGTATTCGTCAGGAGCAACCCTCCCTTCCCCAAAAATTTGACTGCATTGCGCAACCCCTCAAGCGGCTCAAGGGCGAGCACGACCTCCGCTCCATCCGCCTGCACGAGTGGGGCATAGACCTCTTCACCTATCCTCACGTGGCTTGCGACGGCGCCTCCTCGCATCGCTGCCCCGAATGTCTCGCCGACCCGCGCCCGCAGGCCGTCTTGGATCGCGGCAATTGCGAGAATGTGCGAGGCCCGGATGCTTCCCTGTCCGCCCACTCCCGCGATTATCAACTCAGCCATTCACTCACCAACCCTGATGGCCCCCGTTGAACACACCTGGGCGCACATTCCACATCCATTGCAGATGATAGGGTCTAGCCCGGCCTTCCCATCCTTGAAGACGATTCCGGGACAGCCGAAGCTCACGCAGATCTTGCAGCCGACGCACTTGTCGCGGTCGAAGATCATGCGCTTGCCGACGAACTGCTTCTCGCGCTGCGCCTGTAGCGTGCAAACCCTGCGCGAGATGACGATTGCAAATTTATCCCCTCGGAGGGCTTCCTCGATTGCAGCAGTCGTCGCCTCGAGGTCGAACGGGTCAACGATTTTGATCGACTCCACCCCACACGCCCGGGCGATGTCCTCGATACGCAGGGTCTTGGCCTCCTCGCCCGTGGCGGTCATCCCGGTTCCCGGATTTGGCTGGTGTCCGGTCATGGCGGTCCACGAGTTGTCGAACACGAGGAAAAGGCCCTTCACCTTGTTGTAAACCGCGTTGATGACGGCCGGGATGCAGGCGTGGAAGAAAGTCGAGTCCCCGGCAACCGCAACGACCCGGCCGTCCTTGTAGCCCGCGTGGAACTGTCCCTGCATCAGCCCGATTCCACCGCCCATGATGTAGTTGGTGTCGAGCGTCTCGTAGGGAGCCTCGATTGGGTAGCTCACCGACTCGCTCGAGAAACTCGGCTTTATCTCCTTGCCGGCAATTCCATATCCCCCCTGTTCGTAGCACCCTATGTCGCCGTTGACGATCGGGACGTTCCCCCCGATCTTGCGAAGCGCCTGTTTGAGGGCCCAATAAGTGCCGAGGTGCGGGCAGCCGGCGCAGAGCGTCGAGGAGCGTGGGGCGACGAGGGGCTTGGCTTTTGCCTTGAGCAGCTCCCGCGCCCTATCCTTTGGGATCCTTTTCCCAACGAACCTTGCGAGCGAGCTGGCGACGATATCGGTGTTTATCTCCCCCACCGGTGGCAATGCCCCGGTTCGCTTGCCTACGATCTTAACCCTTGGGTTCACATCCTTCGCCAGCGCCTGAACTTGGAGTTCAACTAGCGGCTCCCCCTCTTCGACGACGAGCACGGATCTAACCGCCTTGAGCAACTTGGTTACGAGTTTTTCGGGCAGGGGCGTTGGGGTGCCAATCTTAAGAAACGCAACTTCGTTTTCGAGCTTGAGCGCCCGAACCGCCTCGCGGGTATAGCTTGCGGCAATTCCGGAGGCGATGACGCCGAACTTCGGCTTTCCGCGCAGCTCGAGCTTATTCCAAGGGAGTTTTTCAACGATTTTCTTGGCAAGGGGCATTCGTCCGTGAAGCCACCTATGTTTTTCAACAGGTCCCGGGGGGCCGTATACATCCCAGCGCCAGGGCATCCCGTAGTGCTTGTCGAAGACGGGCCTTCGCTTGGGCTTTTCGATCTTGCCAAGTTCAATGTCCCCGGAGGCGTGACATATTCGGGTGACCGAGCGGACGAACACGGGTAGCTCGAGTCGCTCGGAGAGCTCGAATGCGTAGCGGGTCATGTCCTTGGCCTCCTGCTGGTCGGCCGGCTCCAGGCAGGGGATCTCGCCGTAGAACGCCACAAAGCGCGTGTCCTGCTCGTTCGAGGAGTAATGGGCATCTGGGTCGTCCCCAACCGCAATGACGAACCCCCCTCGCACGCCCCCATAGACGAGCGTCATGAACATGTCCATGACCCAGTTCAGCCCGGCGTTCTTGAATGCGGCAAGTGCCCGAACTCCTGTGAGCGCGGCTCCGGCCGCAACTTCAAACGCAACCTTCTCGTTGGTCGACCACTCGGCGTGGAATCCCAACTTCGGAGCGGCTAGGGCAAGCGTTTCAAGGATCTCCGAGGCGGGTGTCCCGGGGTAAGCGGCGGCAACGTCGACGCCAGCCTCGATCGCGCCGCGAGCTATCGCCTCGTTTCCCATCAACAGGACTCGTTTGCCTGGAACATCCTCAACGATGACATCCTCTAGCTTCAATCATGTCCCTCCTCGACCCTTCACTTTTGCGTAGCGCCTTAAAATAGCTAACGCGCGCGCGCCCCGCAAGGGGCTTGGGTACACGGGTATGTGAATTTTCTGCAGTTTTTTCCGTTCGACGGCTTCGGCTTCACCGCCGCCCAACATCACCGGAACGATTACCTTGCCCCTCCCGAAATGTTTGGAGATGACATCGGTGATTCCCGGCATTGGATCTCCTATGATCACGATTATCGAGTGGACCTCCGGGGCTGCCTCGAGCGCGGTCAGGGCATCGTCGTACATCTGAGATGTCGCGCTTCCGGTCAGGTCAAGCGGATTGCGCAGGATGCATGCTGGCGGTAGCTTTTCGCGTAGAGTATTGCGCACTTTCTCGGGCATATCCACGAGTTTTAGGCCAAGTCCTTCGCACGCATCGGTCGCGAGGATGCCCGATCCCCCAGAGCTCGTCACTATAACGACACCGTCGCCCTTGGGGTGGGGCAGGCAGGCAAAACCCTTGCAGGCATCGTAAAGTTCCTCCACGCCACCCACCCGAATCGCCCGGGCTTGCTTGAATGCCGCATCGAAAATCGTGTCCATACCCGCCAGCGAGCGCGTGTGCGATGCGACGGCCTCAGCGCCCTTTGCAGTTCGGCCGCTCTTCAGCACGATCACGGGTTTTTTGTCGGAGGCCTCGCGGGCAACCTCAACAAATTTTCGTCCATCCCTCGTTCCCTCGATGTAAAGGGCGATAACTTTAGTTTCGGGATCGTTGGCCAAGAATTCAAGCAGCTCGATTTCATTAACATCGCACTTGTTTCCTAGGGCCACAAGTTTGCTGACTCCCATGCCCTCCTCGATCGCCCAGCAGGCGAGCGCGGCAAGCACCGTGCCACTTTGGGATATTACAGATATCGGGCCCTTAGCTTTCACGAGCGGCCAACTCGCACAAAGCCCAACGCTGGTGCTGCTGACCCCTTGGCAATTCGGTCCAATTATGCGAATGCCCAAACGCTTGGCTGTTTCAATCATCTGTCGCTCAATCTCCCCTCCCTCCTTGCCCGTCTCGCTGAAACCGCCCGAGATCACAATTGCCGCGCGAATGCCCTTCTCGCCGCAATCGCCTATCACCGATGGAACAAGCTTCGATGGAACGATGACGACGGCAAGCTCAACCCCTTCAGGGACCTCCTTTATCGAGGGATAGCACTTAAGCCCCAAGATTTCGTCGGCCTTTGGATTGATGGGGTAGATCCCTCCTTTGAAACCTGCCTCGACGATGTTGCGCAGGATCTCGTGCCCAAGTTTACCTGGTTTGGTCGAGGCGCCGATAACCGCAACGCTCGCGGGCTCGAAGAAGCTCTTTAAACCCATTCACCTCACCTGCCAGTTTGGTCCGATCTCTAGGCCTAGGCGCTCGTCGATCCTGATGCCCGCTTCTTGCACCATCTTTACAACCCCTTCCTCATCGATCGTTTTAACCTCGCGATCCTGCATAATTATTTTGCCGTCTATGATCACCGTGTCGACATCGCTGCCATTTGCCGCATAGACCAAGTTCGACACCGGATTGCGCACGGGCACGAGATGGGGCCCGCGCTGATTAACGACTATCAGATCCGCGAGCTTCCCCGCTTGGATCGATCCCAGCATGTCCCCCCAGAGGGTTGCCCGGGCGCCGTTGAGGGTGGCCATCTCGAGCACCGTCTCCGCCAGCAGGGCCCTCGGGTCTAGAAGCCTGCCCTTATGCGCGAGCGCGGCGAGCTTCATCTCGCGTACCATGTCGTAGCAGTTATTGCTCGGGCCCCCATCGCAACCCAGCGCCACGTTGACGCCGGCCTCGAGCATCTCCGGCACGGGGGCGAAGCCGGATGCGAGTTTGAGATTGCTCGCCGGACAGTGACAGACGGTGCCGCGGGTTCTGCGGAGGATCTCAAAATCTTCGCGAGGAATCCAAACGCCATGAGCGTAAACGACATGTTCGCCCACGATGCCGCAGTGCTCCATGAATTGCATCGGGGTCATGTCGAATTCCTTGCGCATGAAAATGATGTCCTGCTTGACCTCGCCAAGGTGAATAGTGATACCGGTGTCGTGCTTGCGCGCCTGCTCGGCGATTTCACGGTAGAATTCGACGGTGCAGCCCCCGGGAGTGCGGGGGCCGAACCACACGTGAATGCGATCGTTCGCCTTGCGGTGCCATCGGCGGATCATCTCGAGCGTTTGTTTCATGGTGGTTTCGCCATCCTCCGCCATGTCCTCGGGGATGGCATCGGGCTGGTCGGCATAGCCGCGGAGGTTCATCAAGGACTTCGAGAGCACCCCGCGCATGCCGCTCGCTTCGACCACGCGCGCTATTTCCTCGAAGCCGTACCGCCAGTGCAAAAGGCATTCAACGAAGGTCGTTGTGCCGGACTTGATCATCTCGAGACAACAGAGCTTTGCGCTCAGTTCGCCCTCCTTTGGGGAATAAGATCCTTGCATTGGTAATACTCGCTCGCACAGCCACGGGATCAGGGGGAGATCATCGGCGCAGCCGCGGATCAGGGCTTGGGCTAGGTGCACGTGACAGTCGATCAAGCCCGGAAGCACGAGTTTGTCCGTACAATCGATTTCGATATCGGCGCGGCAACGCTTTTTCAACTCCGGGGTCTTTCCAACGTCGGCGATGAGGTTGCCCTCGATAGCCACGGCACCGTCGCGTATGATCTCGCGCCGCCCGTTCATCGTCACAACGGTTGCGTGGGTGAGCAGAATATCGGCCATGGTATTGCCTTACGATTGTAGAAACAGCCCTCTTTAAACCTTTTGCGGACTTCATGGCACCCTGTATTGCAAAGTTAAGGTGAGCATATACGTCGTTTCGAAGCGTGTGCACATATGCCGCTTCACCGAGAACGTGCGTATGTATGCCTCCTAGTTTCCCTTTGCAAAAAGTTTCCAAAATTTGATGGTATTCACGACCGTGCACACATGTGACTAAGCAAACTTAGTTTAGCGAGCATACAGTACTGGGGAAACGAATGGAAATCGTATTGGTAGGTCGCTCGAACGTGGGCAAGTCCAGCGTGATCCGGCAGCTCACGGGAAAGCGGGTCCAAGTGGGCAAGCGGCCTGGGGTCACGCGAAGGCCCATCCGCTACCGCTGCGGCAAACTCGAAGTGGTCGATATGCCCGGCTTCGGTTACATGGCAGGCATGAGCAGGGCCAGGCAGGAGGAGATAAAAACCGGGATAGTCCGCTACCTCGAACGCAACCGCCAGAAAATCCTCCTCGCGCTTGAGGTGCTCGATGCCCGTGCGTTCGGCGAAATCGTCGAGCGTTGGGAGCGGCGGGGGCAAGTACCAGTAGATATCGAGATGTTTCAGTTCCTGCGGGAGCTGGGGCTTCGTCCGATCGTGGTCGTGAACAAAATTGATTTGATTTATCCAGATGAGCGCGACGAGGTGCTCGACAACGTCTGCGAGAAGCTTAGCATGCCCCAACCCTGGCGCCAATGGGATGACGTGGTAGTGCCCATCTCTGCTAGAACCGGTGAGGGGATCCCCGAGCTGAAACGATTAGTCAGGCGAAGGCTGTGTGAGCTGAATCAGGAGCGCCTGTTGGGGTATCTCAAGAGATAACGGTAAATGAGCATTTTATTCACGCGGTGATCAAGCTCGGTGGAAGCCCAAGGGATTCGTCTCTTCTCTCACGTCTTACGTATGGGCTTGATAGGATAAATTCTCCGACTTACTTTTTAGCGAGCTTGAACCGCGACGGGGCCCGAATTAGCTTGCTTATGGTCCCGCTCAAGTCCACATCCACCTTTTTCCCCTTCCTAAGCTTGTCAACCAGCACCAAAGTATCCAGTCCTATCTCGATCATATCTTTCTCCAGCTCCGGTTTGTCCACCTTGCTCACGTCTACGGCCCCCTCCTTCTCTGCCGTGCCCAGAATTGCAAGCATTTCCCCAGTCAAGATCCGGTCATCCCTACGCCCCTCATAGAAGTCGCGCATGATGCAATAGACCGAGAACTCCATGGAGCTCGTGAGGACACCCATTCGCTTGTAGGACTCGAGCTTCGGCTTCAAAAAATCGATCATCGGTGAGAACTGAGGGGTCTCTATGAAATAGAGGTCATCTTTCACATGGCCGACTCCCACCCAAAGGTTTTTCCCGAATTCGTAGCCGTGCTTCTCGGCAGAGGCCACCATCACTGGAATTAGCTCTGGGTCAGCAAACGCCGGGTATTCCGGCCCGACCGCGGCCTTAGTAGTGCCCTCGTCTCGAACGGATCCCGAACTTATGACTATGTCGCCGGCCCCAACGAACGGCTGAAGCGACCCGGCTGTCCCGAGCCGGAGCATCGTGATCGGCCCCTTTGCCACCTCGAGAGCCTCAGGAATGACAATCGCGGCACTGGCAGGACCCATCCCGGTAGGAAAAGCGGACACCGGTAGGCCCCGATAATCGCCGTGGACCACTGTCATGCCACGGTCCCCCTCCTCGATCCTGACATTCTTCAGATATTTGGCAATCTTGCGGACTCTCCCCGGGGAGCCAGCTGTGAGGATGTTTGGATTGATTTTGTCTATCTCTAGGTGATAGGACTTGCCGCTGGCGGTTCTGAAAGTAATAGGCTCCATCAAAACCACCTTTAACGCATTTAGAGCGCGCTTGCCCTTTAAAGATTGTGTTGGCCGAGGTTTGAATTTTTTGCTAAAATCTTTGGCAAGTTATACGATAGACTACTAATAGGAGTGTTTTAGCATTGTCACCCAACGCTTAACCCATACTTTTCGGCTATCTCATGAAATGCGCTTGCCACATGGGTGACCTGCTCCGGAGTCAATCCATATGTGCTGAGCTCGAAGTGTTTCGTCAGACCCGGCTGAATGCCGACGACGTTTCTTTTCTTCAACTCCTCGTACAAGAAGAAGCCCCTGCGCTTGTGAGTCTGGGAGACCTTGTAAAGCCCGTTGGACTCGAGGTGGATCAACGTATGTTGCTTGGGCCTAGTTCCAAGCTGCCGGGTCCCCTCGATGCGCTCCAGCTGCTCAACGAGATATCTAGCTTTTTTCACCTCTTCACCCCAATGACCGACCCGCTCAACAACGCTGGGGAACGAGGCCATCAGGGTTAGGAGGGGTGCCCCCATGACCGTGCAGCCAAGCAGGGCGCATTCCTTCTGGGGAAAACTCCGCTTGCTCCAGTCCCCGACTATCTTGGACCTCCCGAGAACCCGATCGGCGATTTCCCTCTTCATCGCGAGAATTCCGGTGGGGGCGCTCGCCGCCCAAGACTTGTGGCCGCTGCTAACGATGGCATCGGCGCCGAGTTTTTCGCCGTTCACAGGCATCACTCCCGCAGTATATGCCGCGTTCAGCAGAAATGGAACCCCATGCTCACGGCATGTCTTACCAACCGCTGCAGCATCGTTCAAATTACCGTAGGTGGGGTCGACGTGAGTTAGAAGAACGGCAGCAGGAAGTTTTCCTGTTTCCCTTTTGACCTCATCCATCTTGTCCGCGTAAGCGTCCAGGTTGAGCTTGAACTCGGGGTAACCGCCGTGGGGGACCTCCTTGACCTTCAAGCCCGCAAGTTCCGCCGCCACATAAGTGGAGTAGTGGGCCAAGCCATCGACCACAACGTAATCTCCCGGTCTGCCGAGGGTTCTGAATACTATGAAAATTGCCTCCCTGCAGCGCGTCACGACCCGCGCCACATCCATGCCAAGGAAAGTTGCGAGGTCCTTCATGAACTGAGCTATGGGAGGACGTTCGATTTGGTCGAGCCTAGAGGTTTTCGGCGGGCACCAGTCGCAGGTCGAGTAGCCGTCCCCGAATTCAACTATTGCCTCCTTGGCCGCCTCGGTGAGGACCCCTCCTCGCTGAATTGGGTTGAGGTTGATCAGCCGCTTGTCCGCAAACTCACGGCGCATTTGAAGGTATCTTTCAAGCTTGGATTTTCCCATCATCTACTTATCCCGCTACCACGCTTCCCTATCGACTTGCTCTCGAGCCTTTTTAGCCTTCCCAGTTTGGACGCTTAAACTACCGGCCCATTTTAAAAAATTCTCCCTCAGTTTTCTGCCCGCGAGTCGGGACCAGCTTGGGCAGCTTGCCTGTCGTCCCAATGCGGTTTCCTCGCACAATTAAGCAACCCCTAATCGAGGAGATCTCATCCGCCCTGTCCAAACCGCGCTTGATCGCTCGCTCGACATCGGCACCTTTCACCTCATTTGCTATGGATGTGGCCGCGGCATCGGCGATGGATGCTTCATCGGCAATTACCACAGCGGCGTCGGCTTGCCCAAAGCTTATCGAATGCCCAACCGTCCCCGAACTCGTGCATATACCCGCCGGTAGGTCCTCCCTCCTGAAGAGGAAACCCAATTTTCCAGAAATTTTTGATCCACCGGCATGAATCCCCACCGTGAATTCTCTATCCCCGATTATCGAAATGTCTCCACCGTTCCCAACCAATATATTTTTGGCACCTGCATCGCGGGCGGCATCGGAAGCGACCTGCGAGATCGCTCCAGCCACCGCGGCGAATGGCCCAACCCCCGCAACCTCCCCGGCTCTGAGCATGAGTCCTATGACCCTTGGGCATCCATCCGCCTTCACGTGCAGGGGCTCAAGCGAATACCTAAATTCGGGATGTTCGACGATGAACCTCTCAACACAGCGCCTAGCTTCGAGAGCGGTCCCAGTGGCAACGTCTATCGCCTCCTCGACGTCCGATTTGACCACGAGGTTCGTCTCCCTGAAAGACCACGTGCGAGTGTACATCTCAAGCCCCCATCAACCGTATTTTGAAATCTTCAACGCCTGCACAGGACAGGACGGTACGCAGATCTCGCAGTAGATGCACTTGTCCTCCTCGAGCTTGACGGAATAATCATCGGCGAGTCGAAGCGCCCTAGTTGGACAGAGCGAGAGGCACGCGCCACAGCTGAAGCATTTTTCCTCATCGAGCTGGATCACGCGCTTGAGCTCTTGGACCTCGACGCCCCTTTGCTTCAACAGCCCAATGACCTTTCCCACATCCTGCTCCGGGGCATCGATCGAGAGAAGGATCTCCCCTCCACGCGAGGTGAAGTCCGCGTACAGGATGTTCAACAGCACGCCCGTCTGCTTGATCACGGACGCCAGGATCGGCTCCGTTGCTCTTTGGGTCGAGTACCTCAACAACACCTTTTTGATCATCTCCTTCGCCTCCAGACTAGCATCGAGATGTCATCGGTGGTTAGGATTCCCTTAAGCTGTCCTTCCGCGTCCACCACCGGAACTCCGGAGATTCCGTGCCTCTCGAGCTTTCTCGCCACCTCGTCGATCGGTTCGTCCTCCCTCGCCGTGATGACCTTGGGGGTCAGGACATCCGAGAGCCTCCGCTTCTTGGTTCCAACCGCCACGGCGATGTCCCAGGAGGTAACGATGCCAACAAGCTTCCCATTTTGATCAACGATCGGGAGATGATCGAAGTTCTTCTCCGCAAATATCCTTGCCGCGCTGGCGATCGAGTCCCTGGGAGTTGCGATCACCACCTTTTTGGTCATGATGTCTTTGGCCAATGGGACCACGCCGATCTGTTTCATCGGCTTAAAGGCGGTATCCCGCGGAAGCAACTCAGCCGCTGGATTGAGGAAGAACTCGCCCTTTTCGATCCATCCCTTAAGCTTATCGGCTATCTCGCGGGCGAGCTTGAAGCTGCTGAGGGGGCTCACCGGCACCTCCTTGCCCTTTACCTCGATCTTGCCCGAGAGGAGCTCGGCATACGTGACCTCCCGCACCACCGGCCTATCCCGCCGTGGCACGCCGTAGTCCAGCAACTCCGTTTTAAGCTGCTCTTCTCCGGCGCCAGCGGTTCGTGCGATGTTCTCATTTATGATCGGGATTGGGACCCCCAACCCAACGTAGAGGGATGTGCCGTACCCGCGGATGGTGCAGCCACGGAGGTAACTCGGGCTCATCTCTTTCAGACTTCCAATTGTAGCTATCGTGCCAAGCCCGTGAGTCGGGTTATGTTGAGTCCCCTCCCATGCGATGTAACCCTGTGTCCCCCCAAGGAAGATGCGCGTGCCAACTCCTATCGTTTCATAATTTGGATCCCTGGAAAGGGGATTTAGGACACCTGCCCCGGAAAAGGTAACGTTGCCGTAGTTCGACAGCAGCGTCCCCATATAGGTGTAAAGCGTTTCCTCCCCAGAGTTTGTCGCCGCCGCGTATCGCTGGTAGGCATTGCGTGGGTTGTAGAGCACAGCTTGGTTGAGGTCGTGAATCGTGATCGTCATCTCGATTTCTTTTCTGGGATAGCAGTCGGTGCCGTAGGCGATGGCGCGGAGCGCGATCTCCTTTCCTCGCACCAGGTCCTCGATGACATGCCCGCCACCGTAATCGAAGCCGCGAGTTTCGCTGAGCTGGGCGGCCCCGATATATGCATCGACGGCCGCGACGCCGGTGTAAGCTTCGACATCGTTGAGCCAGACGCGCTGCATCTTTATCGGGGGGTCGGAGTGCCCGAAATTTAGCCAAACTCCCGAGCTGCACATCGCCGCGAAGGTGCCAGTGGTGACGACATCCACCTCCTTGGCCGCCTCAACCTCGCCCTTTTCCCTCACGAGTTCGACCATCTCCTCGGCCGTCGTGACCACCGCATCGCCGCGCTTTATCCGCTCGTTAATCCCGGCTATCGACTTTTTCACCTTGATTTTGCCCAATTCAACACCTCGAATATCGGGAATAGTAGCGAAATACTTGTATTTATATTTTTTGATTTAAAAATTACCCACAGGAATATTCCTTTGCCCTTCATATCTGCATGAATTGTCATCAGCCTTTGTAGTAGTAAGGCCTTTTAATGTAACCAAACGCTTCTGTGGCTGCTATTATCGCCTGCCCAACGGCTGTCCCAATTTGTTTGATCGGACATGTCGTCACATCGCCAGCGGCGTATACGCCATTTATGCTGGTTCTTTGCCGTTCATCGACAACTACGTACCCGAGTTTGTCTGTGCTTATCCCGGCTTTTTTAGCAAATTGGCTATTTGGTACCTCACTTACCTGAATGAATATACCGTCAACTTTAACCTCTTTGATTTCGCCTTTTTTATTATCATACAAAACTGCACTTTTCACCGTCCCCTCGCCTTTGATTTCTTTAAGATCAGTATTCCACAGAAACTCTACTTTTTTCTCCCGCAAATTTTTTACAAGGGCTTCTTCCGCCCTTAATTGGTTTCTCCGATGAATCAGTTTGACATTAGACGCAAGGTTGGAGAGGTATAGTGCGGATGTCGCCGCCGAATTTCCGCCACCCACGACGATAACCTTTTTTCCCTTGAAGAAGGCGCCATCACATATCGCACAATAGCTTACCCCTCTGCCGCGGAATTTTTTTTCACCTGGCACTCCAAGCTCTCCGTGGCTGCATCCAGAAGCAATGATGACCGCGGAAGCTCCATACAATTTTTTATTAGTTTTAACAATTTTCTTTTCGCCCCTGACATCAAGCCCAGCTACGTTTTCTAGCTCATGTATTTCTGCGCCAGATTTTTTGCAGTGCTCCAACATTTTGTCGACTAGTTCGCGTCCGCTAATTCCGGGAAAGCATGGATAATTCTCGATTAATGGGGATTCGGCAGCGGCTCCACCCGGAATCTTTTCTTCCAGAATTAGAGTTTTAAGGCCGCTGCGTGCTCCATAAATACCGGCCGTAAGTCCAGCCGGTCCCGCGCCAATGATGATCAAGTCCCAATATTCCATTTCAATACCCGTGATCTATCCGATTATTTTTGTGAGCTCTCGCTCGATATGCTCCCTTGGCACGGCACCTATTATCCGACCTGCTAGTTTTCCGTCCTTAAAGAACAACAAAGTTGGGATACTTGTTATGCCGTGCCTCCTCGCAATCGCCAGATTTTCATCGACGTTTAGCTTCCCAAATATCACCTTCCCACTATAATCTTTTGCCAGCACCTCGATAATTGGCGCGATGAACCTACAGGGGGGACACCATTCACTCCAAAAATCTATTGCAACCGCTGGATGAGTTTTAATAACCTGATCAAACGTCCTGTCCGTGACCTGAATGGGTTTGTCGATTGCCTTCTTTCCCCCGGATTTCCTCTCCAGCTCTTCCAATTTTTTCCGACGTATCTCCTCTAACTCCCTATCCGACTCGTTCATGCCAAAGCCCCGACATCATCATTGCCGCCGTTTTTATTTTAAGCTAACTACAAGGGGTTAGGGGCTCATTTGTTCGGCTATGCTGGCAAGCTGTTATACGTTGACCTGACGAAAAGCTCGCTCGAGGATCGGCCAACGCCCGAAAAACTTGCGCGAACATTTCTGGGCGGTCGCGGGTTGGGGGCAGCACTGCTTTACCAAGAACTCAGGCCAGGAGTTGACCCGCTCTCCC
>DAOUSU010000046.1 GCA_030627035.1 Hadesarchaea archaeon
AAGCTTTCGAGCGGTTAGCGCATGCGACGCCTCGTGACGATCAAGCGATGCCCAACGGTGATATGCGTGAGAACCGCGATCAGAACCACGGCATATTTCGTATAGCCCACGAGTGCCCCAATTGCTAGGATGAGGATCCGCTCCCCACGCTCGGCGATCCCAACCTCGAGCTTACCTGATCCGGCGGCCTCTGCTCTAGCGCGGATGTAGCTAACCATCAAACTTCCGACGAGCGCTAAAAATCCCCACATCCAACCAGGCAGAAGTCCGGCGTCAGCCAGCCCGGCCCAAATGATGCCCAAAAAGATCAAAAAATCAACGTATCGATCAGTGACCGAATCGAGTACTCCCCCAAAAGGGGTTTTCTTACCTGTCGTTCGAGCAACTGCCCCATCGATGAGGTCAAAAAACCCGCAGACGAGGAGAACTATCCCCGCCCAGAACTGCATTCCGTATCCGAAGAGGATGGCCGCAGCGATGCCAACGGCTAACCCCATCAAAGTAAGGGAATTTGGGGTGAAGCCCGCTCGCGCGAATGCTCTAGCTATTGGTTCCACAAGGCGGCTCACGCGATCCCGAAATCTGCTCAACATGGCTTCGCCTCGACGCAAGAGATTTTTACCCGCCGTCATAAGTCTTTTGGTAATATTATGATATATCTCGGTCCGGCTGGCATCCCCCTATCTAGCAGAGATCGGACGACCGCCGGAGGCATAAGGCGCGTAGCCGAGCTCAAGCTCAACTCGATGGAGGTTGAGTTCGTCCGTGGAGTGGGGATGAGTAACGAAACAGCGAATGAAGTCGGAGAAGTTGCAAAGGAGCTAGGCATACCCCTCTCGGTTCATTGCCCCTACTTCATCAACCTCTGCTCCCAAGAGCCGAAAAAGTTAGAGGCATCAAAGCGACGCATCCTTGACTCCGTAGAGCGGGCATTCCACATGGGTGCGGGGATCGCGGTATTTCACCCGGGGTTCTACGGCAAGCTGCCGCCCGAAGTTGCATTTAAAGCCGTCAAGGACGCCTGCGCCGACATGCTCGATCGAATGAAAAAGATGGGGATAAAAGGGGTCAAGCTTGGGCTGGAGACGACGGGCAAGGTCAGCCAATTTGGTACGCTTGAGGAGGTTATTGATATTTGTAGAAAGCTCGGGGGGTGCACGCCAGTTGTAGACTATGCTCACCTTTATGCGAGGGGGGCAGGAAAAGTCGATTACGCCAGAATCCTCGATAAGCTGAAGCCGTTGAAACTGAAGCACCTGCACTCCCACTTCACGAGCATGGAGTGGGCACCGGCAAAAATTCCTGGACAGGGAAACGAGCGGCGCCATCTGCCGCTTGAGGCGAACAAGCCCCCATTCGAACCCCTCGCGAAAGAGGTCCTCAAACGAAAAATCGACATCACTTTGATCTCGGAATCACCAATTTTGGAGCAAGACTCACTCAAGATGAAGCGCATTTTTGAAAAGTTAGGTTATCGATTTTAGCCTGTTCTCAAGCTCCTTGCGCGCAACCAATTCTTGTTCACCTGTTCTCATATTCCGAAACGTGACCTTCCCCATTTTCAAGTCTTTTGCCCCAACTATGACAACCGACTTGGCCTCACGAGCGCCCGCATACGCAATTGCTTTACCGAGCCTGCGCCCCATCAAATCAACATCGATATTTAGACCGGCCCTGCGCAGCTCCCCGGCTATCTTTAGACATTCCCTTAACATCTCCTCGCTCGCGGGAAGGACAACGCAATCCAATCCCTCGCGCGGGACTCTCACCCCCTGTTTTAGGAGTGCCCGGGCGATGCGGTCGATTCCAAAGGCGACCCCAACTGCAGGGCAGGGCTCGCCGCCGAGAAGCCCTATCAGCTCATCGTAGCGTCCTCCTCCAGCTATTTGGGCCCCGTCGACGTAGAGTTCAAACACTAACCCCGTATAGTACTCGAGTCCGCGGGCGATCCCGAGGTCCACGATGAATTCTTTGATGCCGAGGGAACGAAGGTGTTTGAGAATTTCGCGTAAATTTTTCACCGCCTCCTTTGCCCCCGGGAGATTCGCGACGAGTTTTTCCGCCTGTCCCAAAACGGGTTCGCCCCCACGAAGGGCAACCAATGCCCGGAGCATTTTTTCGTCTTTTCCCCTGATTCCGGCACGGTCAAGCTCCTCCCGAATCCTCCCCTCGTCGTGGCTATCGATTGCCCGCAGGATCGGGTCTTGAGCATCGCCCTCCACCCCGGCATGGGCGAGCACCTCCCGGAGCAGGCGGATGTGCCCGATGCGCAGCTCGTAGCCGGACAGACCGAGCTCCCGCATGATATCGTCTGCCAACGCGACAACCTCGGCATCGGCTTCGGCGCGGGCGGAGCCTATGAGTTCCACGCCCGACTGGAAAAATTGTCTCCACCGCTGCGCTTGGGGCTCCTCATGGCGGAAGCAGTGGCCAAAATAACAAAGCTTTACCGGTTTAGGGGCCGATCTGAGCTTTTCGGTATAGAGGCGAACAACCGGTGCAGTTAGCTCCGGGCGAAGAACGAGTTTTCTACCTGCTCTATCCCTGAATGAGTAGAGCTGCTTAACTATCGCCGCTCCGCTCTTCTTCTCAAAGAGCTCAAGATGCTCAAAAGCGGGGGTTTCGACCTCCTCGTAGCCGTAACGCCTGAACACATCCGCCATCACGCGCGAAATGTGGCGGACGCTCGTGAGCTCCTCGCCAATCAAGTCTCGGGTTCCTTTTGGTCTTTGCATTTTATCACGGCATGTTCTCGTGGATGACTTGGGCAACTTTCACCAAACCATTTGAACTGGTGTACCCAATTTGTAGGTAGTCAGTGATAAAATCCCCAACATTCCCCTCAAAAATGCGTATGCCCATTGGGATAGGGAGTGCGTTTATTTCGGCTGATTTGGACTCGACAAGCAAAGCTGTCACTATGCCCCCCCTTTCGTCGAGGAACACTAGCAAGGTTTCGGGGATATCCGGCGCGGATGGAGGTGGGAAAAATCCGTAAAAATCCGACAGTGATATTTGGCCCCCCTCGCTGATCGTAACGGCGAAAAAGGCGTAACCGTCTAGATGCTTAGACTCGCTGTCGGTTCTGAGGTAAACGTCTCCAGTTGGCGTAAATACAACGTTTTCTCGATTTTCACCGAAATTAAACACGTAGTTCTGGTCCTCGGTGCTGACTGTTTGAGACGTCGCTTTGCGTGTCGAGTCCAGCAATATCTTTGCGGGCCCCCATTTCTGCGCATTCATCGCTTGAAGATACTGTGCTGCATCAAAAACGATGTAGTCGATTTTGCAGTTGTAGTTATCTCGATAGGTGCTGATAACCCATCTGAATTCATCTTCGCCCATAGTTGGAAGCTGCTGAACGTCGATCCGTCTGCCGTTAACGGCGTAGGAGCGAGGATTGGCATTTATGCCATATATGTATCCCGTGTGATCCTGCACGTAGTAGATGTAGTCGGGGGGACGAATGGTAAATGAAGGATCATTCTCCCAGACGCCTTCCTCCCCTCTGACTTCAGAACCATCCGTAACAGATGCTCGCCTAGAAGCGCCGGTGAGGAGGTGTCCATAGGACCATTGAATTGCGACAACGGAACTTTCTGGCGTATTCTCGCGAAGCCAGTCAAATGCATCCATGTACCCCGCATCCAAACCGCTGAAATTCCATTCGGTCGGCGGGGTCGTGTGCTCAGCAGTTCCGTACGCATTCAAAATAAACGGTGTCGCGATAATGCTGGCACAAAATGCGATCAAAATCGGTCTTTGGAGATGTTCCAGCCACCCGCCGAACTGTTCAAAGGATGCCCGCCTGATGAGGGAAGCCAGCACCGCCACGCCAACACCCGCCAATACCGGCACAAGCGGCCACCACAGACGTGTAAACCTCGCCTGTCCAGCACCTGGCCAGACCATCGCCATTAAGACGATGAGCCATGGGAATGCCAATAATTCCCAACGCTTTCGTGACCAGCAGAACTTGAGCAAAGCTAGCGTGGATAGAATGGAGATTAGCACGGTCAAAATCGGTATGGAAGCGGTCCCCACCGTTAGGTCCCCACCACCATAAAAGCTGTAGATCACATCACTCCAGGATTCAGGCGCGGCCATTTCCCCAGCATACCTAGTGAATGTTACCCCCGCCCCTCCACCGATTCCCGCATAGCCAAAGAGGGTTTGGATGATGCCGATCCATAAGCGGGGGGCCTGCCCTCCTACGGTACACAGGGCTATTGTCACCAACAACAGCACACTCACTACGCCTGCGATCAAGCCCAAGTGCTCGCGCAGACTCGATAAGAGCGCGCCTGAGGCACCTATCGCCCCGTGAACCAACTTCTCTAAAAACTTGACCAACAGGGCGAACAGTAGCCCACCGACGATAATCGGCACGAGGTACCACCAGCCCGCCCACGAAAGTCCGAATAAACCGTAAACCAATCCGCCCAAAACCGCAAACGTCGGGATAGAGCTGCGAGGCGCCTTGAACAGCCGTATGGTGAGATACATCACCCACGCCGCGAGTATCGTTGACATAATTGGGTCCCTGTCGAAAGACCCCACCTTCATCCAATAGATGCTTGAGGTTAAGACGGCTGCAAAAAATGCTGCTGCGCATCCGGCGAGATCCCCTCCAAGCTCCCTGCCGATGAGAAAGAGAGGTATCAACGTTAAGGCGAAGATTAGGGGGGCCCAATACCGGACGACGTCCATTAAGCTAACGTCGGGGCTAACTGCATGGATGGCCCGGTAGAGCATCACCGTCATCAGCGACTGACTGAAATCAGAGCCATAGGGTAACCCATAAGGTGCGTGAGAAAGGCGATTGTTTCCAACAATCCCGTTATTTTCCTCGATATCAGCTGCCATGTCGTAGAACCACCCGCTGTCCGAGGTGGTGAGCGTGTCATATTTCTGGCCGGGGATTAAAAGCACAGAAGTCGTGAAGGCCATCAGCACAAGCAAATAACCAACGATGAGCCAGCGCCTGTAGTTCAAACGCGCACCTGCTAAACTAAGGGGGGCAAACTTTAAAAATCACTGTCGGAGGAAGGATTTACTTTTTCTTCCTTTTGGTCTTGCCCCTAGCCACACTCGGCGCTGGCTCTGCCGGTGCCACAGGCGCTGCTTCCTTGGTGCTCGCCATGATCCACCCGAGCCAGAAGCCCAGAGCGCAGACGACCAGCAATCCTATTGTGAGTGGCAATGCAAATGCGAGATGCGGCAATGGCCCAATCCAGTATCCGTAATAAATGTGGGCAACCGCAACTGCGACACAAGCAATGCAAAGCAATACGCCAAGAGCTCTCGAAGCACCCATTCAATCACCTCTAAACCTACAAGTGTTTGGGAAGCGCTTTTAAATAACTTTCGTCGGGGGGCAGGGCGGCGACCAACCAGCAAAGTCATAAGTTTATCCGTTCAATTTTGTACGGGCCCGTGGCCTAGTCCGGATAGGGCGGCAGCGTCCTAAGCTGTAGATCGGGGGTTCGAATCCCCCCGGGCCCGCCATATGGCCTCTTGTGGTGATTTAACCAGCAAACGTTCTGTCTCCCATTCAGCGTTGCATTTGGCGGGACGTGATTAAATGGCATTTTAATGTTTCTATTGGCGAAGACCACAAGCCAGAAAATCTTTTACTTTAAAGAACAGAGGTTTAACTGCCCCTGTGGTGTAGACCGGTCAATCATGCGAGCCTCTCGAGCTCGCGACACGGGTTCAAATCCCGTCGGGGGCACCATGTGATCCCCATGTCGTGGAAGGAAGAGGAGGAGCTAGAGCAGAAGCTACAGAAAAAACGCGAAAAAAAGAAGTACCGTGCTGTTTATCGCAGGGCTCACAAGAGAAGGTAACGTAACTACCGATTTCCATATCAAACCGCATCATTCGCGGGAATACTTTCGGTGACCTCTCCCCGAAAGACGCTTGAACGGATTTGGCGAGAACAGCGTGGAGGCGAAAAATGAAACTTGTGAGTTCAGCACGTTTTGTAACGCCACCACTGACTAGGCGAAAGCGAGAGTGGTTGAGCAAATTGCTCGATCAATTTGCAGAGTCGGTAAACTTCTGCATCCAGCGCTGTTTGGCGCATGGTATCACCTCTCGTGCTGGCCTGCACCACATCGCTTACGGAGAGTGGAGATCTAAATTCAGTATAGCAACTCATTGGTTCCACTCAGCTGGACAGGTGGCAACCCAGACGCTCCGCTCCTGGAGGAGGTTGTGCCATCAGGGTTCGGCTGATCCAAAGAAACCACCTGTTTATGAGGCCCTGACGATGCGCCTCGAGATCTGGACAGAAAAGAACTCTACAGGTATCTGCTGGTTCTTCGGTAACTCGATTCAAATCCGCGTCCGTCGCGGAGAGTATCTTTGGCTTCCACTAGTCGTGACCAAGCACCACGAGCTGATGTATATGCGCGATTGGCGAGAGGGGAAAAAGCGCGTCGGGGAAATCACGATCTCCCGCTTCAGGAAAGATAGAGCAAACGTGTGGGTACCTTTCAAGCGTGAGGTTAAGGTCAAGTCTGCTGAAGGCGTCTGCGGCATCGACGTGAACGAGCGTAGCATCAATTTATGCATTTTGAAATCATCTCAAGAACCCAAGTTTATCCGCCTCGACTGTTCAAAGCTTCCAGCTATAAAGCACGCATCACAGCTCAAGCGAAAGTCGATTCAAAAGAAGCTTGATGTGCCCCCCCAACATCCACTGCAGAAACAACGGCTTAAGGCGAAATATCACCGCAGGGAGCGCAATAGAATGAATCAGCTCATGCACGTTGTTTCAAAGAAAGTTGCTGGGATTTTGTCCCGAGAGAAGGTCGAGCCAGTTTTTGAGAGTTTGACGAACATCCGGCAGTCAATGCGTTCTAAGCGGAAATCGAAGAACGGCAAAGCGTTGCGCAAGGACATGCGGAGGCGGCTCAACCAGTGGCCGTTCCACAAGTTCCAGTTCTACACGGAGTACAAAACATTGCGGAGTGGATATCAGACCCACTACCTGCCGCACGAGCAGGTACGTGGAACCTCAAGCACGTGCCCGATATGTGGCGCAAGAAACAAGCCGAATGGGCGCATGTTCTCGTGCAAGGTATGCGGCTTCAAGGCGAGCAGGCACTTCGTGGGTGCATACAACATAGCCGCACGCTGGTTGACTAAAAATGTGGGGAGCCACGTTCCCCCCGAATGGCGCCAGATGCAACCGATGGTGGATGGAGCCGTGCTCCAAGCGAAGTCATCGGTGAAGGTGCAAAAAACCCGTGATAAGTTTGCTACGGGATTTTAGGACGGCGCTAGTTTTATTGCCTGGCTCGGAGAAGTTTTCCTTGCGGGGGTGCCTGAGAGGTCGAAAGGGCAGGACTTAAGATCCTGTAGCCGTAGGGCTTTCAGGGGTTCGAATCCCCTCC
>DAOUSU010000017.1 GCA_030627035.1 Hadesarchaea archaeon
AAGCACCTCGTGGGCAAGATCAACAAGGAGATGGTGCTCAACATCAGCAAGCACGGAGGTCGCGCAGTCGGGATCTCGGGGATGGATGGCAATTTCATCATGGCAAAGAAAATGGAGCATGTGGTGGCACGCGAGGGGCAGGAGGTTGAGGTTGACCTAGGATTGGTTGGTGAGATTGAAAAAATCAACCCGACCGTCGTCAACTACCTCGTGGGCAGCGGTTACGTGCCGGTGATTGCGCCGGTGGGGATCGACGCGGAAGGGCGCAGCTTGAACCTGAATGCAGACACGGTGGCAGCGGAGGTGGCAAGCATCATGCACGCCAAGAAATTTATTCTCCTAACAGATGTCCTGGGAGTAATGAGGGACCCGAAGGACGAAAAAACGCTCATATCGAAGTTAACGATCGAAGAGGCTAGAAAGTTGATTCAGGAGGGGGTTGTCAAAAAGGGCATGATCCCAAAGGTCGAGGCGTGCGTGAAAGCCGTTGAGAGCGGTGTTGAGCGCGCCCACATCATCAAGGGTTCCGAACCTCACGCCTTACTGCTCGAAATTCTGACCGAGAGCGGCGTAGGCACCATGATCGAGCGGGGCAAGTAAATGCGGCGCGTTCAGGAGCTCGATGAGCGGTATGTAGCGCACACATATACGCGGCAGCCGCTCGTGCTCACCAAGGGGCGAGGGGTGTTCGTCTGGGATGTTAATGGCAGGAGGTATCTGGATTTCGTCGGAGGCATCGCGGTCTGCTCGCTCGGGCACTGTCACCCGGCGCTGACGCGGGCGATCTCCTCCCAGGCGAGAAAGCTGATGCACGTCTCAAATCTCTATTACATCCAGCAACAGGCCGAGCTTGCGGAGTTGCTCGCACGGGTTACGCCTGAAAAAATCGATAAATTTTTCTTCTGCAATTCTGGCGCCGAGGCCGTCGAGGGCGCCTTCAAACTTGCGATCAAACACGCCAAGCGCGAGCAGATAATAGCTATGCAGGGCTCTTTCCACGGCAGGACGGCAGCAGCCGTTGGCGCAACCTGGAAGCGTGCTTATCGGGAGCCATTCGAACCCCTTATCCCAAAAAATTTCGATTTTGTGCCATTCAATGATTTAGCCGCTGTCGAGCGAGCGATGAACGGGCGGACCGCCGCTGTAATTGTCGAGCCGGTTCAAGGCGAGGGCGGGATAAATGTTCCATCCGATGATTACTTGCCAGGATTGCGAAAGCTTTGCGACGAGCGCAATGTGGTGTTGATTTGCGATGAGATTCAAACAGGCATGGGGCGCACCGGAAAGTGGTTTGCGTGCCAGCACTGGGGAGTTGAACCGGATATCATGACGATGGCAAAGGCGCTCGGTGGAGGCTTCCCGATCGGCTGCCTCGGTGCTGGGGCTGAAGTTATGAACTCGTTCTCTCCCGGCGACCACGCCTCGACTTTCGGCGGCAACCCGCTCGCGTGCGCGGCGGCGAAAGCCGTTGTGCAAACGATGCTCAAGCTAAAGCTACCCCAACGGGCGGCAAAAGTCGGCAAATATTTCAAGGAACGCCTCCTCGAGTTGGCCGACAAACACGGGTGTGTTCAGGAGGTGCGTGGGCTGGGGCTGTTGCTGGGGATGGAATTATCGTCGAAGAAAATTGCAAACGATGCGGTCGCCAAGGCGATGGCTCGGGGGTTTCTCATAAATTGCACGGCCGACAAAGTTTTGAGATTCGCGCCTCCACTAATAGTCGAGCGGAAACACATCGATCGCTTGATGAAGGTGCTTGACCAAATACTGAGCGAGGTTGGATGATGGTTAAACACTTGCTCTCCATGCAGGACCTAGCCCCGAAGGAGATCGAGGCAATTCTGAATAAAGCAGCAGAGCTCAAGGAAAAAGTTCGGAAAGGAGAACCGCATGAGCTGCTTCACGGTAAAACTTTGGGCATGCTCTTCGCGAAACCATCCACCCGTACGCGCGTTAGCTTTGAGACAGCGATGACGCAGCTCGGGGGACATGCGATTTACCTAGGGATGAGCGACCTTCAGCTCGGGCGCGGCGAGACGATAGCGGATACCGCGCGCACCCTTTCGCGCTATGTGGACGCAATCATGGCCCGCCTGTTCAAACATGACGACATCATCGAGCTCGCCAGCCACTCGAGCGTCCCGGTAATCAATGGACTCACAGACCTTCATCACCCCTGCCAGACGCTCGGAGACCTACTTACCATCCGCGAGCACAAGGGCAAACTCAAGGGGCTCAAGGTGGCTTGGGTGGGTGATGGAAATAACGTGTGCAATTCCCTGATGCTCGGCTGCACGCTGGTCGGGATGAACTTTTCTGCCGCCTGCCCAAAGGGCTACGAGCCACCGGCCGAAATCTTGGAGCAGGCGCGGGCGAACGCGAAGGAGAGCGGCACAAAACTCGAGTTGTTGAATGCCCCGAAGCAAGCCGTTGTCAACGCGGACGTAATCTACACCGATGTGCTCATATCTATGGGCATGGAACGGGAAAGAGAGCAGAGGTTGAAAGCTTTTCGTGGATACCAGGTAGATTCTAAACTTCTGGGGAGAGGAAAGAGCGATGTTATCTTCATGCACTGTTTACCCGCTCATCGCGGGGAGGAGGTTACTGCAGAGGTTATCGATGGCCCACGCTCAGTCGTATGGGATCAGGCGGAGAATAGGCTGCATGTCCAAAAGGCTTTGCTCGTGTCCCTGCTCGCTTAAGCATTTCTTAATTTATTCAGCTGGTTCCAACCCTTGAAATTTCTTTCAACCCTCCTCGCACCAAAGGGGGACATTTTTCTTTGCCATTTATGTGCTGGTTCTGCCGCCACCCCCACTATTTTTATATCATAAGGCAATAGTTTATTATTCCGTTAAAAGTTCGGTGATGGGATGAGGTTACTGGTTGCATTGGGCGGAAACGCGATCAAGCAGGCAGGCGAAAAAGGGACAACCGCAGAGCAATTCAAAAATTGTAAGATAACCACCAAGCTGCTCGCACAGATAGTGAAACGTATGGGTCCTGATGACAGGTTGATAATCACCCATGGCAATGGTCCTCAAGCGGGTAATCTGTTGGTGCAGCAGGATGCGGGTAAAAACATCGTGCCGCCCCAGACCATGGACGTAGTCGGGGCAATGACTCAGGGCCAGATCGGTTACATGCTGCAGCAGACGTTGGGTGACTACCTCCGAGACCTCGGGATAGACATTCCCGTCTGCGAGGTGGTGAATCAAGTGCAGGTCAGCCCCGACGACCCAGAGTTTATCGGGGAGAACGCCTCCAAGCCGGTGGGAAATTTCCTCACCGAGGCTGAGGCCAAACAACTCAAGCGCGAACATCCAGAGTACATCGTGAAAAAAGTCAAACCGGTGGGAGAAAAGTGCTGGAGGCGAGTGGTTCCCTCCCCCGACCCGATAGTCAATGTCGAGGCCGAAGCGATAAGGAGGATGGTCGATGCGGGAATAATCGTCATCGCCTCCGGAGGGGGAGGAATCCCGGTAGTGCTGGAGGCGAATGGGCACTACCGAGGGATAGATGCGGTGATAGACAAGGACTTGGCGGGGGAGAGGTTGGCCCAGGTGGTTGGCGCGGATGTTTTCCTGATCCTGACCGATGTTGAGAAGGTGAAGCTGAACTTCGGCAAGCCCGGTGAAAAGGAGATAGATCGAATGACCCTATCGGAGGCCAAGCGATATCTCGCGGAGGGACACTTCCTCGCGGGGAGCATGGGGCCCAAGGTCAGGGCGTGCATCCGGTTCCTCGAATGGAACGGGAAAAAAGCTATAATAACCTCGTTGGATAACGCGATAGATGCATTGGATGGCAAAACCGGGACGGAAATCGTGAAGGATTAAGTGCTGATTTATGTCGCTCCGTGCGGGCCCCTTGCCGCGCTTCGCTGAGGTTCACATCCGGAGGGCACTTGAGATCATAGCGAAGCACGGGAGGATCGGTCGCAAACAACTTGCAATGGAGCTCGGCGTCGGTGAGGGTAGCGTGCGCACGATCCTCAATCGGCTAAAAAAGCGGGAGCTGATAACCTCCTCGCGTGGTGGGCATTCTCTCACTGCCAAGGGCAGGCGATCGCTGGGTGGGCCCTTCGAGTTCGTTCAAATTGATGTTGGCAATCTTACGGTCGGCAAGGTTGATGTGGCAACCGTCATCAGGGGGGCGGCAAAGAAGGTCAAAAGGGGGATAGAGCAACGGGATGAGGCGATTAAAGCGGGGGCCGATGGGGCAACGATACTCATCCTTAAAAAAGGCAAACTTCAATTTCCAGATAAATTTCTAAAAGTAAACAAAAAAATCGAAGGCATGCTAATGAGAACCTTTAGACCAAGGGAAAATGACGTTATCGCGATCGGGACCGCGCAAGATATCGTGAAGGCAGAAGCCGGGACGAGGGCCGCAGCACGAACCCTTTTGTGATCACCATGTCGGGATTTCGTATTTGAACATGATATTCTCCATATTTTTCAGGATATAAAGCCCAGCACCCTTGGAGGGTTGTTTCCATTCGGATGTTTCTGCGTTCCAAATATAGAACATCCAGTACTCGCCCGTAGTTGAATTATTTGCGACATCATCGATAGCGTCGATGAAATACGTGCCCGCCGTTGGATAATACGTCGTTTGGACATCTGCGATTTTTTCTAGAGCATCTAAAGCTGTGGCTCCACAGACTATACTCACTTGTTCTATTCTGAAGTTATCATCGCCATAATCGATGGTTACCCCCACGGTTATCGGGACCATCATTTCCTCGAGTCCCTCTACACGTGCTCCTAGATCGCTGAGCCGGTAAACTGCGTAGACCGAAGACCCTGCCGCGCAGATGGCAATGAGTGCTGTTATCCCAAGGATCGCTTCAAGTTTCCTTTCCATCTTCGTCACCTCCTTCATTTGATGCTTGTACGAACTTCTGCTCGAGCCTTCACCGCAACTGCAACCGGAACTTTAACCCTCACCATCAGCTTGCCCAACCCTACCAACGGAGGGACGAATACCAAAGAACAGAGATGGTACAACGTGAAAGGTATCTGGCCAAAAAAAGCCACGGCCAGTCCAGCACCCCCTAGTAGCGACCAACCGAGGACCCCCGTGTAAATGTCGAATATGATAATGGCAACCGCGGCCGTGAGCGTCGTGCGCCACAACAGTTTTTTCAATTTATCAAACATGGAGAGTTTGTTGTTTAGTGCCACCAGCCAGCAGATGGCAAAGCCAGACCAAGTAAAGAAAAATATCTTATCGAAACCCCAAAAAACGAGGTCTACCAGGCAAATGATTCCGATGGCTATCGCTCCAAAATATCGGTTCACCCCTCGCTGAAACTTCGTCGGGCCACAATAAAGCGAAAATGAGCCGATGACGACAAGACCAGGAATTATTAGCTCTAAATTAGGGAAAGTTAATCCGGCTAGATAGAGCAATTTGCTTATGACAATTAAAAAAATTCCCAACAGAACGAACAGCTTGAACCTTTTGGACAACACCTCACTTGGAGTTCTGCCACCCCATATTTTTTCTGATATTCTCCCCACAGTTCTAGCTACATCCATTTTCATCGTTGGATGGTACATCCATCCAATATAAAAACCTTGCGGCGAATAAAAATAAAATATGTATGACAGATTCCCAGAAAGGATTAAACGCGAAAGACGTTACTACCTGCGGTGCGCTTGTAAAAGCGTTGAATGAGAGCGTCAAGAGAAATCTAGCGGATGGGATCCTGCTTTCAGGTGGCCTTGATACATCGGTCCTCGCGTATCTGGCATCTAAGCAGGTAAGGTTTAAAGCGTTCACGGCGGCTCTTCAGAATGCTCCTGCACCGGATATCGAGTACTCAACGCTAATGGCAAATCGTCTTGGGCTAATGCACTTTGTTCACAGTTTTGATGAAGACGAGCTATATGATGCCATTCGGGTTACCGTAAAAGCCACAGATTCATTCGACCCCATGGAGATCCGCAATAGTGTGACGGTCTACATCGGCCTAAAGAATGCCAGGGAGAACGGCGTAAACACTGTTATGACCGGTGATGGATGTGACGAGCTTTTTGCGGGCTACAGCTTTCTCCACGGATTAGAAAGAGAGCAGCTAATTTTAGAGCTCCAAAAATTGTGGAGCGTAATGCGTTTTTCATCGACGGAGCTAGCCAAAGTCTTGGGGATAGAGGTTAAGCGTCCATACCTAGACCCAGAATTTAAAAAATTTTCCATGGAACTGGATCCAAATTTAAAGGTTCGAAGCGAAAGGGGGCAGATATGGGGCAAGTGGATCCTGCGCAAAGCCTTCGAGAATATGCTCCCAGAAGAAATAATATGGAGAGCCAAAGTGCCCATAGAGTCCGGTTCGGGAACCTCTAGGCTTCCGAGCTTTTTCAATTCAATCATTTCCGATATCGAGTTTAACGAGAAAAGGATCAAATACCTCGATGAAGACAAGGTGACCATCAGAGATAAAGAGCAATTATTTTACTACGAAGTTTACAGGTCGGCAGTAGGGGCACCTCATCCAACTGATTCCAAGGGAAAAGTTTGCCCCTGTTGCAATTCAAACATGCCGGTCACATCCACATATTGCCGAAAATGTGGAGCCTATCCAGTTTAATGGTTGCAATTTCAATCCCCTGAGCCGCATTAGAAAGAGGACCGAGTAAATCTACAGTAAGCCGTTACGCCTTCCTCTGCCTTATTCTGCGGAGCTTCCGCCGCATCCGCTTGCGCTTCCACTTCCAGCGCATCCTTCCTTTCTTCTTCCACTTCCTAGGGCGTTTCCCCACGTTATCACCGACATCCGAACTTGCGATTACATATCTAAAAACCTATTTAAAAACTCGAAAAAGGAAAAGCTCCTCAAACGGTAATTTCTTGCGCGTCATGCTGAACCGAAGACCCTTTTCCCGCAGCACCTTGAGGGTTTTCGAGAGATCCGATAATGACGATTGTACGAACAGCCCTTGCCCAGCTTTCGTGAGGTGATTTGACAGGTTATTCAAAAATGGATCGATAACTGCCCTTCCATCAGCCCCCGCCTCCCAAGCTTTATCAAGCGGGGTTCCGAGCGCCTCCCCGGGGCAGACGGGTAGATAAGGTGGATTAAAAATTACGAGGTCAAGGCGCTCTCCAGCTACTGGCTCGAAAAGATCGCCTAGGCGGAAGTCGATGCGGTTCACGACCCCGTGGGTAACTGCATTCGCTCGGGCGCACTCGAGCGCAGCTTGATTTACATCGGTTGCCACAACTCGGGCCCCAGCTTCTGCCGCCAAGATCGCAAGCAAACCACAGCCAGTGCCCAGTTCTAAAACTTGCTCATGAGGATGTATATTGAGATTGTCGGCAAGCAGAAAAGTATCCTCGGCTGGCTCATAAACTCCTCGATCCACTAAAAATTGTTTTCTATGATAATAGACGATCGACATTTGATCACATGGACTGAAAATCGATCCCTAAAAGATTTTGAAACCAGTTTTATCGCGCATACCCCTCGATGCCGAGTTCTTCCAATAGCTCAGCCCTCGGTTTTCCTTCCTCGGTCCAGCCTCTCGCCTCGTAATACTCGCCCAGCATCTTCTCCAGCTCAACCACCCTGCCGCGGGAGTTTCCCTCCTTCAACGGTGTTTTCAGGAACCTTGGGGGCAACGTGTCATCCTTCCTCCCGAATCCGGCGCGGAGGTTGAACAGGCGCTCCAAGTTCCATATCCGCTCCCCGACTTTCCTGAATTCTTCCGCGGAGTAATCGATCCCGGTTGCTGTCGACAGAAGCGAAGCGTATTCTTCGATATTCAGGGCGAAAGAAGTGAACCTGCAAAGAATAAGAGTATCCACCGCGGCGCTTACATCCTGCAGAAGCTTTACTATTTTCGCTTTCCCCCCGGCCCTAAACCTATCGAGTGGGGCGGGAACTCCCAGAACCTCCGGTCCGATCATGTATGCTCGAAGATGACATCCGCCTCGATTTGAGGTCGCGTACGCTAACGCGTGTCCTTGAACTCCCCTAGGATCGTATGCCGGCAGTTCAAGCCCCTTCACTTGCATCGCAACTTCGGGGTGCCCATATCTCTCGGCCAAACGCTTTGAGCCCTCTCCGATCTCCTTTCCGAACCCCTCCCTTAGCCCAGTTTTTCTGACGAGTTCGACCATCTTCTCCGAATCTCCAAATTCTATGCCCTCGGTAAGGTATCCCTTTTCGGAAAGTTCCATCGCGCATCCAATCGTGCTCCCGGTCGAGATGGTATCGAGCCCAAGCCTGTTGCACAGGTAATTTGCCCTTGCTATGTCCTCCAACTTGCTCACCCCGCATTGGGCGCCAAATGCCCACAGGGTTTCATACTCAGGCCCTCCTCCACCCTCGCCATTTGCCCTGGTCAGCCTTCCGCAGCCTATTGGACAGCCAAAGCAAGCGTAGGGCTTGACGAAAATCCTTTCAAGATATTTTTCCCCACAGATTCCATCCGCATCTTCGAAATATCCCCGCTGGAAGTTTCTAACGGGGAAAATTCCGGTTTCGTTAATTAGGGAAACCAAACTCGGCGTCCCGAAAATCTTAAGGCTATCCTTTGTGATTGGATTCTTGTCCAGCGTCATTAAACAGCGCTTCACGGTTTCTCTGAATTTACTTTCGTTAGCCACCGGGGTTTTTTTATGCCCTGATACAACGATCGCCTTCAGATTTTTTGAGCCCATGACTGCGCCCAACCCGCCCCTCCCAGCCGCCCTGTGTTCATCGTTAATTACACATGCTAACTTGACCTGTTTCTCCCCAGCCGGTCCGATGCACGCAACTTTGGCCCTCCTGTCGGTTTCTTCCAACAGTTTCTCCGTGGTTTCGTGGGTATCCTTCCCCCATACCGAAGAAGCGCCCCGCAGCTCTACGTCCCCGTCATGCGCCCATACATAAACAGGATCGCCACTTCTCCCCTCAATAATAACATCGTGCCCCAGTGCCTTGAGCATCGGTCCGAAGAAGCCGCCGGAATTAGCATCGAATATAGTTCCCGTCAGAGGGGATTTGGATATGACCGCATATCTCCCGGACGATGGGGCAGCCGTCCCGGTTAGCGGACCTACTGCGAACACGATTTTGTTACTCTCTGACAGGGGGTCGACGCCGGGGTCAACCTCGTCGAACACGATCTTGACGCCAAGCCCCCGCCCCCCGATGAACTTCCTTCTCGTATCTTGATCCACTTCCTCTTCCGTCACCTTGCCGCTCGACAGGTTTATTCTTAAGATACGAGCACCCCCCGACTTATTCATAAAACCTGTTGTATTCTCTATACGGACAGTTCACGCATTGCATTTTGTAATACTGAAACACCGATTTTGGCATGCTAGTAAAGGACGCTTTACGGCTCGGACAAAGTCGACACGGGATTTCCTCAATGAGCCAGTCGCTGTGTCTTGCCCACCTATAACTGTCCATTATTTTGACTCCAGCGCTCGTTCCAATTCGGTTCGCTCCTGCGGCTATCATCCTCAGGGCGTCTCTGAAGTTGTTGATCCCCCCGGCCGCCTTCACCCCGAAGTCCCCGCCGACCGCTTCCCTCATCAGGAGTATGTGGGGGATGGTGGCCCCAAACGGGCCGAATCCAGTCGAGTTTTTTACGAAATCTGCTCCAGCCTCTTTTACTATCTTACACGCCCCCGATATCTCCTCGTACGTCAGGTAGCCGGTCTCGAGTATGACCTTGACCGTTTTTCCCCCAGCTGCCTCGACGACCGCCTTTACATCATCCCTAACGAAGTCGTAATCCTTGTCCTTGAACTTGGCGACGTTCATTACCGTATCAATTTCGCTTGCACCCTCCCCGATCGCCTGCTTGGTTTCAAATGCTTTTTCCTCCGGCGTTGTCTGGCCGAGGGGGAATCCCACGACCGTGTCTACTTTCACGTCCGTGCCCTTGAGCTCGTTCGCGCAAAAGCGAGTCCAGCAGGGGTTCACACAGACGGAGTGGAAATGATATGCCTTCGCTTCTTCACATAGTTTTTTCATAGACCCCGTCGGTTTGTATGGGGACAGCTTGGTGTGATCGATGGTTTTTGCGAGTTCTTCGGGGGATATTTTGATTTCCTTCGTGCGGCGCTCGATTTTCGGTATGGATTCCATAATCGATGTCATGTTCGTCCCAGCTAAGTTCCCTCTTCAAATATTCGCACGATATCACTCCACCGCTTTGAGAGTGGCTTGTGCAAGAACCTTTTTGCAGATGGTCCGAGATAGGTGGATACCACGTGTCCATTACCCAGCAGGCAATACTTCGAGGTGACCAACCCCTCCAGCCCAACTGGCCCCCTGGCGTGAATCTTATTTGTGCTTATCCCGACCTCAGCACCTAGACCATATCTGTAGCCATCGCTGAACCTGGTGGATGCATTAAGCATCACGCTAGAGGAGTCGACCCCCATCAGGAATTTGAGTGCGCTCTTTCGATCTCGAGTGACTATCGCATCTGTATGCTTCGAACCGTAGGTGTTGATGTGCTCTATCGCTTCCTCGATGTCGTTAACCACTTTGATGGAAATAGTCAAGTCTAGGTACTCGGCACGCCAGTCCTTTTCCGTAGCTTTTTTGATGCCCTTCAAAATCCTTCTGGTTCGTTCACAGCCCCTGATTTCGACCCCTGCTCGTGAAAATCGTTCGGCCAAGCGTGGCAGAAAGTCCGGCGCTATAGCTCGATGTACGAGGAGGGTCTCCGCCGCATTGCAGACCGCAGGATATTGAACCTTCGCATCGTAGCAAATATTCAATGCTTGTTCGAGATCGGCATGCTTGTCGACATACACGTGACAGATCCCTTCGGCGTGGCCGAGCACCGGGATGCGCGTGTTCGCCTGTAGATACTTGATGAACTTTTTGCTCCCTCTTGGCACGAGCAAGTCAATGTATTCATCGAGCTTGAGCAACTCTCTCACATCTTTTCTTGCCTCTATAAGCTGGATCCAACCTTGTGGGATCCCAGCCCCTTCGGTGGCCTTACGCATCAGCTCGAAGAGAGCTTCGTTCGAATGTTTTGCTTCCCTTCCGCCCTTGAGGATTATGGCGTTCCCCGATTTTAGGCAAAGCGATGAGATCTGAGGCAAAACGTCCGGCCTCGCCTCAAAAATCGACCCGATCACGCCGATCGGGCAGGAAATCTTGTAGAGCTCGAGCCCCTCGTCCAGCTCCATTGAATACAAAGTTTTCCCGATTGGATCTTCAAGTTTTGCGACGCTTTCGATCATCCTCACGATTTCTTTCAGCTTATCCTCGTCCAGCTTGAGCCTTTGAACGAATGACTTCGAGAGTTTCCCCTTAGCGAGCAGCCGCGTGGCAAGCTCGATGTCCTTTTTATTTGCTTTAAGCACAAAATCCGTGTTTTTTGAGATGGCTGAGGCCGCTTTCGACAGCGCGGCGGTTTTGACTTCGCTTGGGATATTGGCTAGTTTTAGAGCCGCTTCCCGAGCTGCTTTTGTCTTTGACATCACTTCTCCCATTTTCACGCCCTCGGCAGAAAGATCGTGCCCACCTCTTCGCCTGCCCGCACGCGCTCAAGGATGTTTTTTTCGCTGCTTTTTGCGATAACAACTGGAATCCCAAACTCGCACGCTATCTTCGCCGCTTGCACTTTGCTCATCATCCCGCCAAAACCACGCGGTGAGGCCTTGCCAGCCAGTTTTTCGATCTCAGGGGTTATCCGCTCGACGACTTTGATCAACCTCGCGTTTTTGTCCTTTCTGGGATCGCCGGTGTATAATCCGTCCACATCCGAAAGCAGTACTAGAAGACCGGCCCGGGCGTGGATTGCTGTATAAGCTGAAAGCATGTCGTTGTCTCCGACCCTTATCTCCTCCACCGCCACGCTATCGTTTTCGTTGATGAGCGGGACTATCCCCCACTTCAGCAAGACGTTTAGAGTGTTTTCGTAGTTTCTGCGGCGAACTGGATCGACGAAATCTTCTCTCGTCAACAACATCTGCGCGACCGGTTGTCCGTACTCACCGAAGTACTTCTCGTACACTTGCATTAGGATCCCTTGACCTACCGCCGCGGAGGCTTGAAGCGCAGACATCTCCTTCGGGCGCCTCTTAAGCTTCAGGCGCCCGATCCCAGCGCCTATCGCGCCGGAAGTGATGATGAGCACCTCTTTGCCCGATCGACGAAGTTTCATCGTCTCGCGCACGAATTTTTGTATTTTTTTCGGGTCGAGCCTTGAGTGCTTGTCGGTGAGGCTGCTGGTGCCAACCTTCACCACAATTCTTTTCGCCCGTGAAAGGCGCTGCCTTGGCTCCATTAAATACCCCAAAGAGAATCTCCCTTCCACGTTAAAATGTTAATCATAACTAACAGCTATATAACTAAAACATTAAATCTCAGCCATCACTTCGCGACCCAGAATACGTTCTTGTTGCCAAAAGCTCAGCAGTTTGGTTCTATCTTTTTTCGGGTACTTCGATTGCTTTAAGGAAACCTGATGGGCGTGTTTTTCGCGAACTCTTTCTCTACCTCGATATTTCTTCCTTCCCCCCGATGGCAAGGGCGTTTGCGAAGCATGTGCTTTAGTCCTATCGGAGTGATGAAGGTGGTTATGAAGGCTGTGAATACAAGTAGCGAGACGTGAGCATCGACAAGGACCCCTACCTCAAGACCTATCATCGCCAAAATGAGTTCCACCGTTCCCCGTCCGTTCATTCCTATGCCAATGGTGAGCGCTTCTTTTTTCTTCGATCCTGTGAGATATGCCCCGCCACCAGCCCCTATCACCTTTCCAGCTATCGCCGCCGTAACGAGCGCTATTAGAAACAAGGTATGGGTCTCGAATACTCCGAAGCTTACATGAAACGCCACGCTCACGATAAATATGGGCCCTAGAAAGCCGTGGCTGAGGGCCTGAAAGCGCCTGTCCAGATCACGAAATGCTTTGCCTCCAACGAATTCCTCGCGCACAAACAGGCCCGCGAGGTACGCTCCAATAATGAAGTGTAGCCCCATCACCTGTCCTATGCTGGCAAACAGGAGGCCCATGACTAAAGCGAACGTGAAACCCCTCGCTCCTGGATGAGCAAATAACTTTCTAACCCTCGGATAGATGCGCCGGCCGATAAACAGAGCGATCCCGAAGAACGCGGCCACTAACACTATTGTATACCCCACATCTAATGGGCCCACCGCCCCGACCGTTATCGCCTTGAGAGCAACAGCGACGATGATAAACGAGAAAATATTGTCCACCATCGCCCCGCCCATCATAGAGTAACCTATTTTTGATTTGAGGATGCCCAAGTCGCCGAGTATCCTCACCTTGGTAACAAGCGAAGTGCCTGATATGGCGATGCCCATGAGAAGAGCGGCCCAAAAATTGTGCGTAAAAAACCAAGTAACAAGCCCCCCAAAGAGTAACGGAAAAATGGTACCCAGTATCCCAACTCCGAAGAAGGTTTTTGCCCTCCCCCATAATTTTTTAGGATCAGTTATCAGCCCAGCATAGAACATCAAGAAAAACATCCCCAACTTGGCAATGATATCCAAAGCTTCGGTCCATTCAAAAAAAGCTCCCGGTGGCCCAACAAGACCTAGTATCGGCGGGCCGATGATCAGCCCTGCTAGGAGTTCCCCCAAAATTAGAGGTTGACCAAACTTTTCAAAAAGTAGCCCAACCCCCCAAACTACCGCCAAAATAAAAAGAATCGTGAAAATTATTTCCATCTATTTCCCGCCGATTTATTCGCCTCCGATGCTCTTCCGATGATGCATTTAAATCACTTTGTGCGGAGTGGAACTCAATTTTACCAAAAACCTTACCAATCGTTACAATAATCAAAATCACTGAATCGGTTTGCCCTTGTCCATAATGAGTTTGTCATCGACGAAGAGCTGCCCATTTTTCATATCCTTAATTAGGTCGAGATGGCTTGACGCACGATTTTTGCCGTGATATGCGCCGGTATTGTTGCCTATGGCGATGTGTGCCGTGCCGAAGATCTTCTCGTCAACGATGATGGCCCCCCCGGTATACTCCGCTCCACGGTTGCATCAGATTCCCAGCTCGGCTATTCGATCCTTTTCGCCGGTATTCGCCTCGAGGAATCTTTTGAAGTTCTCCCTTCCCCGATCTGCTTCGTATCTGACCACCTTTCCATCCTTGAATTCAAGCTTCAGCCCCTCGAGTTTTCCGAAGCCGGGAATTGCCACATGCTCAAACCGGATGATGCCATTTGCCGTAGTCTCCAGTGGGGCGATGAATACCTCTCCGGAGGGTATGTTTACCCCCACATCGCCGCGCGCGATATCCTCTTGCGAGATAACCCCATCGTCGATCAGCGGCGGCCTACCACGGATGCTAAACGACAGCTCGGTTCCATCGTTGGCTAGGATCTCGACTTTATCCCCGCCCTCCAAGGCACGGCGATAGTAATTGCAAAGCTCGAGCAGCTCCTTCGTGAACGACTTCCTGACGCTGTTGAAGAAGATCCGTCTGAATTTTTTTACCGGGCAGCCATAGGCTGGCGCCGCTCCGGGGACGGGCCAGCCGAAGTATGCCCACCTCACCTTTCGTCTGTCAATTATTTCATGTAGTTTTTGACTGTGGGGCGCGGTTAGTTTCATTTTTTTTGAAAGACCCCTAGCCCAAAGTGGATCATCTGGCTCTCCCAAGTAAATGCTCACATCCATGCGCTTGGCCAACGCCTCAGCAAACGGATTCATCTCCTTGAGGCTTTTCCGCGGCTTTATCCTGTAACAAAGCCTGTTTCGCCTCGAGCGCTCCGTGAGCAGGAGGGTGTGAGCCCCAACGCGCCAGCATTCCTCCTCCACTGCGAATGCCATCCGCTCGCAGCTTTCATCCGTTGCGTTGTAGAGGATGCGCACGGCATCATATCCCCCATCCGGCCGCCGCCCTATTCGCATCGAGCGGGTCACGAAGAATCTCGCTATCCTCCTCATTTCCCTATTGGACAGTTCCAGCATCTGAATCAGACTTCCATTTGCAATCGATTCTTTTGAGGTTTGTGGCGCATCCGGAGCTGCGAGCGGCAAAGTCAGCGGATGTAACTGACTTCTTCCTCGACCCCCTCTGGCAGCTTGAACTTCGGCAACTTGAACTTGGGCAGGACCACGGCATGTCGATGAAGCTCCCGCAAATCCAGCTCGAAACCGAGTAGTTCGCCGATGGATCGTAAGATGCCCTCCGTTGCCTGTACATCGAGCAGCCCACCCATTGTTGTCCCAAGCAAGCAAAATCCGTGCAGCCCTCGTGCAGCGGCAAGCCCCGGGAGCAATCCGTTCATCCCAACGATTGTCCCGCCCTTCATGAGCTCGATCCCGTGTTCACGGAGGAGCTTGGCGGTTTCAATGTCCGATGCCGCTCCGACCACCTTTGCCTTGAACTCGCGAGGGGGCATCGCATACGCCGCCATCGTTGCAACGGTGTCAGCCCCTTGCCCTTCCGCGACATCCAAGATCTCTCCTGAAAGCATGTATTGTCCCGTCGATGAGGAGGCTTGGGCGGAGGCTGTTGCAAGGATGAGGTCGCGCTTCAATCCGTCAGGCCTGCAGGAGGAGAAATCGACCTTTAAGGTTTCGGCCGACCCCTCCTCCCGAATGACCCACTCGGGGAAGTGCTCGGAGTATAGTTCAGCAAATTTTTTTGCGTGGAGCTTGTGGATGAGGTACTCAACCGCCAGCTTGCCTATGTACGCTATGCCTGGCAGACCAGCGATGAGAATTGGCCGCTTGAGCCTAGGCTTCTTCAGATAATTCACGCGGGAGGGCATCGTTATTGTATGTGATGTCTTGGATTTAAGTTTTCGCGGGGCAAGTGGATTTGATCGCGTGAAACCGGTGCCGATCGGTAATGGTGAAATAAGGGTCCTTCCGCTCGCATTCGAGAGCTTCGGCGTGCGGAGCATGGCGACGCTGGTCGAGACCGATGACCTCAAGCTCGTAATCGACCCTGGTTCCGCCCTTGGCCGGAGGTTCAACCTCAGCCCCCACGAGCGCGAGTACGTGGCGCTCGCTCGCTCAAGGCGGACGATTTTAGAAGCCGCCCGCGATGCCGACGTGCTGACGATAAGCCATTATCACTTCGACCACTACATACCAAACTTCGAGGACTGGCTCTGGCTCTGGAGCTCGCCCCAGTTTGCCGAGAGGCTTTACCGGGGGAAGTTGATTTTGGCAAAAGACATCAGCGCGAACATAAATCTCAACCAACGAAAGCGCGGCTACATGTTTAAAAAACTCAACTCAAAACTCGCGCGAGAAATACGCGTTGCGGACGGGAAAAATTTCAAGTTTGGCAACACGAGCTTAAAATTCTCAAAACCGGTTTATCATGGCCCGGAGGGTTCAAAGCTTGGATTCGTGCTCATGCTGACCGTTCGAACTCCCGGCTGCTCGCTCATGCATGCGCCCGACATTCAAGGGCCTATGTATAACGAACCGCTTCAACTCATCTTGAAACAAAAGCCAGACGCGCTTATCATGGGGGGGCCTCCCCTTTACCTCGGAGGATTTAAGGTTGGTTGGGAGGATCTTGCGAAAGCCTGCAAAAATATGGGCAAAATTGCGAGGGAGGTACCGCTGGTCGTCGTGGATCATCATCTCCTGAGAAGTTTGGAATACCGGGAATACCTAAAGCCCGTGTACGCTGGCGGTGAAGAAAGCGGGCACCAAGTGCTCTCGGCGTCCGAATTCATCGGTCAGAAGCCGCAGCTGCTCGAGGCCAAGCGAAAGGAGTTCCACGCGCAAGAACCGATTGGGCGGGATTGGTACAAGCGCCTGGAGCGGGGGGAGTTCAAGAAAGGAGTTTTGCGGTAGAAATTGATAACTCAGCCGAAATGAATTTTTTGGTCAGATACAAGGTATCTACGAGTCAAAACCTCTAAAACAGGTCTAATTTGGATTACCTCTTTTTTCAAAATTTTTGAAAACTCCCTAAATCTCCTTTGAATTATTGCTCAAAATTTCATGTACGTGTATCCAAGTTGACCAAAGAGTGATTAGAAAAACAAAAGCGAAAAGCTTAAATTTATGAATTTCCAAAAAAATAAAAATCGAACTCAGTGAATAGATCAAAAGGAGGAGGATAAGATGGCAGCTTCAGCGGCTCCGGCGGGAGGTGTTCCGGTTTTAATCCTCAAGGAGGGGGCCCAGCGCCTTATTGGAAGGGATGCGAGGCGAAATAATATTGTAGCTGCGCGCGTGATTTCCGAAGCCGTGAGATCGACCCTAGGTCCGAAGGGCATGGACAAAATGCTGGTAGATTCGCTGGGCGATGTGACGATTACAAACGATGGAAAAACCATCCTGGATGAGATAGAGGTCGAACATCCAGCGGCGAAGATGATGGTCGAGGTCGCGAAGGCCGTTGATAACGAGGTCGGTGATGGCACGACAAGTTCCGTCGTGTTGGCCGGTGAATTGCTGA
>DAOUSU010000087.1 GCA_030627035.1 Hadesarchaea archaeon
CCGCTCGTTGAGCCCAACCAGTTTTATGACGCTCTCCAAGCTCGCATTTTTGAACTCCACGCCGAGGTAGATCCCTACGACACCGATCGGAAAAATTCGCCCTTCGACCCTCACCCGATGGTTATCGATTTCCCGCTCACCCAGATCGACTTCAAGCGGCTGGAGCCCGACTTCCTCATATTTCGGAGCCAAGATCCTCGGTCCCCTTGGGCGGGGGCGTTCGACCAGCGTTAGCTTCTGCTTGGACACCCGCTCGAGCTCGATGTCACCGCCGACGTCGTAGAAGTATTGGAAAACAACCCGCCCGGTCAGGGATGGCATTTCAGGCATGTGCCCACCAGCTCTCGTTTGGGCCTTGAAATCTTAAGGGTGGCGCCGGGGTTGGGATTTGAACCCAAAAGGCGCTTGCGCACCAACAGGTATCTGCAAGTTCAAACTTGTAGCAACCTGCCGCCTTACCAGGTTGGGCCACCCCGGCATCCATTGTTATTTTGTCGTTTGTTGTTTAAATCATAAGTTGGCCCGTTTTTCACGTTATAAACAATCTTCATCCAAAAATTCGGCGGGCGGCTATGAAAATCACGCTGGAGCTTGCTGAACCTTGCCCACCTCAGTAAGTATCAAGTCTGGAAAAAGTTTGGATTTTGTCCTCCAAGAACAACGATTGACCAACGGCTGGCGATGTGGTCTGGAAAGCTTGATCCCCAGATTTTTTACACAAGCGTAGTTAAAACATTTCTGAGTGGCGACGAGCGCGCTCGGAGTTGACGCCCTCCCCACACGAGGATTACTGGCCCCAAACTCCATCCCGTTATCCGCAAGCGTCGCACGCCCTGCCTACCGCTGTTACCTTCCGGTCCTCACGGGGTTCGGCAGGCGAAGGCAGTTCTCCCCGACCTTGCGACCGAGGCCCTGCCACCGCCGACCCTGCGGGACGGGACTTCTTCGCCGGAAACCAGGTCGACATGCGGTTCCGACGCCGCCCCCGAGCTTCGGCCCAGCGTATAGCGGATTTCTGGTGCAGGGAACCGCTAGCTCCCCACCTAGCTCGCCGCCGTTTTTTATTTTTGAATTAATGAGGGTATATCTTTTATGCTAGGCTCGACACCTCAAGAATTAAACAAATTCCATCACTTCCGCGAAACTTTTGGACTATATCTCTTCGCCCGCTCTTTATTTCCCACCCATCTCGTTTGTATTTTCGATATGGAGAGCAACTGAAATTAATCGTGATAAAGCGTGCGGGGTTTCTCGTTTGATTCTGTTCTAACTTCAGTGGGAAATAAGAGTTTTTCCCATCGCTTCAGCCCTAGACCTTGAAGGAGCTGACAACCCTTGCAAACGTTCGTGGATGTTGGTTCACCGCAAATTTCGCACCTCAGCATTTCAAATTCGGGAGTGGCTCCCGCGAGCTTGGGCCTCAACCTATCGAACATCCGCAGGATCATGAATTTAGAGTTGGAGTGATTCGCCTCCAGGTTGTTGAGGAAATCGCGTATCTCGCTGTGGATGCCTCCAGCGTAGGGGCAGACGGCGATGTGCACCTTCAGCCCGCGGAGCAGGGCATAGATCGCAACCTCCTTTTCGGGAATCTCACGCAGCGGCTTTATCCGGGGCACGAATCCTTCCTTCGGAGAGTAGGCAGGCCCCAAGCGGTGGAGTCTGGAGAGGTCAGCCCGAACGTAGTTTAGCATTATCGCCTGCACTTCATCATCGAGGTTGTGGGCGGTGGCCAATTTGTCGGCTTCGAGCTCGCGTGCGGCCTGATTGAGCAGCGAACGACGCAGGACGCCGCAATAGGTGCAGGGGCTTATCCCGGTTTTCTTCCGCTTTGCGCGCCTGACGATTTTGTTCAGGGTGGCTCCGAAAGTTTTCCTGAAACTTACCATAACATGTTCGATGTCGAGAAGTTTGGCATTTTCCCTTGCAATTCGCAGGCTTCGATCCCGATAGCCTCGGATTCCCTCATCGATCGTTATGGCCACGATTTCACAGTTCTTGTGCCTGCAATGTTCGACCAAAAGGTGCAAGGCGGCAACGCTGTCTTTGCCACCCGAAACTGCCACGACAACCCGTTCGCCTGGTGAGATGAGTTTGTGCTTGGCTATGGCGCGACGAAACTGACGCTCGACGCTTTTGACAAGGCATCGGTCGCAGAGCAGCGTGCCGGCGTAACGGCGATTGTAGACAGCCCGCCTGCCGCAAAAAGTACACCTGAGCAAGCTCATCCCCTGTGAAGTTACCCTCCCGTGACGATTGGCACGATCTCGATGGAGTCCTCGTTTGCCAACCGCTCCGCCTCTACGACGATCTTGCCATTGCGTCGAACCACTACCGCTTGCGGGTTTTGTCCGAGCGGCTTGAGAAGATCGATCACTTTAGCGTTGCCCGGCAACTCGATTTTGCGCGACCTTTGCTGTCCGAAAATCTTTACTTTTACAACAATTTTTCGCGGCATGTCACCACACCAATGGTAACAGGTTGACTATCAGAAGAACTAGAACTGCCGCCGACAGGACATTGGTGATGCGGCGCGCATTTCGTTTTGATGTATATTTCTCCGACACGGCTTTGACCATTCCCCCCCCATCGAGAGGGGCCATGGGCAGGAGATTGAAAAGACCTATGCCGAAGTTGAGGAAGAACATCCATTTCAGCAGCTGGATCAGCTGCCATGGCAGGTGCGCATCGTAACAACATGGATGGAAGAGAGGATACCCTCTGAACTCGCAGAATATCATGAGGGTCGACGTGAGCGCAGGGTCCATGAAAAATGCACGAGGTGAAGCGGTCTTGACTCCAAATAGGTTCTGATCCATTCCCACCAATTCAGCCGCTGCCGCTGCCGAATACGTGTAAACTCCAAGATATCCCCTGTTCTCATTTCCTGGGTATTTACCGGTTATAATGAAAAAAATCCCTTCATCGGTTATAACCCCTAAATTTTCTTCCGGTTTGATGTTCTCCATGATCTCGTGAAAACCCGCCAAGTTCTCTACCCGAACCTCGCCGTTGCCGGGAAGCACAAGCCCCGTCAAGCGCATTTTAGGACTCAGTATATTTTCAGATGGTGCATTCTCCACCACGGATGTGATGTAAACTCCGGGTTTCGGCGCGAGGGCCACCAGCACCACGGCGAGACAGATGATGCTGAAGATGATGTTTGAGAAAGAACCGGCCCCGAGAACGCGAAGGCGCTTCCCAGTCGATGCCTTCTCGAACTTCTTCTCATCCAGCTCGACGAAGCCGCCGGGAATGATGATGAACAGCAAGAGCCCCATTGATTTGGTTTTGAGCCCTTGGGCCAGCGCAACAAACCCGTGAGCGAACTCGTGCACGATCAACACGCTCGCTATCACCACCAACCACAGCGGCAGGCTGAGTCCAGGCACCAGTCCCGGCAGCACGATCATAGCGCCTGGGGCCCCACCGCCTGGATGTTGCAGAGTGAGCCATGCGTTTTGGGCGAAAGTTACAAACACCAA
>DAOUSU010000090.1 GCA_030627035.1 Hadesarchaea archaeon
CCCGTTAGTCGTTCGCAAAATTAGAGTTGAAAGATTACCTCCTCACAGATTTTAAGGCGCAGAAATAAATATGTTGGGGGCACAAATGCGATCTGCTGAGTATAGACCGGGCAGAAAACTCATCGGCCGATTTGAGCACGACTCCGAGTTGCTGAAATCCGTAACAGATTTTGTAAAGGAAAAAGGGATTAAGGCCGGGGTTTTTTCGATCCTCGGTGCAGTGAAAGGAGCCATCATCGCCTATTACGACCAAACGAAGCACGAGTACCGCGAGGTACAGCTCGATGGCCCGCGCGAGATCGTCAGCTGCACGGGCAACATTTCGCTGAAGAACGGGACACAATTCGCGCATGCGCACATCGTGCTGGCGGATGAGCACGGCAACGTTAAAGCGGGACACCTCATCAGGGCTAAGGTGTTCGCTGCCGAGCTTCACCTGCAGGAGCTGTTGGGGCCTGAACTCGTGCGGAAGCATGACGAGCTGACAGGTCTCTCCCTTTGGGAGTTATAGGTGACCAAATGGACTTGGTAATCCGAAACGCGGGGCTTGTCGGGGGAAAAACCTGAGGGATATCGGGATAAAAACGGAAAAATTGCAAAATCGGAAAAATTCACGCCAAAGCACGTAAGAATTCATCGACCTTCACACCCACCTCGGTAAGGCGCTGATAGGTTAACTTGGGGGCCGATGTGAGCGCCTACAGAGCGCGGATATCAACGCAGAGTCCAGACCTCGTTTGGCGGCGGATACAGAAGCAGTTACCGAGGTCGCAGCGGAAGATATTGAAAATTCTCATTCGACAAACGAAGTTATGCTTCTACATCCATCCCCTGCTTTCCATTGTCTCAAGCAAACGACCTGCAGCGAGGGCCAGCGCAGCTTTCCTAAGGGAGACCTCTTTTTCAGCTGAATATCTTAAAACCTCGTCAAACACCTCGAGAAGAACCTCTCTTATCGTCGCGAATGTCTCCTCTCGCTTCGTCCTGCTTCCAGACTTCCCCTTTCGCCATTCATCGTAGCTGGCGACGACCCCTCCCGCGTTTGCTAGGATATCGGGAACAATAATAATTTTTCTCTGCGCGAGAATCGCATCGGCATCCTTGGTGGTCGGTGCATTCGCCCCTTCGATGATCAGCCTTGCCCTGACATCGCTTGCATTTTCACTCGAGATCACTCCGCCAACTGCTGCGGGTATGAGAACATCGACATCCAATTTAAACAGCTCCTCGTTGCTCAGGTGTTTACCACAATAGCCGTCCACGCTGCCGTGTTCGGCCGAGAATTTTTTAAGCCCCTCAACATCGATCCCGCTCCTTTCAATCGTGCCTCCCTTGGCATCCGTGACCGCGATGATCTTTGCTCCCTTCTCCGCTAGGAATCTGGAGGTCCACGAGCCGACGTTCCCGAACCCCTGCACCCCGATCGTGACGTCCTGAAGTTCGGAGTTCAAAAATTCCCGAACCGCATGTTCCGCAACCGTCGCCACGCCATAACCGGTTGCCTCCTCCCTCCCGGGGAGCCCACCTATCCCAACTGGCTTTCCGGTCACGGACTCTCTCATGTGGGTTTCCCCGAAGATCGCCGCCATCTCCCTAGGGCCTGTGCCGAGGTCTGGGGCTGGGACATACGCGCCCGAGAAGAGCTCGTCCTTTATCTCGTGGGTGAACTCGTGCATCACTATCTCCTTATCGAGCGGAGGAAGCTGGCTGTCGGCGGCTATCCCGGCCTTTCCACCTCCGAATGGTAACTTCATCAACGCATTTTTGTAAGTCATTATCTCTGCGAGCTGGGTCGTTTCCTCTAGGGTCACATGGCGGGACATCCTTATCCCTCCCTTGCACGGCGGACCCCGCGCGTCGTTGTGATAGACTACATAGGCTGGAATGCTGACCCTGCCCATGCTCGGCAAGTACGTGTGAAGCCTGATGGTAATCGTCCTACCGGGCTCGCTAAGAATGGCTAGAGCCCTATCCCCAATGCCCACAAGGCGCACGATTTCATCGTCGAGCAACATTTGATCTCGCCATCGCTCTATCTAACTTGATCCTTTTATTGTTTTTGGGATTTATTACGTGAAATGAAAATACAAAGTTGGTCTCATGGCTGAAAAGTTCGCCGATCTTCACGTTCACACCCGGGCATCCGACGGTGACTTCCCTCCCGAGGATGTTGTCAGGCTGGCGAAGGAGGCCGGGCTGGCAGCGGTTGGCATAGCGGACCACGACACCATCGACGGGATTGGTCCAGCTCTTGAAGCCGGCAAAAAATATGGAATCGAGGTAATTCCCGGCGTTGAGCTGAGCACGCAGGTGGGCGATGCAGAGGTTCACATGCTTGGCTATTTCATCGATTGGCGCGACGAACAATTTAGGGGCAGGCTTCACGTGTTTCGGGAGGCGCGCCGAACCCGGGCGAGGCAAATGGTTGAGAAGCTCTGCAGGGCGGGTGTAAAAATTCCATATGAAGAGGTCCTAAACGCAGCCGGCGGCGGGGCCGTCTGTCGTCCCCACATCGCTCAGGTGATGCTCAAGCACGGCTACGTTGAGACGCTCCAAGAGGCCTTCGAGCGCTATATAGGCGTTGCCTGCCCGGCTTACGTCAAAAAATATCAGCTATCGCCCGCTGAGGCCATCGAGATGATTCATAGAGCTAGGGGGATTTCGGTTCTCGCGCATCCGACATTTTTGAACCCAGATATCCTGCCTATGCTCATCAAGGAGGGGCTACGAGGTATAGAAGTTTACCACAGCAAGCACGATGCCTCTGCCATAGCTGATTTCAAGCGGCTTGCACAGCAATACAATTTGTTAGTGACTGGAGGCACCGACAGCCATGGGTTCGATGTGCCGATCGGTGCCGTTCGCGTACCCTATGAACTCGTCGAAAAGCTCAAAACTGAACAAAAGTTTTTATGGACCCAATAATTTGAGATACAACAATATTTGTATGGGAAATGATTTAATTTATGCACCTCCAACATCAGGGCGAGTCCATGATTACGGCTAAAGCTGCCATCTTCGATGTGGACGGCACGTTAATCGACACGATCAAGCGGTTCCACATCGTCCTCAATCAGATCCTCAAAAAGCACGGGCGGAAGCCAATCGAATTTCAGGAGTTCCTCAGGCGTTATATTGGGGACACGCTTGATGACGCAATTGTTCCCCCCGAAACTCCAGGGCGGGAACAGGTGCTGCATGAGTTCTGGCTTGAATTCCTCCGCAGGTATAGGGCGATCGATGTGCCCGATGATCGCTTAATCCCAGGGGTAAAAGAGGTTTTGAAAAGCATTTCAGATTC
>DAOUSU010000001.1 GCA_030627035.1 Hadesarchaea archaeon
CCGTCGTGAGACAGGTCGGATGCTATCTTTCGGGGGTGCTGGGTGCCTGAGGGGAAGGTGTCCTTAGTACGAGAGGAACGGGATGCCGGCGCCTCTAGTTTACCGGTTGTCCGACAGGGCATAGCCGGGCAGCCACGCGCCATCCGATAAGGCCTGAAAGCATCTAAGGCCGAAGCGGTTCTCGAAAATAGGCACCCTCTCTTGGCGGTGCCGCAAGGCATGCCCGCCTTGGCGACAAGGCGGTAGCCGAGACAAGAGCTGGGGCTAGAAGACCCCGTTGATAGACCGGGGGTGTAAGCGCGGAGCTTCGGCGACGCGTTCAGCCCGCCGGTACTAATCGCTCAATTAAGTTCTTTTTGAACTTAGCGAGCTGGGCGCACCTATGTCTTTTTATTTTTTAAAAGTTTTCAAATCGTTGTTGAAAAATAAAGGAGAATTGAAAGTTCTGGTTTTTGTTCGTGGTGGGTTTGAATCTGGTAGTAACCGATCTTTTGAGTTCACGGGAAGCTTATCGCATTGGTCGGGCAGCTTGCATCGCATGCCCTGCATTCAAGGCACTCGTCCGGCTTCACGACTTTCGCCTTGCCATCATTAACGGCGAGCACCTCTGCCGGGCAAGTTTGCACGCATGTGCCGCATCCCGTGCATTTTTCCAAGTCTATAATTGGAGGCATTTTTCACACCTCTTTTTTCTGTTTTAGGAGGTTGATTATATAGCCTGCTATTCGATTTTTTAGCGGCTTGCTTCCGAAGTTTGCAAGCTCGTTCAGCGTGAGGCAGTTCTGTTTGAAATCTATCGAAAACTTGTCGGGATAACGCTCGAGCAACCCGCGCGCAGCACGCTTGATGTAAGTGGATCTCACTCGTCCCATTTGATGCCTCTCTTGGCTTTACCGTGCATCAAGAAAAGCCTTTCCGCGTTAGTTGATAATCCTCGCCATGCGCAGCGCGAGCTTGACAACCTCGATTGGTGAAGTTCCAAGCAGCCTCACCATTGGCTCCTTGCCTCGGGCGCCTCGGTCAAAAATTACTTGAGGGAGTCCACCCGCCAGCTTTATCGCTTGCTCGGCCCCCCACTTCATGGTCTTCACCCCGCTGGGTTCCTTGTTTCGATCGAACCAGCTCACTTTTAGCCCGAGTTTTTTACACGCACGTAGGATCTCCTCGGAAAAGCGGATGTTCAGGCCAGCCCTGATCCTGTGATCGTGGCGCATTGCGGTGAGCACGAGGTTCGCGACGTGTTCGGAGCCGCCAAGCTGGGGGAAGCCCGTCAGGTGCGCACGGCCACCAACTCTCACGATTCTGCCGGAGAGCCCAACCACATCCGAGGTTTTCTCCGCACCTGGCAGAGCCATCGCGATGTTTGAGCCAACCTCGGGCAAAAGCTTGACGGACTCTGAATCTTCTGCGAAGAGCTGAGCGGCCCGCCACACCTCCTCGAGCGCACGGCTCTTTTCCGCGTTCGAGAATAGAGCTGCCATCTGGTTGACCGGCATGACGCCCTTCCCAACCCTTAACCTGCTTTCGATTGCGCCCTCTATGAATTCTTTCGCATTGGAAATCGCCTCCTGCAAATCGGCTCCCTTTGCGAGCCCCGCTGTTATCGCGGATGCGAACGAGCAACCCGTGCCGTGCGTCGGCTGGCTGATGACTCGAGGGCTTTTGAATTCCTTGAATTTTTCGCCCGCGTAGAGCACATCGACGACATCCTTTCCCTTGAGGTGCCCCCCCTTGACGAGGACAGCTCGGGGGCCCATCTTGGATATCGCCCGGGCGGCCTTCCGCATGTCGGCTTTCGACCTAATTTTGAACCCCACGAGCCTCTCCGCTTCGGGCATGTTTGGGGTGACGAGTTCTGCGCACGCAAGTAATTTGGTGAGAGCTTCGAGGGCATCCTCGCGCATGAGCGGTGCACCGGTGGCAGCGGCCATTACCGGGTCAACCACGAGGCGAAGATTGTATCGCTTCGTTCCGGCTTCCACGGCCCGAATGATGTCCGCGTTGCCCAGCATTCCCGTTTTCGCCCACACGACCTCGAAGTCGCGCATTAGGGTGTCAAGCTGTTGGGTCACGAATTCCGGCGGCAACTCAAGGATTGCATCTACGCCCCGCGTGTTCTGCGCGGTAACTGCGGTCACGACGCAAAGCCCATGCACACCAAGGGCAGCAAATGTCTTAAGGTCGGCTTGAATCCCGGCCCCGCCGCCCGAGTCCGAGCCCGCGATGGTGAGGGCACATGGCACCTTCATGCTTTCGCCCCGAGTAAATAGGTTGGGCGCGCTTCAATTATTTTTACATCAACGAACTCACCGAGCTCGGCGTCGCCCCGGTTCGCGGTGCAGCCGTAGGTTTCGCAGTAGACGCGCATGATATCAACTTTATTACGCACTTTGGGGCAATAAAATCAGAGGATGGTCATGAAGAAAATCCAGCTGACGCTCGTGCAAATTGACAACTACGGGCCCTGGACGGTCACGCCAGAGCCCCGTCGCGAGGCGGAATTGCAAACGCTGCAGGCCGAGCTATTCGCGGAGCTCGAGCGGCAGTTTGCTTCCCGTAAGGGCCTGGCTTTTCAGACGCGCTTCGACAACATGTTGGTGATCACGAATGGCGTTTCACTCGATGAGCACCGCGCCATCCAAGAAGTCGTGAGCGAGAAATTCCCGGTGACGGTTAGCATGAGCGTGGGAACAGCTTCCACGCCCTATGAGGCGCAGGTTCAGGCGACCCTTGCCTTACAGCACGCTGGCAGCAGCAGGTCGCCCGATAGAAAAAGCGTGCTTGCTGGCGCGGGCGTTAGTCCACCAGATGAGGATTGGGTGCAGCTTGCGCACATAGATGTAAATCACTCGACCCTGCTGACCGATAGTGAGCCGAGTTATGACACGCATCTATTAATCCAGCGGACCCATCTCTCGCTCGCCTCCGCGCTTATGCAACGCAACGCGCTCGTCTTTTACACGGGGGGAGATAACTTCATGGCACCCTCGAACGGCCTCGATGTAGATGGGCTCGCCGCAGTTTTCTCCGAGGTAAAGCGCGAGCTGGGGATAGGGTTAAAAGCCGGCGTCGGCGTTGCGCGAACGGCTGAAAAAGCTGCGCGCTTAGCGACCCATGGACTACACGAGATCAGAAATGACAAAACCGCCGCACGTATCCTTTTCAAAAACTAGTTTCATCTCCGTGCTGTAGCGGTGCCGGATGTGCGGCTACGATGCCAATTTTTCGCCTCCAAAACCCTTAAATAGTAACTGGACTATAGCTGGATTGTAGCTGGAGGCTGAGAAAATGCAGCAGAAAAAGGCCGAGGTCCGCGTTTTCGTCGATGGCCTCTACATCAAGGTGATTGACGATTTAATCGGTACTGGCTACGGCACTAACCGTAGCGAGGTTGTCCGCAAGATGATTCACGATTGGGTGATGACCAACATCGGGGGATTTCACGGTTTGATGAAATATTCGAAGAAAAGGTGAGGTAAAAAAATCAAGGTCACCCCACTCCCTTGGTCAGCCTCCAAAACGGGGTGTCAGGCGGGAACGACAGCCCCTCCTCCCAGCCTCCAAGAAGGGTGCAGGAAAATCACCTCCTGCATGGTCGTTCCCGCCTTATGTTCGCCAGCGCCTGTGGATGATTCGGTGGAGGGTCCCCCGCAGGTGGCTCCAAAGGGGGAGGGTCCGTCCGGAGATCGATGCCCTTCCTCCTTTTATCTCCTTTAAGATCGACCCAACGTTTGCCTTACAATTTAGCGTCACGCTTGCTAAGCCTATCTCATCGCAGTAGTGGGCATCCGACCCTGCGGTCACGGGCAGATGATTTTTTTCTGCAAATTCTCGAGCGAGCGGGTTGGCCAAGAAAAGCGCGCGGGAGTTAAACACCTCGATTGCATCAAACCTCGCCCTATGAACGACTCCCGGCCTCCGCCCGAACGCGAACGGATGGGCGGCTACCGCGATGCCTCCTTGTTCCCTTATCCGTTTGACGGTTTCCTCGGCCGATAATCCTCGTGGCATAAGCTTGCTTACCCCAAGTCCTAGGATGTGGCCATCGGCGCTGGAGATCTCCACCCCTGGAATGATCACAAAGTCCCGACCCGAGAGCTTTTTGGCCTCGGCATGTCCTTCGATGGTGTCGTGGTCGGTGATGGCGATGCCGTCAAGCCCTCGTGCCTTTGCCATTTGAACCGCCTCAGCGACGGAGCAGAATCCATCGCGCGAGTGGGTAGTGTGCACGTGGAGGTCGAGGCGAAGCAATCACTTCACCTTCGTTCCCGACTTCACGGATCTATCGACAGTCAGCGAGATTTTTTCCCCGTCAACCGCGGCGAGGAGCATGCCCTCAGATTTTACACCCATCAGCTTCACCGGTTCGAGGTTGATGACGATCACGACTTGCTTCCCGATTAGCTCCTCCGGCGGGTAATGATCTGCGATTCCGGCCACGATCGTGCGGCGCTCGTTGGCGAGTTCCACCTCGAGCTTCAACAGCTTTTCGGAGCCTTGAACTCGTTCCGCCTTCGTCACGTTGCCGATGCGAATGTCCAGCTTGTTCAGCTCTTTAGTCGTTGCTAGTCCGCTCTTCGGTTGCGGAGGGTCTTGAGGCTGGATCTTCTTGAAAAGGATCAGAGGTTTTTGTATTCGATGCCCCGGTTTGATATCAAATTTTTCGACCCCGGTCCAGCCAGTTATTTTTAGGTTGAGCTGCTCGGCAAGTCTATCACATGTGGAGGGCATGAACGGCTGGAGCGCGATGCACAGCACTTTCACGAGGTTCACGCAGTTGAGGATGCAGTCCGCTGTTTTTTTGGGATCGCTCTTTATTGCCGCCCAGGGCCTGCAAGACTGGAAGTACTCGTTTCCGCGCCCCGCGAGCGCCATTATCTCCTCAAGCGCTTGGGTAATCTTTAATTCTTCAAGCAGTTTTTCCGCCTTCCCAATTCGCTCACCAACTTCGGTTTCAAGTTCTTTGTCGATTTTTCCTTCCGGCACCTTTCCACCGAAGCGATCTTGAGTGAAGGTGAGCACCCGATGCACGAAATTTCCAAGCACATCCGCGAGTTCTGTGTTTAACCTAGCCCTCAACCCTTCCTCGGAGAAAGCGCCATCTTGGCCAAAGGATATCTCACGGACCAAAAAGTATCTCAAAGCATCCACGGAGTATTCTTCTGCTAGGTGAATTGGATCGATCACCAGCCCTTTGCTTTTGCTCAATTTCTCTCCTTTGTATGTGACGAAGCCGTGGACGAAGATTTTTTTTGGGAGCTGAAGGCCGGTGGAAAGCAACAGCGAACTCCAGATGACACAATGATGCCAACTTATGTCCTTGCCTATCAAATGTACATCTGCGGGCCAAAATTTCTTGAATTTATCGGTCGGGTAACCTATCGTGGTAAGATAATTGATTAATGCGTCCGCCCACACGTAAAGAATATGCTTTCCATCTATCGGTAAAGGAATCCCCCAATCAAAATCCGTTCTTGAAATACACAGATCTTTTAAGGGTTCCTTTAGCCTGCTTAGAATTTCATTTCTTCTACCTTCAGGTTGGATAAAATCTGGATTCTTCTCGATGTGTCTCAAGATTTTGTTTTGGTATTTACTCATCCGAAAGAAATAACACTCTTCCTTTAATCGCTCAACTTTCTGCCTATGGACTGGGCACTTCCCGTCTACCAGTTCTTTTTCAGGATAGAACGTTTCACATTCAGTACAGTACAAACCATCATAGACCCCTTTATAAACGTCCCCCGTTTGGCCGAGTTTCTCAAAAATAAGTCTGGCCACTTCTATATGCCGTTTTTCTGTGGTTCTGATAAAATCATCATAAGAGATATTTAACTTGTCACAAAGTTTCTCAAATTTGCTTGACATCAGGTCTACAAATTCTTTGGGTTTTTTCCCAATCCTTTCTGCGGATCGTTGGATCTTTAAACCGTGCTCGTCCGTGCCAGTACTAAAATGTACCTCAAATCCTTGGAGCCTCTTGAACCTAGCGAGAACATCCGCACAGACCTTTTCATACGCGTGGCCTAGATGGGGGGCCATCGAGGGGTAGTCGATCGCCGTTGAGATGTAGAACTTTGCCATTTTCCACCTTTCCTCATTTGGACAGCGGTGATTTAAATTTGGAAGGTTCTTAGCTTTATTAACCCTTCTTCCTCAATGATTTCGGGGTTGGACTTGGCAGGCAAGAAAGTGTTGATGGTGATCGCGCCAAAGGACTTCCGGGACGAGGAACTTTTGTACACGAAAGAGGAGCTTGAGCGAGCTGGGGCGAAGGTGACGATCGCCAGTCGGAAAAAGGCAGTTGCACGGGGAATGTTGGGAGCGACCGTAAAGCCGAACATTGAGCTTGGGCAGGTGAGGGTCGACGATTATGATGCAGTAATATTTGTGGGCGGGGCTGGTGCATCCACCTATTTCAACGATGACCGAGCGCTTTCGATAGCCGCAGATGCATTTGGCAAGGGCAAGAAAACATGCGCCATCTGCATCGCGCCGGCTATCCTCGCGAACGCAGGGGTGTTGAAGGGCAAGCGTGTCACGGTTTGGGATGGAGAGTACATCGAGAAGATCGAAAGCAAGGGGGCAACCTACACGGGAAATCCTGTCGAGGTCGATGGTAACATCATAACGGCGAACGGGCCCGGCGCTGCCCGCGAGTTCGGACGCGCCATAGCTAGGGCGCTCGCAAAGTAGGCGGAAACATGGCGGATATCCTGATCAAGGACGGCTACATCATCACGATGGATCCCCAGCGCCGGGTCTTCGAGCGTGGGTCGGTGGAGATAGAGGGGGACAAAATAACCGCGGTCGGCAAAGATATCGAAGGGCGGGCCGATACCGTGATCGACGCCCGCGGGAAGGTGGTGCTGCCTGGGCTCGTTAACGCCCACACTCACCTCTCGATGACTTTGCTGCGGGGCGTTGCCGATGACATGCCCTTGATGGAGTGGCTCGAGACGAAGATTTGGCCAATCGAAAAAAACCTTACCTCTCGAGATTGCTACCTCGGCGCGCTGCTCGGTTGCTTGGAGATGATCAAATCGGGCACGACCTGCTTCGCCGACCTATATTTTTTCATGGAAGACGTTGCCCGAGCGGTCGAGGAGGCGGGGTTGCGCGCCATGCTTTCTTATGGTATAATCGAGCTGGGTGACCCAAAGAGGCGGGAGTCGGAGTTACGCGCTGGGGAAAAATTGGTCAAAACTTGTCAGGGGGCAGCTGGTGGCCGAATTCAGACGATGTTTGGACCCCACGCTGCCTACACATGCTCGCCTGAATGCTTAATGCAGGTCAAGGAGCTGGCGAAGAAGTACAAAGTCCGCATCCATACCCACATTTCCGAAACCCAGGATGAAGTTGATAAAATCGTGAAGAAATATGGCAAGCGGCCAGTTGAACACCTCGACTCGATCGGCTTTCTGGGCCCTGAAGTATTGGCAGCACATTGTGTCTGGTTGACTGAACGAGAAATAGCCATCATCCGAAAACAAGGCGTCAAGCCGGTTCATAACCCGGTGAGCAACATGAAGACAGCCTCCGGCGTGGCACCCGTACCCGAAATGCTTGCGGCCGGGATACCCGTTGCGCTCGGCACGGACGGCGCGGCATCCAACAACGCCTTGGACATGTTCAACGAAATGAAGTTTGCCGCGCTGCTCAACAAAGTTGGCAAGCTCGATCCGACCGCGATGCCGGCAAAGTCGGTGCTTGAGATGGCGACGATAAATGGTGCGATCGCATTGGGCCTCGAGGATAGGATTGGCTCGCTTGAGGTCGGAAAGAAAGCCGATATCGTGCTCGCCGATCTCAAAAAACCCCACCTGGCTCCTTTGCACAACGTGATGTCTCACCTCGTCTATAGCGCGGTGGGCAGCGATGTCGATACGACGATAGTTGATGGAAGAATCCTGATGCGTAATCGCAGAGTATTGGGAATCGACGAGGACGAGGTTCTAAAACAGGTCCAGGCAACCTCAGATGATTTACTTGACCGATGGAGGGCGGAGAAATGACGTATAAAGTTAGGGACATCAAGCTCGCCCCCAAGGGAAAGCGTATGATCGAATGGGCTGAGCATCACATGCCGGTGCTGATGACGATCCGGCGCGAGTTTTCAAGGACCAAACCGCTTAAGGGGTTGACAGTTGGGGCGGCGCTGCATACCGAAATGAAGACCGCGGTGCTTGCCAAAACGCTTGCTGCTGCAGGCGCAAGGGTTGCGATCACTGGCTGTAACCCTCTTTCGACGCGCGATGAGGTGGCAGCGGCCCTCGCCAGGGAAGGCATCAACGTCTACGCGTGGCGCGGGGAAACGACGAGGGAATATTATGCAAATCTCAACCGCGTGCTCGATTATGAACCGGACATTTTGGTCGATGACGGCGCCGACCTCATCTCATTGGTTCACATCAAACGCCGAGGGCTCGTAAATCGCATTCGGGGCGCGTCAGAGGAGACCACCACGGGCATCAATCGTTTGCGGACAATGGCGAGTCGGGGAGAACTCAAGTTCCCCGTCATGGCCGTCAACGATTCACCAACCAAGCGCCTCTTCGACAACCGATTCGGCACGGCGGAGTCAACGCTTCAGGCGATAATGGGGATCACCAACACGTTGATCGCCGGCAAAAATGTCGTTGTCGTTGGTTATGGTTTTGTTGGGCGAGGTATTACTTCCCGTGCGAAAGGATTAGGAGCAATTGTGACCGTAGTTGAAATCGACCCAATTAACGCACTCGAGGCGGCGATGGACGGCTTCAGGGTTGCGCGAATGGCAGAGGCTGCACGCATCGGTGACATCTTCATAACGACGACGGGGAACCTGAAGGTCATTCGCAAAGAGCATATGCGTTTGATGAAAGATGGCGCGATCCTGTGCAACGCGGGGCATTTTAACGTTGAGATAGATATTCCAGCGCTTGTGAAGCTCGCCGTGAAAAGGCGCGAAGTGTTGGAAGATGTTAACGAGTTTCAGCTCAGGGACGGGCGGCGACTTTACCTGCTTGCTGAGGGGCGTCTCGTGAACCTCGCTGGGATGCGCTCGCTCGGGCACCCGATGGAGATAATGGATATGAGTTTCGCGCTCCAGGCGCTGAGCACAGCCTACCTCGCGAAGCATGGCAGGGGGCTCGAGCCAAGGGTCCACGATGTGCCGACCGAGATAGATCGAAAGGTGGCTGAGCTGAAGTTGCGCTCACTCGGCATCAAGTTGGAGAAGCCCACCGTAGAGCAGTGTAAATACTTGAGATCATGGCAAATCGGGACTTGAGCCCACGAATCTTGGCGATGAGATGAAACAAGGATATCTGCCAGATATGCGGACTTTTGTTAGGCTTTCCAAGAGGTACCGTATCGTCCCGGTCAGAAGGAGGGTTAAGGTAAAGCGCGACCCGATTTATGCCCTCTCCTCATTAAAGGGTCCGTCATTTGCGTTCGAGAGGGGAGACATTTCAATTTTTGGCCAAGCTAGTGAGGCGATGACCTTCGGAAGACATGACAAAGAGAATCCTTTTGAAATCATCTCAAAACTTCTGAAGGGCGGGATTGCTCCCGAATCATCTATTCCATTCAGTGGCGGAGTGGTCGGATACATCGGATACGACTCGGTCAGGCCGATATTTGAGATGGAATGGAAAGATCCAGACCCGGTTTCCCTGCCCCATTCCATTCTCCTCCCAATCGAGAGATTCTACGTTCATCGAAAGCGCGTGCTTGAAGCCGTCTATTGTGCGAGGATAGATGACGAGGCCAAAAAGGTATATCGCCGCGCAATTGAGGAGGTGGATTCCATGTCGCGACTCCCCGCGCAAGAAAGTCCCCAAAGGTCCAGTTTGACGGATGTGCGTGTAAACGTGCCAAAGAGAGAATACATGAAGATGGTAGAGGAGGTAAAGAATCGCATTTCTGGAGGGGGGGTTAGCCAAGTGATAACCTCTAGAAAAATCTCGTGCAGGGCAGGTGACGCGCTTACAACTTATCTCAAACTCAGAAGTCTGAACCCCTGTTTTTACATGTTCTACCTTCACGTGGACGATAAGGCAGTTCTTGGTTCATCTCCAGAGAACTTCTTGACGATAAGAGGAGGCGTTGCAGAGAGCTGCCCGGTCGCTTCAACAAGGCAGAGGGGCAAGAACCCTGCGGAAGATAGAGGGCTAGAACTCGAACTAATGAAAAGCCCGAAGGAGAGGGATGAACACGCGATGTTGTTCGAGGCGTGCGTCAGGGAGTTTGAAACGGCGTGTAGCGATGTCAGGGTAAGGGAAAAAATGAAAATCGAAAAATTCCCGTTCTTCATGCATCTGGTCTCAAAGATATGCGGGAGAGCCCAAGACCCATTCAAGCTATTGATGACCTCGTTCCCATCGGTAACCATCACTGGCGTCCCAAAGAAAAGAGCCATGAAGGTGATAGATGAGATAGAGCCGGACGCTAGGGGCCCCTACTGTGGCTCTTTTGGTTATGTGAGCAATTCTGGAAGTTTAGATATGGGCATCATTGTGAGGTCGATATTGATCAAAAGGGGACGGGCATTCGTTCCAGTCGGGGCCGGGATAGTGTCGCAATCCGTGCCGGAGGCGGAGTACTTGGAAACCTTCTACAAGGCGCGGCCACAGCTACTGGCGCTGGGGGCGGGACAGACGGACTTGAAATGGTTAGCGGAGCTATAGCATTGCATAAAAAAATCTAGGTCTTGACTCGTGGATACCGAAGTTAAGAGAGGGGTGGTTGGGCGCGCCGGGATTCGAACCCGGATCTTCACCTAGCGACCGCATGAGCGACCGTCGGGGTGGTGGGTTATCCGTTACCTTTTTTTTCTTTCCCTCCCACCGGGTCTTTAGGTGGAAGTCAAAGGAGCAAATTTGTTTGTGGACCGGGGTTGAAAATAGAGAATAATCTTTTCTACGCAGCTGGCCTGAACCTTAGGAGTGCGCCCAATCCCTTGAATGCGATTAAAAGTTGCTTTCCCTCCTCCGTTTCCGTGGAGATAAACTCGACCCGTGCCCCCGATCGATCCGCAAGCTCCACAATTCCTTGCGCGACGTCTTTGCTCTCAAGAAACGTTAACTTTGGTTCGCCGCATTTGGGACATGCCCTCCCAGAGAGATTTTTTTTGTATCGTTCGACATCATCCACGGTTTCACGCAGCTCGTGGGCGCAGGCTTGGCATCGGACCACAACCCTGTTCTGACGTAGCCCTTCTGAAACCAGAAGCAGCTCAGCAGCTCCGAGTTCCAGCGCGCGCCTGACATCTCGCTCGCCGTACGCGACTAGTCCCTTGCCAGCGACGAGCTCTGTCATGAAGCGTTGCATCAGCGCTTTTTCTTTTGTGATGTCAAGATCGGCTAAAACCTCGCCTGATTTATTGACGAGTTCTTTGATGCCGTATTCATCGGTGTAGCCCGTGTCAATCACTGCTGCAATTTTTTTCCTAACCCTCTCGTACAGCAAGTCACTTTTCACAAATTCCTCCTTTGTTGGCCCCGGGCCGCCGATTATGATCGTGCGCAGGTCTGGTATTTGCGAAAAAATTTCGTTTGCGGCTCCGGCAATTCTTTTCATGTACTCGTGTGCGGCGATCTCTATCAGGCGCTCGAACCTCCGCGCAGACTGACCTCCCTTGCCGTGCTTTCCAGGGACGCCAGAGGTCAGCCGTCTCGCGATCTCAATCCGCTTGCCGCGAAGTGTTGCGAGCGTCGCCTCCCGCCGGTCTAACGTGATAAACCCTATCGTTTCCTTTACCTGAAGCATCCCCCACAAGGGGTCAAGCACAAATTCTTGGTCGCAGCGGTACATCCGGACGGTTATCGGCTCAGGTGGTTCGACCCAGTAGAGTCGAATGTTGGAAAAATCCGCGCGCCCGGCGACGTTTCCACAAAAAATTGCCATGCCATTTTTTGGCGGGGTTTTGTGTTTGGCAGTATATGTACGGAGGAACTGAATAACCCGCTCAAGTGCCCCAAGCACGTTTTTTCGCGTTGTTTTCGATTTTATGTTCGATGCCGTGCCCTGCTCGTCGCGCAATTGCTGTGTCACCTTGGAAAGCGCGAAATCTGGGGTAATGTAGACCGAGATCAGCTCAGTACCTCGACCTCGTTTGCTTGCGAGATCTTCGAGCATCCGTCTGAACTGATAGCGCGCCTTGCTATCGACCTTCATTTACGCCACCATCAGAATGTTTGACCGCGAGTGTTAATAACATGCTGCCGAATCTTACATTGGCGATCGAGTGCGCGTAACGATTTGCTTTGGAGGCTCGATTCTTGCGCCGGATGGGCCCGATATCGACTGTATTCGAGAAATTGCCCAAGCGCTTCGCGCACTCAAGTCGCGAGGGCATGAGGTACTCGTCATAGTTGGAGGTGGGAAGCCATCGCGCAGATACATCGAGGCGGCACGGAAGTTCAAGGCATCAAACACTCGCTGCGATCTCATCGGCATAAATGTGACGCGCATGAATGCCCATCTGCTGATAGCTGCTTTGGGCAACCTCGCGGAACAGGAGCCAGTCTTTACGTTTGAGAAAGCGATCAGGGCGATGTTACGGGACAAGATACCTGTCATGGGAGGCACCACGCCAGGGCATACCACCGATGCGGTCGCGGCCATGTTGGCGAGTTCGAGCAAATCCGAGCTGCTTGTATTTTTTACCGATGTGGATGGAGTTTACACCTCAGATCCAAAACTCGATCGCAAAGCGAAGAAGTTTGAAACGATGACATCGCATGAGCTCGTGAACTTGGTGGCCGGGCAAAGGGTCGAACCGGGGATGAACATCATTATAGATCCAATAGGGGTGAGATTGATCGAGCGAGCACGAATTCGGACGCTTGTGCTCGGCAGGCATGAGATAAGCCGCTTGGCGGATATTTTAAAGGGCGCGAAACATAGTGGCACAACAATTACGCCTGGATGATAAAATGCCCGAGGAGCATAGGCACTGCATCGTGTGCGGGAAAGTTGTTGACCCTGAAAAGTTCTTCTGCTCACCGGCTTGCGAGAACACCTATAAACAACAACAGAAACGCATGTCCCGCATGAGGCTCATCATGATGGTGATCTTGGTCGTGATGGTCATGGTGGTTCTAGTCTTGTCTGCGTTCAAGGGCTCATGAGGATGTTATCAAAAGTGTGATCGCCGGTTCTGAGATATCGATGGCCTCGACCTTACGCCCAGCGCTCACGGTTTCCTTTATCACCTTCACCTCATCCGGTGCAACCTCGAACTTTTTCCCGCCCGCAATGAGTTTGATATTTCCCTTGGCGAGCTGTTCGGCTAGCTTTTTGGTGTCGGCATCGCGCAGGGCCCGCACGACGAGCTTTGCATCTCCCCGCAGGCGTGGCCCCAGCTTTGCCAGCTCAGGCTTGACCGCCAACACCCGCTCAGCCAACTTTGGCTTACCGACGGTGATCCCGATTTTATTAACCCGCATGGTGCCAGCGATATCATTGCTTGCTCGCCTGAGTTGATCTGCAACCCCCTTATTTGAAGCGTAAATCTCGATGGAAGGCAGTTCTTTGCTGAGGGGCATCCCCCGCCCCGATTTAAACTGCCGTAATGCGCTTATGATCAAGTTCGCGATCTGCCCAGCTTGCTCGGCAGCATCATCGATGAGCCTCTCGTCCGCCTCGGGCCAACCTGCGGTATGGACGCTTGGATAGGGATAGTCGGCAGCAAAGTGGGATTGGTAGACCTCTTCGGCAAAGTGGGGCGTGAAGGGAGCCAGCAACTTCACAGCGGTAAGGGTCACGTTGTAAAGTACATATCTCGCGGCGTCCGCGGTCTGGTCGTCACCGTATAGGCGATGCTTGACTTCCTCCAAGTACATGTCGCAGAACTCGTGCCACACGAAGGTTTGAATTGCGCTCAGCGCGCGGTTGAACTGGAAGTCCTCGAGCCAATCGGTGACCTGTTTGACGAGGCGGTTCAGACGGCTAAGGATCCACCTATCGGAGGGCCTAAATTTCAATTTGCTTACCTTGAGCTTCGAGATTTTGAAGTTCAAGTTAGGAGTAGCAAAGCGCACGGCGTTCCAGAACTTGCGCATGAAGCGGGAGCCGAAGTCGACATCTTTCCAGCTGAACGGGATATCTGAGCCGGTGGACGCCCCGATTGCAGCCCATTGGCGGAGCGCGTCGGCGCCGTATTTCCTCCGGGCGGAACCCGTGTCGACGTAGTTGCCAAGGGATTTCGACATCTTTCGCCCACCCTCGCCGAATACCATCCCGTTGATGAGCACCGTGCGATAGGGCACCTCGCCGAGCAGGGCAAGGTGGTGGACGAGCAAATAATAATCCCAGGTCCGGATGATGTCCGTGCCATTTGGCTGGAGGTCGGCGGGGAACAGGCGGCGGTCCAGTTCTGGCCAGCCGGCGTGGGCGGCGATCGTTATCGAGCTGTCCATCCATGTGTCGAGCACGTCTCGCTCCGGCTCAAAATTTGTGTTGCCGCACGCTGGGCATCGCTCAACTGGTGGCTTGTCCTCATTTGGGTTCACTGGTAGCTGGTGTTCCTCCGCGACCACCGGCTTCCTACATTTGGAGCAGTACCAAGCTGGGATTGGCGTAGCGAAGAGCCGCTGTCTCGAAATCACCCAATCCCAGTCCATCGACTCCGCCCAGTCCAAGAGGCGGGTCCGCATGTGTTCGGGAACCCAGCGAACTCGTTTTGCTCCATCGATCACCTTGTCCTTCAGATCCAACACGCGCATGAACCACTGCGGCTTCGTCAGAATTTCCACCGGTGTTTTGCATCGCCAGCACACACCCACGCTTTGCTCGAGCTTTTCCTGATTGGCCAGCAGGTTTGCCTTTTTTAGGTCCTCAACGATTCTTTGCTTGCATTCCTCAAGTGTCAATCTGGCATACTCGCCAGCGGAATCAATCATTCTTCCCCGTTCGTCGATGAGCTTCACGACTGGTAGCTTGTAGCGCTTCACCCATCGCACATCTGTTTTGTCACCATATGTGCAGACCATAACCACCCCAGTGCCGAACTCTGGATCGACCTCGTGATCGGCTATGATATCTACGATTTGTCCGAACGGTGGCACCTCAACCTTCTTGCCAACATAACCCGCGTAGCGCTTGTCCCCGGGATGAACTGCCACGACCACGCACGCTGGCAAAAATTCTGGACGCGTCGTCGCGATGGTTAAATAATCGTTCTCGCCGTGCACTTTGAATTTGATGTAATTGAGTGTTGTCTCTCTCTCCTCGTACTCGACCTCGGCATCGGCTATCGCGGTCTCACAGCGAGGGCACCAGTTGACGGGATGCTCCCCCCTGTAGATCATTCCCTTCTTGTAAAGCTGCACGAAGGAGAGTTGCGTCTTTTTGAAATAGCTTGGATCCATCGTTCGGTACTCGGTCGACCAGTCGATGGAAAATCCCAGCGAGGTCATCTCCTCGCGCATGTGTCTGATATTTTCATCGGTTAGTTTGACACAAAGCTCGCGGAATTTTTCCGGCGGGAGGTCGCCCTTGCGGATTCCATAGCGTTTTTCTACCTGGACCTCGGTCGGCAGACCATGACAATCCCAGCCCTGAGGGAATAACACGTTGAAGCCGCGCATTCGCTTGTAGCGGGCGACGATATCGAAGTAGGTCCAGTTCAGCGCCGTGCCGATGTGAAACTCCCCGGAAGGATATGGGGGAGGGGTATCGATCACATAGGTGGGTTTCTTCCTGTCCCTGCGATCGAAGCGATAGATGCCTAACTCCTCCCATCGCCTCTGCCACTTGGGCTCGACCTTGAGCGGCTCATAATCCTTTGAAACCTTCACTTGGCGCCTCCTTTGGTTTTTCTTGATAGCCTCATCAAAATCTGAGTTGAATGATATAAAGCGCTTCGGCTGTTCAGCCCCAAACGATGTGCTCCGGGAGGTAGTCGTACAAAACCTCTAAGCTACTGCTTCTTTTTTGCTTCTTCTATTTTTCTCACATATTTTTCGCTGTCTTCCTTTACCCAGTCCACAACGTTGATCCGCGCTATGCTCCCGTCGGATCTTCTGAGCACGACTTCTTTGATCCCAGCGTTAATTAACGCCCTTTTGCACCGGTCACAAGGTTTCGCCTCGGTCGGGGACCCATCTTTGTAATTCAGACCGAAGAGATAGAGGGTGCCCCCGAGAACGCTGGCTCCATGCCTTGCGGCGTTGATCACGCAATTTTCTTCTGCGTGAACCCCCGGACAGAAATCATAGCCCGAGTAATGGGGAAGGTTGAGCTCGTCCTTCAAACATCCGACCTCGAAGCAGTTGATTACCCCCCGGGCCGGCCCGTTGTACCCAGAGCTTACCACGACATCGTTGCGAACCACAATCGCTCCAAACTTTCTCCTCAAACATGGGGATCGGAGACACACGGCTTTTGCGATCTCCAAATAGTATTCATCCTTGCTGGGCCTTGAGTTCGCTTTCATGTCCCTCAACTTTCCATAATTGAAGGCGTACACTTGTAAAAACTTTCCCCTCTAAAGCGAAGCGGTTACCCGAAGAACACGCTTGCCATTTCATAGAGTCGGGGGTCTACCAGCTTCGGCTTACCAACGGCTTCCTTGAGCAGAACTGAAACTATCTCGTTTCCTCGAAGCGCAACCATCCGCCCGAATTTTCCCTCTTTGACGAGATCGATTGCAGCTATCCCAAGCCTCGTGGCGAGAATACGATCGAATGCGGTCGGGGAACCGCCCCGCTGCACATGCCCCAGCACCACGACCCTCGTTTCGAGACCCGTTCGCCTCTCGATTTCTTTTCCAAGAAAATAGCCAATGCCCCCCAACCTCACGTGCCCGAACTCATCGACTCCCGTCCCGTAAACCACCTCCTCGCCTCCCTTTGGCTTTGCCCCCTCCGCGACGACGACGATGCTGAAATTTTTCCCCCTCATTTTTCGTCTTTTGATGTATCCGCAGATCTCCTCGATATCGAACGCTATTTCGGGTATTAGGATGCAATCAGCCCCACCCGCAAGTCCGGCCTCTAGGGCGATCCAGCCCGCATGCCGCCCCATCACCTCGATTATCATCGCGCGGTGGTGCGCTTCGGCAGTCGTGTGGACCCTGTCCAGAGCCTCGGTGGCTATAGATACCGCCGTGTTGAAGCCGAAAGTGTAGTCGGTGCACGCCAAGTCGTTGTCGATGGTCTTCGGGACGCCGACGCAGGGAAGGCCCATCTCATAAAGTTTTTGAGCCACCCCGAGCGTGTCGTCACCTCCTATCGCTATGAGCGCATCGATGCCGAGCTTTCTGATGTTGCCCAAAATCAGCTCGGGCCCCCCCTCGCGCTTAAATGGGTTCGTCCTTGAGGTCCCCAAGATCGAGCCGCCACGTGGGAGTATCCCGGAAACCGCATCCCGATCCAGGGAGACGACCTCACCCTCCAGCAGCCCACGCCAGCCATCTTTGATGCCGATCACCTCGTAACCATAACGATCGATAGCCTTACGTACCACCGCTCTGATCACTGCGTTTATCCCCGGGGCGTCGCCTCCCCCGCTCAGGATTCCAACTTTCATCTATTTCCCCCGCACAACCTCCACATTTCTTAAGGAATCCGCATATCTTTTGTACCAAGGGGTGGCGTTTTTGTCGACGATCTCAGCCAGTTCGTTTAGCCTTTTGACCCCCACGGTCGATAGGGAAGCGTCTATATCCTCGCTCGCCACGGATTCCTTCCAAATCGCCCTGCCACCAAGAAATCCAGACGCGCCGCTCTCCACAGCGTACTTGACGTTCATTTTGAACTCGTCGTAGTCGACTCCAGCACTCAGGACTACCCACGGCGCCCGGCTTGCCTCATTCAGCCCTTTGCACGCCTCGACTGGGTCCTGTCCCAGCTCCTCCGCGTACTTTAAGTTCAGGGGAAACTCCGCTTTCAGGACATCGACGCAGTACTCCGGCTTGGTCAATTCCCTCGCGGTCTCTATCACGAGGTCCGGTTTGATCTTGGAAAATTCCTTTGGGTTCTTCTTCTTGTGGGGCCCGCCCTCTAATGAGTGAGACATCGGCTCAAGTAAAAACGGAATATCGTACTTCACACATGCCCTGCCGACCGCTTTTACAACTGATTCCTGATACCCGCGGGTCGGGCTGTCCATGCGATGATAAACAAGCATCTTGGCTGCAGCCGCCCCTCTTTCTTTTATTTTCCGCACGGCAGCGTCGGCGTCTAGGCCCCCAAATATCTGAACTTTCGGCGCGAACTCCCCCTGGCCGCCGTAACCTGTGGCCTCCACGCTCATCAGGACCCCGACATCAGCGCGGATATCGCATTTCTTTATGAAGTCCTTTTCGTAGGAGTACTCCGGATCGATCAAAATTCCGCTCGCCCTGCCTTCACTTTTCTTTCCGGCCAAGTTTCTTATGAGTGAAATCTTTACCCTCTTTAGGTCATCGGGGGTCACGCTTTTCGGATCCTCTGGATTTATCATGCGCTTTAAGGATCCGCGTTGGTCCGTTGCCACAATCGTAAACAGGGCCTTGGGATCGGAGATGTGCATCAATCCCTCGAACTTTCCGTTGGTTATCATGCTTTCCTCCCCAAAACTTTTTCTTATCTTACTGAACTACCAACTACCTCAAACCCAGCTTTCTCTTCAACTTCTCTATAAATCCCAACTCTTAAGATGGGGTCACGCGAACATCCCCAAGCTGGGTTGCGTGATGGGGCGCTTTACCTCAATTTTCTTGTCGATGTCGATGCGCAGGCCAGCGTAGCCGGGTACCGTTTCAACGCCGGTTTCGGCCTTGATTCGCGCGGCTTCCTCCCCCGGCTTGTGCCTGAGGAAGAGCATGCCCATGTGCAGCATTATCGCGAGCTCCGGTTTGACCCGCTTCAAAAGCGCGATGAGGTCATCCGAACAAAGATGCCATTTTATCCTCATGTTGAGTGGCCTCGTGATGTTCGCTATGAGTACCCGGCTGCCTTCAAAGCTTTTTGCAAGCCCATCGAAATATTGAGTGTCGCACGTGTAGCCGATTAAGCCCTCGCCGGTGCGAAACTTCAGCCCAAACGTAGCGGGGTCGCTATGCTGTGTCGGCGTGGCCTCGAGCTTGATCTCACCCAGCTCATAGCTTCCTCCAGCCCTCAGACACACGACCTTTGCGGGCTTGCTTTGATGATAGCGCGAGATGGCGGGACCGAATTTTCCAGCCCCGCGGAGCACGCTTTCGCTCCCTATCAGCACGCCGCGCTTGCGGGTCATGTGCTGGGTCATGGCCTCGATCAATACCTCTGCATCAGTATAATGGTCTGGGTGGGCATGCGTGGCCACGACGCAATCTAGGTCAAGGGGATCAAGCTCATGTTGGTGGGTGAGCAGAAGTGCCCCTGGGCCCGGGTCGACGTGTATCCTCGCTTGGGCATGCAGGCGAAATCCGCCGGTCTTGAAGTGCTGGTCGATGGTCTGATACCTCCCACCGCCGCAGCCTAGGAATATGAGCTCAACCGTGCAATCGCCAATTTTGTACTATTACGGCAGAAAACATAAATTCATCTAAAACTTGGAGTCCGTGTTCATCCCAATTATACGGGATTCGGCAGGCGCTGGCCGATCTTCTTGAGCTCAGGCCTCGCCTCGAGCGCAATGCGTTTTAGAACGTCTTTCGCTTTTTTGTCCTTTGCGACCCGTGCGGACTCTTTGGTGAACTTCAACACGTCTCCGAGGTGGCGTTCTGGCTTGAAATTCCGATCGCCCCAGTCGAAGATCGCGCAGATGTTGCCGGGCAGAAATCCTGTTTCATAATCGCCATAGAACTTGTTCACTCGCGCCTTCGTTTCGTCCGGCAAGATCGCCTCGCCCTCCCGCCTGAAAAGTAGGTCGGTGCCGTTGTCGGCCAGCCCGAAAAGAGCTTCCGAGGCGAAGAGGTAAATCCGGAAATTCGGCCACCACTCGCGAAAGCGGTCCTCCCACTCGAGCAGGCGCGTGCACCCCTTGAACGAGCCCGCTATGCTGAACACGAACAATTTTCGCACATTGTAATCCCTCCTTCGGAGCTCGCTTCGCACCACATCAAGCGTATGACTAAGCGATACTCCCGTGGCGATCGTGTCGCCCGTAAAGATAACGCCGTCGTCGGGTAAAGCGTCGAAATTTGTGTAAAATATATTGGCGCCGAATTCCCCGCCTGAGATCCGAAAGCGCCTTGCGCCGACGAAGCACCGCGGCAGGTGGCGTTTGAAGAGTTGCTCGAACGCCACGTCGAACTGATACCCCAAGCTCCCGCGCAGCACGACGATTTCGCTTAACTCCCGCATGCTCAGCTTTCGCAGCGAGGGCATCATTCCCCAAGTCGTTCGGAGGAATAGCTTGCTGCACTCGAGCGAGAGCTTTCGAAGCTCCTTGCCGCAGATCACCGGGTTATAAATGATCTTTTGGGACGGGAGCATGCAGATGATGTGCGTGTTTTTCGGTAGCTCGGGGTGGTTAACACTGTAAATATTTGCGCTAATTGGCAGGCCGATCTTATGCACGACCTCCAAGCCAGCCCCCCTGAGCCTTAACCTCCGCGCTTTATAAAGTTCGCTTTGCTCAGGCCACAATCATCGAGGTTTCCGTATACCTGACCCCAGGGATGCGTTGGATCTTGCTCACGATGGTCTCGCCGATCGCCTTCAGGTCGGCGGCCTCAACGCGCGCGACGATGTCAAATCTTCCAGTCGTCGCAGCGGCAAATTTGGTGCCTTCCATTTTTTTCACCGATTCCAAGAGATCCAGCGCCTTGCCCGGGTCGGTCCGGATGTACACGATCGCTTGCATTTCCAACCTCCTTTTTTGTGGTGGACCGGGCGGGATTCGAACCCGCGACCTCTCGCTTGCGAAGCGAGCGCGATACCACTTCGCCACCGGCCCCCAATATCAACTTTGTATTTGGTTTAATTACTCTTCCCGCTTGAACAATTTGAGCTTCAGCGCGAGAAAAGCCAAACGCATATTTTAATTTCTCAGCTTGGGCACGGGTTGTCTGTCAACTCAATACCTCTCAAGCATCAATGATTTTACCTAGTCTTTTCGACCCCATAGTGAGATAGGGCACCGCATAACAAATTCCTCCAAATAAAAACCAAAGACCAAAAATAAGCAAGTTTGATGTTGGTTGAAGGTAGGAGAGCCAGATAGCGATGCTCAAACAAATTAACCCAAAGAAGATGAACCCATGGCTAATCGTCCATTCTTTTCTGGAGAGTATTTTGGGCGTGTTTTCCCCTATTCGTGAGTACCCGCGCTCGCTTCTCATCTCAAGATACTGCCACACCCCCATATTATTTAAGCCATCTCGCTTATTGAACTAGGAACACGACGGGCTTTTCTCAGGAAAAGCGTGCGGAAACAGCTGGGCTGTTTCTTGAGTTGTGTTCGAAAAAAAAGGAGTGTTAGGAAAATGGCATACGGCGGAAAGTTTGGTGGCAGAAGGGACTTTGGCCCTCGCCAGATGTTTAAGGCGACATGCTCCGACTGTGGCAAGGAGTGCGAGGTTCCCTTCAAGCCGACCGAAGGCAGACCTGTTTATTGCAGGGAGTGCTTCCAGAAGCACCGAGCAGAGAGAAGAGGCCCACCACGCTATTAGCTGGGTAGATTTTAGGGGCTGCTCTTGTTTGGTTAGCGGTAGCTATAGGTTTTCGATGCTGGTTAGAAAACTTAAAAAACATCTGTGGGGAAGAATTGCTTTAGGGCCCGTAGCTTAGCTTGGTTAGAGCGCTCGGCTGATAACTGCTGGGCAGCCACCGGGAGTGAAATGCCGGTACAGGTCCGGGGTTCGAATCCCCGCGGGCCCACCATCTAACCTAAGGATGACATAGCCATGTCGCTCGAGGAAAAACTCAAGCACCTCAAATCGATTATCCAAAGTTGCGAGAGCGCGGTCATAGCTTTTTCCGGCGGCGCCGATTCTTCCCTCGTCTGTGCGGTGGCGCATGAGCTCGTGGGCGAGAGAGCCGTTGCGGTGACCGCCGTGTCCCCAACCTATCCGCCGGATGAATTGGAGGTAACAAAAGAGGTCGCGAAAAAAATAGGTATCACGCATCTGACACTAACGACGAATGAACTTGAGGATCCAAATTTCATATCTAATCCGCCCGACCGATGCTATTATTGCAAAAGGGAGTTATTCCAAAAACTGGACGGGATCCGAAAAAAACTTGGGTTTAAGAAAATTTTGGATGGAACAAATTTTGACGACATATCTGCCTTTAGACCGGGGCTCCGCGCGCTCAAGGAATTTGAAGTGGCGAGCCCGCTTGCGGAGGCAGGTCTTGCAAAGGAAGAGGTTCGGAGGCTGGCTGCTAATTATCGCCTTCCAAATGCCGATAAGCCTGCATCGCCCTGCTTGGCCACCCGGATACCCTTCGGGCAAACAATCACCCTGGAGAAGCTCGAGCGGGTGGCGAGGGCCGAAAGCTCCGTCCGCTCCATCGGTTTTCGCGTCGTGCGGGTGCGCGATCATAACGGCTTGGGAGTGGTGGAGATCGATAGGAGCGAGTTGGCAAGGGCGAAAGAGCTTGAGGGCAAAATCATTGCTGCAGTAAAGAAGACAGGTTATGCATCAGCCATGCTTGATCGACGTGGATATCGCGAGGGAGGAGGGGACCGTTTAGTTTAAAAGTTCGGGCATAATTATCAAAGAAGGTGAGAAGTTGAAGCTCAAAGATACGAAGGTCACGACCTCAATCATCAAACGTTTTTCACAGGATCTCTTAGACCTGACCGAGCTTGATGTGGCCGTTGTCGGCGCTGGCCCATCTGGCTTAACCGCAGCCCGTTATCTAGCCAAAGCTAACGTTAAAGTCGCAGTGTTTGAGCGAAATCTTCACGTAGGGGGAGGTCTATGGGGTGGTGGGATCCTCTTTCCACGCGTAGTGGTGCAAGAATCGGCTAAGGGCATCTTTGAGGAGATCGGCATCGAACTGAAGTCCACGAACGGTGGCTATTACACGGTCGATTCGGTCGAAGCTGTGTCGAAGTGTACCGCGAGCGCTATCGATGCCGGCGCCAGCATCGTGGTTGGATTCAACGTTGAGGATGTTTTAATCCGCGAGGGGGACCGTGTATCTGGGGTCGTTATCAATTGGGCCGCCGTCGAGTTGGCCAAGCTGCATGTCGATCCAGTTGGGGTTCGGGCAAAAGTGGTTATAGATGCCACGGGACATGAAGCATCTATCGCGCGGATCGTACAAAGGAAAATACCGGGGGCAAAGTTTCCGACGAGCACGGGTGGCGTGGTTGGCGAGAAACCGATGTGGGCCGAGGTAGGAGAAAGGGAGATCGTGCGCAACACGCGAGAAATTTATCCTGGATTGATCGTGACGGGCATGGCAGTAAACGCGGTGTTCGGCTTGCCGCGCATGGGCCCCATTTTTGGGGGCATGCTTTTCTCGGGTAAAAGAGCAGCCGAGATTGCGCTGAAAAAAATTCGCATATGATCATCACCTCAAGTTTTTATACTTTGCTAGGAAGTCTTGGTAATCCTCTTCAAAAGTATGAACCTCTATCGCCCGATCGAGGTTTTCTTGAATAATCCCGTCAAGGTGCAGCCGTTTCGATAACTCGTCGACAAGGCTAGCGTCGGCTCTTGTCCGCGGATGTCGCGGTACCGCGCTACACCCGCCCGCATGGCGCTGCTGCCAAATTCCCATCTTCTTTGACATTTTTTCGATATCCAGCTTGTCGAGCCCGAGCAACGGCCTCAAGATCGGAAATTTTATCCCGCTTGAAGTTGCCGCTAGGTTGCTCAGGGTCTGCGTTGCCTTTTGTCCGAGTGATTCCCCGGTTACGATGCCCGTGGCCCCTTCCCGCTCGCACACGAGTTCGGCGGCCTTGAGCATCCCCCGCCTACAGACAAGGCAGGTGTACTCTCTGCGCCCGATCTCCCTGAGAATCGTGTCCAGAACTTTGGTCCAAGGACAGATGAAAGCCTTTTTGAACTTCGCGATTGGCTTGAGCTTCTTTAAGGCATCTATCGTGAGCGTCAGCATTTCTGCCTTGGTGTGGGGGTGGGTGCAGAGGTGAAGCGGGAGGACATCGAATTTGCGGGCGATCAGGGCACATGCGACCGGAGAATCTATTCCGCCAGATACTAGGCACACGACTCTTTCGCGCACGTCGACCACAGATGTTTTATCCGCGTTTCGGTAAAAGGAGATTGTGCCGGGGTGGCCCAACCTGGAAAGGCGGCGGGTTGCAGACCCGCTTTTTGCCGGTTCAAATCCGGCCCCCGGCTTCATACCAAAGGCATAAAATCATTTTTAAAACGACTTCACTCTTCCCGTTCCTCCAACTGTCTTTCCTTTAGGATTTAATCCTAGCTTCTCTTTATCCACAGGAGCTTCATCCCAATGTGAAGAACGATTCATCGGTGAAGAATGAGAGGAGTATCACAGGGCTTTCGATTGCTTAGCCACCGCCAACCGGTGGGAATATTGCAACAACATCGTTATCGCTTAGGGAGGTGTCAAGCCCCTTGAGCAATTTTATACTGCGGCCGTTCACCAGCACAAACACCCAATCTCGTAATCTCGATGTGTTGGGCTCGTAGAACTCTTTGGCCAATTTAGACCCAAACTTCTCAACCAGCGCGTTGAGCAATACCCCCACATTTTTAGCAGTCGGGAGCTTGATCTCTTTTACTCCCGTTGCCTCGCGGAAGTTAGCAAAGAACCTTACGGTGATTGACATCAAACCACATTATTAACCGCATATTTATACTATTTTTTCACGCCTTTGTTCAAGTCCTTGAGCAAGCTCTCGATGTCGATACCGTACATTTTGGCAACTTCCCCAACTTTTAGCGTACTCATTTCATAAGCGGCCATCGGGCAATGCAAACAAGGCAAGTTGTGTCGTGCAAGTGCATTCATTGCTTCGGGATGTTTTAAGACCTCAGCCAAAGTTGTATCTTTTGTGATTTCATTTCGCATGTTCTCCCCCCCATCCTCAAATTTCGATTATTTGATATTTGAGTTTGCCTACTCCTAGCTTTTCCGCTGCGCACATCTGAATCGTGCTGTCTACGCGGTTGATCCTGCCAAGCCTGTCCGGACCCTCCTCGGCCAGTACGCCGGGAACCAATTCGGCGCGGTCGATGAGGTCAAGCGACGCCTTATCGATCGCGACCGGGTCCAAGGAGGCGAGAATGCCGACATCAGCCACCACGGGGTTGCCGGCGTGCGTGGCGCAGTCACAAAGAGGGGTTACATCCTGAACGACATTGATAAAGCAAACCCTGCCGCCAAATTTTTCCAAAACCGTCATCGCTCCGTGGGCGAGGTAGAGTTGAAAGCGCTCCTTCGCGCCATCTGGAAGTTTTATGGCCTCGTTCGGGCAGGCGAAAAGGCACCAGTTGCAGCCCACGCATTTCTCCACATCCCTGCACGCCTTGCCCTCCTCGAGCCTCATCGCCCCATAAACGCAGCTTTCCACGCATTTGCCGCACCCCGTACATTTCCCAAGATCGATTTCCCCCACGCTGACCCCGTGTATGGTCGCCTTTCCGCGTTTGGTGAGGCATCCCATCCCGAGGTTTTTGATCGCGCCTCCGAAGCCCGTGAGATCGTGCCCCTTCGCATGGGATACCGCCACCATCGCATCCGACTCAACTATAGCTTGGGCGACCTCAACCTCGTTTAAATCACAACCATCTACCCTCTTACTCACGGATCTTTGGGTGCCATCATACCCGAGTAGACCATCCGCAATAATTATCGGTGCACCCATCGATTCGCCCGTAAAGCCGTTCGCCGCCGCCGTTTGAAGGTACTCCATAGCGGTCCACCTCGCTTCAGGGTAGAGGGTGGTCGTGTCGGTCACGAAGGGCCGCCCACCCGCCGTCTTTACTGCCCCTACGACTTCCCTCACGATTCCCGGCCTGACGTGGGTCACGTTTCCGAGCTCGCCCATATGCGCTTTGATGGCCACCAAGTCGCCTTTGTTCACCACTTCGCTCAGTGGCAGTTTTTGGAGGAGGGCATCGATGCCTTCATAAACGGTCTTTGCGCCCCTCCGATAGTTGAAAAATAAAACCTCGGACACTTCCATCGCCTTATCTTAATCTGACGGCAACGATAATTAACTTGTGGGATGTTGTAGCAATCCTTTTTAAATGATTTATGTAAGTATAAAAGATAAACGTGAAAGACAAAATACTGGAAAAGAAAAATTTAGCGAGGCTCATAGAGCATTTAAGAGAAAAATACGAGGTGGTGGGCCCAAAGAAGAAAGAGGACGTGTTCATTTTTGATTATATCCATGGCGATGAAATCCGGCTGGACTACCCAACCACCATACTGCCGCCCAAAAAATTGTTTTTTCCTCAAAGGGAACCGCTGTATTCGTACGAGAAGAAAAACGGAGAGGTGGCCCTTAAGGATTTAATGAAGAAGTGGACTAAAAAACACCTTCTCATTGGAATTCATCCGTGCGATGTGATGGGGCTATTTATTCTCGATAAGGAGTTTGGCGGTGATTTTAAGGACCCATACTATTTGTACCAAAGGCAGAACACCGTGATGATTTGTCTTATTTGTAAAGAACCAACGGAGCACTGTTTTTGTGATGTGATGAATACAGGACCAACGATAGAAGAGGGGTACGATCTTTTGATGGTGGATATAGGCGATAGGTATTATTTCCAACCAGGGAGCGAGGTTGGGCAAGAAATTCTCGAATGGGAGTTATTCAAAAATGCTACCGACGAGGATAAAAGGAAAAGGGATGCAAAGGTCGGAGAACTCGAGAACAAATTGTGCAGCAGATTCAAGTCCGAAGGGATAGACAAAAAATTGAGGGAGAGGTTCAATGATGAGCTTTGGGGCCCCTATGCTGAAAAATGTGTGTTGTGCGGGGCCTGCAATTTCGTTTGTCCAACATGTCATTGCTTTACCATAGAGGACGAGACAAACTTAACTGGGACTGAAGGGAGAAGGGTAAAGGCTTGGGATGCCTGCCACTTTAAGAATTTCGCCCTGATTGCGGGTGGACTTAACTTCAGAGGGCAAAGAACTTCGAGGGTAAAGCTCAGGATTTACGACAAGCTATGCTATTCGATGGAGAGGCATGGTGTTTACTCCTGTGTCGGATGCGGAAGGTGCACCGAATTTTGTCCCGCCAGAATTGACATTCGGGAGATTATAGAAAAAGTGCAGAAGGGATAAGATGGAAAATCCGTACATTCCAGAGCTGGCGGTTATAAAAGAGATAAAAGACGAAACTTCGGATGTCAAGACATTCAAAATCTCGTTTAGAGACAAGAAAAGTCTCGATTATCTTCCAGGTCAGTTTATCGAGCTGACCGTTTTTGGCTACGGGGAATTCCCAACCAGCATCAGTTCTTCGCCAATACCTCGTAAGGATTTCTTTGAAACAAGCATTAAACGGATGGGGGACGCGACAAATGCGTTGCACAGGCTAGATCGCGGTTCAATTATCGGAGCGCGCGGTCCATTTGGAAATGGATTTCCGGTAGATAAGCTTAAGGGAAATAATATTTTGTTCGTGGCCGGCGGCATAGGTTCCGCGCCGTTAAGATCACTGATCTACTATACCTTGGCAAATCGAGAGGACTTCGGCAGTTTGAAGCTTCTATACGGTGCTAGAGCGCCTGATGACATAGTTTTCAAAAATGAGGTCATGCCGGAGGGAAAAATTGGGCAGGGGCTTGACGTATTTTTAACCGTCGACAAGGCGAACGAAAAATGGAGGGGACATGTTGGAGTGGTAACAACCCTATCCAAGGAAACTGAGATAACGCCGGAGAACACATTTGCGGTGATCTGCGGTCCAACGGTCATGATCAAGTTTGCTGTGGCGGAATTATTGAAAATGGGTTTCCAGAAGGATCAATTGATAGTCTCCTTGGAGCGGATGATGAAATGCGGAATGGGGATGTGCGGGCACTGCAGTATCGGGGCGAAGTATGTGTGCAAGGACGGCCCAGTATTCACATGTAAGGAAACTGGGAAATTTTTGGAATTGCCATTTTAGGTGAAAAAAATGAAAATCAAGACCGCCATCATTGGATTAACCGCTTGCAGCGGGTGTCAAGTCCAGTTTTTGAACATAGAGGCTTTGCCTGAGATATTGGACGTGTTGGATATCACCTACTTCCCACTGGCAAAGGGAAAGAACTCCGATGGGCCCTTCGATTTAACTTTAATCGAGGGATGCACTTCAACGCCGGAACAAATCGATGAAATTAAGAAAATGAGGGAAAAAACGAAAACGCTCGTTGCGCTTGGCACGTGCGCATGTTTTGGTGGTGTAAACGCAATGAAAAACTTCTACTCGCAAGAAAAAATTGAAGAAGAAGTATATGGGGGCACCAAGCTTCTTTACAAGTCGATCGAAGCGTCCCCGATAAGTAATCATGTGAAGGTGGACTTCTGCGTTCCTGGATGCCCATTCGACAAGGAGGGATTTTTGGACGCGCTTAAAAGAGTGGTAATGGACAAAAAACCGCCGAAAATTTATCACAACGTGTGCGCCGAATGCAAGCTAAATGAAAGAGGATGCCTGCTCGAGAAAAAAAAGTTCTGCATGGGACCAGTTGTTATGGGGGGTTGTAGCGCTTTATGCCCGCGCCACGGGTATCCTTGCCAGGGATGCAGGGGCCCCTCAGAGGACGCGAAAGTTGAGACGATCGACGCCTTTCTGAAGATACTTGAGGACCACGGCATCCCGAAGGAAGAGATACCACGAAAATTCATGAAATACGCGGGGGTTATCGAACCATTTAGGAGGATTATCTACGAACGTTATTAAGATAGACCACCTGACGAAGGTGGAAGGGCACGGCAGTCTCGTCATCGACATCAAAAACAGAAAAGTCAAGGATTTGCGCTTGAACATATTTGAGGGGTCAAGATTTTTTGAACCGCTCCTAAAGGGAAGGGGGTACGATGAGGTCCCGGAAATTTCATCGAGGATATGCGGGATATGCGTCATTGCCCACCATTTGACGGCGGTCAAGGCGGTGGAGAAAGCGCTGGGCGTGACGCCTTCTGAACAGACGATTGAGCTGAGAAAATTGCTTGACTTGGCGGGACTCGTTCAGAGCCACGTATTGCATCTCTACTTTCTGGCACTGTCGGACTATCTTGGATATGAAAGCACGCTGGCGATGATCGGAGAACATCCCGAGGTGGTAAAACGAGCACTGCGTATGAAAAAACTGGCAAACGACGCCTCAGAGCTAATAGCGGGTAGCCCCATGCGCCAAGCCACTCCGGTGATCGGCGGATTCACATCGTTGCCAACCAAACATCAGCTAGAGCACTTGCTGCGTCGAATGAAGGATGCGAAAACCGATGCGATTAAAACTTTGGATCTATTTGCATCCTTGAAGGTGCCAGAATTTGAAAGAAAGGTTGAATGCTTTGCATTAGCGAAAGAAAAAACGTTTGCAATTTACGATGGCGAGCAAATAGCATCAACAGAGGGGCTGTATTTCCCGGTGGAAGAATATCAGCAACATATAAAGGAGTTCGTGGTGCCATACTCTACAGCGAAACATTCGATCAGTGTATCTACCGGGGAAAGCTTTCTGGTCGGCGCTTTGGCGCGGATCAACGTCAATAAGCAGCATCTATCAGATGGCGCGAAAGAGGCTATGGACAGGATCGAAGTGAGATTCCCGAATTACAATCCATACATGAATAATTTAGCCCAAGCTCTGGAGATAGTCCATTCCATCGATCAAATAGTTTGCACGCTGGAAAAATTGTTGGATGTTGGAGTTAAGGACGAAAAACCCGAGGTGAAGGTGCGCGCAGGAGAGGGTGTTGCTGCGACGGAGGCGCCGAGGGGCACGCTTTATCATCACTATAAAATCAACAATGCCGGGCGGGTCGAATATGCAAATATCATAACACCGACCGCTCAAAACCTGAAAAATATGGAAGAGGATTTAAAAGCGGTGGTCCCACAGCTCCTTGACTTGCCGAAAGATGAGATTGTACTTAACCTAGAGAAATTGATCAGGGCATACGATCCGTGCATCTCTTGCTCAACGCATTTTCTTGAGACAAAATTCGTTTAGAAGGCGTCTTACCTCGTTAATCGTATCTTCTGCACGTTTTTCATATGGTATCCCCAATATCGTTACGTTCGGTTTGCCCTCCTGTTTTATTAATTTGAGAAAAAAGGTGAGGTCAAAATCGTGAATGGTATAAATTTTTCGTTCTTTCAAAGAATCGATATCGACAAAACTGGTATGATCTATTCCTTTAACCACGTCGAGGATGAGGACATCGCCATCGTATTTGAGAATTTCTGCAGGATCGCTACACGTTACAAACCTTATCTGCGGGAAATCATCTTTTAACAAATTACAAATTTTTATTGCCGTGTCATCTCCAGATACCTCGCTCCCAAACGATAGCACGATCATTGCCCCACCTCGGTTTCAAGGCAAATTGTCCGCGGGAAACCTTAAAAGACCCCAACGAGGGTTGCATCGACCATCCGCTTGATATCCTCTTTTAGAGCCTCCGGAAGTCCAAACACGCTAACGTCCATGAACCCGCGGATGATGAGCGATTCCGCTTCGGATGCCGAGAAGCCCCTTGCCATCAGATATCTGATTTGCTCCTCCGCTATCCTACCAACGGCGGCCTCATGCGAAAGTTCGGTTCCTTTCGCCCGCCCCACCAGTTCCGGAATCGAGTGGATGGATGCCTTATCGGAGAGCAGAAGCCCCCTGCATTCGAGGTGCGCCCGGCTGTCCTCGTGCTCCCCAAGCAGGAACCCGCGGGCATTTATCTCGGCGTTGTCCGACGCTATCGCCCGCGTGATGACCTCTCCCCGGCTCCCCTTGCCCTGAAGTACAACCTTCGAGCCGATGTCCAAGCGGGAATTCTCAGCCCCGTACACGATGTTGTTGAACCTGACCCTTGAGTTAGTTCCCCTACAGTAGGCAACTGGGTACATCTGGAGGCTTTTCACCGGCTTCAGGCACGCGTAGTTGCTCACGAATGTCGCTCCATCATCCAAGGTGGCCGCGGCACGGGGGCGGACGTTGAAATTTTGGGCCCAGTTGTGGATCATTGTGTAGGTGAGCTTCGCGTTTTTCTTCACATAGAATTCAGAAACGCCGACGTGTAACCCGCTTCGAACGTTTGGATGAACCGTGCAGCCGGTTATTATCTGAACCTCTGAACCAGGCTCGGCTATCACCAAATTATGAACGTTTTGGTTAAAATTATCCTGCGAGATGAAGAGGCATGCTTGTAATGGAACCGTGATTTTTTGGCCCTCCAGCACCCGGATGAAATAGCCCTGGTCCCACTTTAACTTGGCCAAGGCGGTGAATTTGTCGGTGTTGGCATCGACGATTTTCCACCAATACTCCCTGACCCAGTCGTACTTTTCGAGGGCATCCTTCGTGGTCAATATCTCGGCCTTCCCGGCGAAGCCATCCCGAATCGCCTGAAGCACCACGGAGCGATCGATCTGGAAATATGTGCCCGCCCTCCCCTTCTCATCGGCATTGATCCCGACGCTCAGTGCCCTCTGGACGACCTCCTTGGGCAGGGCAGAGATCGAACAGGGAGCCCAAGACGCAGCTTCCCTCTCGAAAACTCCGATGTCTAGGTCGGGTCCGAATGCCGCTGGCTTCCCTATCGCATCTGCCGCCGTTTTTTTACCTTTGGACATTTTTCACACCACTTGTAACCCTTTTTCATGATCTGATCGAGAATTTTGCCCGGCTTCTCTGAACAAACGATCCGGCCGTTAAACAGCATGTGCGCTTTATCCGCCTTCACATAGCGCAGGATGTGACCGAGGTGGGTTATCAGGAGGCCCGACCGCTTCTCGAGGAATTTGCTGACCGCCTTGCCGATCACCTCCAAGTTCTCGACGTCCACCCCGGAGTCGGGTTCGTCAAATATCACGAAATTGGGTTTCTGCGCGAGCACCTGCAGGACCTCCGACCGCTTGAGCTCGCCCCCTGAAAATCCCAGATTCAGATCCCTGCCCAAGAATTCCGCAGGGATGTTCACGGTTGCGGTCAACTTCATTTCATCGACTCCGCGGGTGAGGTGCTGCAGAACGTCGCCCAATTTGACGCCCCTTATTGGCGGTGGATTTTGAAACGCCACTCCCAGCCCCAGCTTCACGCGCTCGTTTGTTGGCAGGGAGGTGATGTCCGTGCCGTTCAACCAGATCCTGCCAGATAGGATGCGGCAGTCCGGAAATCCTAGGATGGATTTAATCAGCGTCGTCTTTCCGGATCCATTTGGGCCGAACAGGACATGGGTCTCCCCCTTGGGTATTTCCAAGTCGACCCCGTCCAGCACCCGCTTCCCGGCGATCTCGACGCTTAGGCCTTCTACCCTCAGCAGCTCCATATGCAATCATTTTTAATACCTCAGAAGGACCTAAAAGTTTCCCGCTTTTGCACCTGTTTATCACCGCTTTCTTCCTGTTAGCGGGGGACTCGACCGGCGGCGCGATTCCGGGCTACGTTCGCAAACCATTAAAGCTGACCGAGCAGAAATCATAACGGTAGCGGGGTAGGGCAAATAGTGTGGTAAGACCAGCTATCCCGAAGCCAGGAGTGCCCGCCGGGCTCATAACCCGGAGGTCCCAGGTTCAAAAGGAGGGGCTCAAAAAACCTTTCCGGAGTTTCCTGGCCCCGCTACTATCCTGCTTGATTTGGATCTGATTTTCGGGGCATGCAAATTACTTTCGTTTTTCGGCGTTCGGCCTTCAGCAGCTCGATGCTAGCACGGCGAATTTGGGCTTTTGGCCACCATCGTTACCGTGCCCCCGTCTTTCATTTGATCAAACCGACCTTGTAGAGGTACTCGGCGGCCAGCACCGCACCCTTCGCCGCGCCAAGCTCGGTGTTGTGCGAGAGCACGGTGTACTGAAATCCATTGTCGAAAGCATTCGCTTCCACCCCACCGATAACAGCGACCATGCCCCCCCCTATTGCTGCGTCGAACCTCGGCTGCGGCCTGTCGATGGCTTCCATGACTATTATCGGTTGCTTGGGTGCGGATGGCAGCGCCAGCCTTTGCGGCTCGCCCCGGTAGTTTTTCCAAGCTTCCTTCAGCTCATCGACGCTGCACCCCTTTGTGGTCTCGATGAAAACCGACTCCGTGTGGCCATCGAGAACGGGAACGCGGTTGCATTTGCACGCGATCTTAAACCCGGCAGGTTTGATCTTGCCGTCGATGAATTCTCCGAGGAGCTTCACAGTTTCCTTTTTGACCTTTTCCTCCTCCCCGCGGATGTATGGGATAACGTTGCCCTCGAAAACACCTTGCGAAAAGTCCCCCAGCACAGCTGGAAGGTCAGCCCCCTGCTCCCTTCGTTGCTTTGCCCACTCCTTGACTGCACCGTACCCGGAGCCGGACACGGCCTGCATCGAGGCCATCGTCACGCGCTCCAGCCCGAACTCATCGTACACTGGCTTGAGCGACATCGCGAGTCCGATGGTGGTGCAGTTGGCCTGAGGAACAACGAACCCTCTCCATTCCCTGTTTTTTTGCTGGACTGATATTATGCCCGCGTGCGACTCGTTCACGCTCGGCAGGTACACGAAGCTGTCGTCGAAGTACCGGTAGGCGGATGCCGTGCTGATGACTGGCCTTTCTTTCGCGATTTTCCCCTCGATCTCCATCGCCGTTTCGGATGGCAAAGCCGAGAAGAACACGTTATTCTCTTCTGGGCGCACGTCGCGGACATCCAAAACCGTCATGTCAAGGATTTTTTCGTCGGGCGCTTCCTTACAAAACCATCGTGAATTTTCCTGCCCGTAGTCCAGCGCTTCTGCATATTTCTTGCCAGCCGATCTTTCCGATGCATACAGAGCCGTGAGCTCGAACCACGGATGCCCCTGTAAATTGATCACGAATTTCTGCCCAACTTCGCCAGTCGCACCCAAGACTGCTACCGGAATTTTTGCCATTCTGCCACCTTGCTAATGATGGGCCACGTAAGGCTTTAAATTTTAATTCAGTGGAGATAAGTGGTGTTTGATTGCCCCGCCGAAAGTACGGGCACATGGTCGGGCCGCTTCCGGCTCCGCCAAAACCCGAGAAATGCCGGTACTGCCGGCTCGGGTTGCCCTGCCCTTTTCATAAGCAAAAAGGCCCCCCAAAGAAGTGAGACAAGTTATAGCAGAAGATTGGCGCGGCAGTGCTTTAAATTGATGATGTGATGGAGATAGCCAGAGAGTTTGAATCGTACTAGTGTAGTAAAGCTTGCTCGGTTACTCTCAATACCCAAAGTCGAAGCACTGGGTGTCGAAGCAGCGGTGGGTTTTTCTTGCTATCATTAGAACCCCAACGAGAAGCAACAGAATTTGGATTATCACCTTTTTTCCTCCAACTTAATTTTATCACCCACCTTCACACCGCAGCGCTCGAGCGTACCAGCTGGAAGCTCCACGAGGACTTGGACGGGGACCTGGGGAGAGTAGAACCTCCACGGCTTCAACCGATCCGTTGCCACGGCCCTTCCCTCGAACAGATAAAGGAGGTCGATGGGCCAGCGCACGAACCAAGAATGAACAGCTAGGCGCCTCCCTTTCAAAATCAACGCCTTCGGGTGTCTGCGGAACATCAGGCCCCTGAACCGCTTCCACCACGAATTTGCGAGTTCGGCATGCTCCGCCAGCACCATACCGTTCGTGGTATCTACAACCTTCATTCCCTCTCCTCCCCCGCAAGCTCGCTCGGGCAGATTAGTTTGAATCGAACTAGTGCAATATTGAAATTTCCCTCTTCCTTTTCTGGCATTTTCCTCTGGTTGCGTGTTAGTTACGAACGCAAACCCAAAACATCCTGCATATCCTGAACGACGCCCGGCTTACCTTTCTCGACGACGTAGCGGATCGCTTTCATCGCCCCAGCCGCAAACGTCTCACGGCTCTGCGCCCGGTGGACGATCTCGACCCTCTCCTCGGGGGTGAAGAATATCACCGTGTGTTCCCCGACGACCTCGTCCTCTCGTATAGATTTGATCTTGACCTTGTCCTCGCTCCAGCCGAACTCCTTCGCGATGATCTGCGCCGCCTTCCGCGCGGTCCCGCTTGGGGCATCGCGCTTGTGCACGTGATGTCTCTCCACGATCTCGACCACGTAATCGCGCCCCAACATCCTCGCGGTTTCTCTGACCGTATTAAAAAATACATTCACGCCGACCGACATGTTCGGTGAGATGATCGCCCGAATGTCCCCCCTTTTGATAGCCCCCTCCATCTCAGCTCTTTGTTCGGCCGTGAAGCCCGTGGTGCCCACGACCACGGAAACGCCGGCCTCCGAGGCGGTCTTGACGTTCTGAACCGAGGCATCCGCTCTAGTAAAATCCACCAAGACATCTGGTTTTGATTTTTTCAACACCTCAGCCAGTTTGTCCGCCCCGACGATTTTCACACCAAGCTCGCCCACGCCAGCGAGTTCTCCGGCGTCCCTTCCAGCGCTCGGAGTACTGGGGGCATCGGTGGCCGCGACCAACTTCATGTCGTTCTGTTTCATGAGCTGACGAACGATCAGCCCGCCCATCCGCCCGCAGGCACCACAGACGGCGACACGAATCACTTCACCAATCCCATGTCGACCAATACTTTGCGCAGCTTCGCTTGATTTTCGGGTTCCAGCTCGACCAACGGGAGCCTGGGCCCTCCAGCTGCCATCCCCATCCAGTTCATGGCCATCTTGACCGGCCCAGGATTCGTCTCGATGAAAAGTACCTTGAAAAGTGGTGCTAATTCGGCGTTGATTTTTTCAGCCGTTTTAACATCACCCGACCGGAAGGAATCCACCATCTTGGCCACCTTGTCGGGCACGAGGTTCGATGCTACCGAGATGATGCCGACTCCACCAAGCTTCATGATCTCGAGCGTGTCCGAGTCGTTCCCGGAAACCACCGAGAAATTTTCACCTCTGGTCAACTCAATTATTCGCGCCACCTGGTCGAGTTTGCCGCTCGCCTCCTTCACGCTCACGATGTTCTTCAGCTTGGCCAGCTTTGCCATGGTCTCGGGCAGCATGTTCACGCCGGTGCGTGAGGGGATGTTGTAGATGACCTGGGGTAGGTCGACCTCCTCGGCAATGTGCTTGTAGTGCTGATAGAGCCCGGCTTGGGTCGGCTTGTTGTAGTAGGGCACCACCAGCAGCGCCCCATCGGCGCCGACTTCCTTTGCGTGCCGGGTCAACATTGTGGCCTCTCGCGTCGAGTTGCTTCCGGTGCCGGCCAACACGGGTACCCTCTCATTTGTGGCATCGACCACGATTTCGACGACGCGGTTGTGCTCCTCGTATGAAAGCGTCGCGCACTCGCCGGTTGTCCCCACCGGCACGAGGCCGTGAATCCCGCGTTCGATCTGAAAATTTACGTTTGCCCGAAGGCCGTCCTCGTCGAGTTCTCCCGATTTGTCGAACGGGGTTACCATTGCGGTCAAGGCACCTTCGAACTTCATGCTCCAACCTCCTTCATCGCCTGCCGCAGAAGCCTAAGCGCTCTTGAGGAGTCCGCCCAGTTGACAAAGAAGGTGATCGAAGCCCTACTTGAAAAAACCTCGATGATGTTTATCCGCTCGCGGGCCAGCGGTCCTGCCAATTTTGCGACGATCCCGGGCGTTTCTATGAAATGCTCGCTCTCGGCGATCAGCATTGCGATATCTCCATTCTTCGTCACGGATTTCATCGATTTATGGTTTGTTACGATCCCGTGCAGCAGCTCGAGCGCCCGCTGAGATTGCTCCTCCGTCACGTAAAGGGAAAAAGACCTCGGGCCGACCGAGACGCCGAATATGTTTACCTTCGCCTCGCTCAGCGGCTGGGATGCCTTTGCGAGTATCCCTGGCGTGGCCTGCATTTCCTCGCCAACTATCGTCAGCATGGCAAGCGGTTTTTCATATGTCTTGACGCCCATTCGCTCACCTTTGGGCCCAATTATAGTGGTCCCCTTTGTGGATAAATTACCGTGACGGAAGTGTATTATCTTTGCGTTTACCCCCGGCCCCTTGTAATTGAGGGCACTCGGATGCAAAATCCGCGCACCGTAGCTTGCTAAATCGCGCATCTCCTCGACCCCGATCCGCTTGATCAAGTGCGGGTTCTTGATCATGTTTGGGTCAGCGCTCATCACCCCCTCCACGTCCTTGACGATGATCACCTCGTCAGCTCCAAGGCATGAGGCGATGACGAAAGCCGTTATATCGCTGCCCCCCCTGCCGATTGTAGTTGTTCGTCCTTTTGCATCCCTGCCGAGGAAGCCGCATATCACCGGGATGATCCCTCGGTCCACAAGCGGTGAGATATATTTTTGAACCCTGAGGTGGGTCTTTGCCAAATCCACCTTTGCCCTGCCGAAGTTGTCGTCAGTTACGATGGGCCATTCCTCGCATGATGGATCTATGTATCGCGCGTTCGTTCCATGGCTTCGAAGCGCGGCAGCGAAAACTCGCACGGCAGCTCGCTCGCCCATCGCCGTTATCTCGTCCAGCTCGCCTGCGGTGACTTGCCCATTTGTGCAGACCTTTGTGACTTCGACGAGTTCGTCGGTGGCATTCCCCATGGCGGACGCCACGACCGCGATCCGTGTGCCCTTCTTGAATTCATTAACCACCGAACGGGCAGCCCACCTAACCCTCTCCCCATCGGCTATCGTTGCGCCTCCGAATTTCACGACGATTCTCTTCATTCCAACCAACTCGGGATTCGGTCAAGGTGAATCAAATCCTCGTAGGTCTCCCGCCCCCTAACGAGCTCAGCCTTGCCAGAATTCACGAGCACCATCGCCGGTCGGGGTTTTGCCGTGTGCTGGCTGGACATCGCAAGCCCATAGGCACCGACATCGAAGATCACCGCCAAATCACCCGGTTCGACTGGGGGCAACTTTCTGCGCTTGCCCAGGAAATCTCCGGACTCGCAAAGCGGTCCGGCAACGTTGAACAGCTTCGAGTTCTCTTCGGTTATCCGGTTGGCGATCTCGATGTGGTGGTAAGCACCGTAGAGGGCGGGCCTGATCAAAGCGTTCATCCCTGCGTCGACGGCTACCCAATCGGGCACGCCGGGGCGATGTTTCGTGTGGCCGACCCTCGCGAGCAGCACGCTGGCATCCGCAATTATGTAACGCCCGGGTTCGAGGATCAACGTTGGCGTCGGTAGGCCCTTTTCCTCAACGGATTTTTCGATTACCTTCACGACTCGCTCGGCCACCTGCTCTGGCGGGAGCTCGCGCTCCTCAGGAGTGTACGGTGTCCCCAAACCGCCGCCGAGATCGATGAACTGGAGGTAAATGCCGAGCCTATCCTTGATTTCTGCAACTAACGCCATGAGTCGCTTGGCCTCCTCCTCGAATGGAGCGGCATCGAGGATTTGAGATCCTATGTGAGCTTGGATGCCGACAACCTCGATGTTTTTCATCCGTGATGCGCGCTTGTACGCGTCAAGCGCCTGACCGCTCGCGACATCGAAGCCGAACTTGCTCTCCCGCAGTCCCGTGGCTATGTAGGGATGCGTTGGCGTCTTGATATCTGGGTTCACCCTGAATCCGATTCGCGCCTTTTTTCCGACGTGAAGGGCTACTTGCGCGACCGTTTCAAGTTCTTGGAAGTTATCGATGTTTATCAAAACGTTATTGATTACGGCAAGTTCGAGTTCGGGGATTGTCTTATAATTGCCGTTGAAGACCATCCGCTCCCCTTGGATGCCTACTTTAAGGGCGTTCTGAAGCTCGTTGCCCGAGCTGACTTCGGCCCCGGCCCCTTCGCTTTGGAGGACCTTGCAGACGGCTAGGTTGGAGTTCGCCTTGAGGGCGTAGCACACGAGCACGCTTGGCCATCGCTCGACGAACGCGCGGTGAAAACGGCGGTAGTTCTCGCGCACGCGCTGCTCATCGACAACATACAGGGGCGTTCCGAATCGTTCGGCAAGCTCGACCGCATCGCAGCCACCGATCACCAAATGCCCTCGCGCGTTGACCTTGAAGTGAGGTTTCAGCATCAGCATTTTCGCCCGACCTCGCGAAGGGCATCATCAAGGATGTCCAGGCCAAGTTCGAGTTCGCCCCTGCTTATTATCAGGGGAGGGGCTATGCGGATAACCGAGCGCCCACCTCGGAAGACGATGAGCCCGTGATCCAGAGCTGCCTTCACGACCGCGTTTCGCTCCTTGATCGCACGCTCCTTCGTTCGCTTGTCTTTTACCATCTCCACCGCAAGCAGGAGCCCCTTCCCCCTGACTTCACCGACTAGGTTGGACCTCTCACCCATCTCCCGCAATCGTTTCAGCGCCAGTGCGCCGAGTTTCGCAGCCCTTTTGACGAGCTTTTGCTTTTTCAAGATATCAAGGCCAGCTAAGGCGGCCGCACACGCTATTAGGTTGCCCCCGAAGGTCGAGGCATGCGCCCCCGGTTCCCAGTCCATGACCTCCGCCCGGGCGATCGTCGCACCTATCGGAGCCATCCCTCCCGCGAGCGCCTTCGCCACGCAAACTATGTCCGGAACTACCCCCCAATGTTCCATCGCGAACATCTTGCCCGTTCGCCCCAAGCCGGTTTGGATCTCGTCCGCGATGAAGAGCCAGTCGTGCTCCTCGCATAACTCCTTCAGCATCGGGTAGTACTCAGGCGGGGGAATGATGTAACCCGAGCTTCCCTGAATCGGCTCGGCGATGACCGCCGCAACTTCTTCTGGTGGGACCACTTTTACCAGCGACTCGCGGATGAAGTCAATGCATGCGAAATCACATCCGGGGTAGCTTTGTTTGAATGGGCACCGGTAACAGTACGGATAAGGCATGAAGGTAACTCCGGGCACGAGGGGGGCAAAATATCGATGATGCACGATGTTGACCGAGGACAAACTCATGGCTCCAAAGGTCCGGCCATGGAATGCACCGGTGTACGCGATCATGCGTGGGCGGCGGGTGTGCCAGCGGGCGCACTTGAATGCCGCTTCAACCGCTTCAGCCCCGCTATTTCCAAAGTAAACGCGTTTGGCGAAGTTGCCGGGGGTGAGCTCGACTAACCTTTCGGCTAGCTCGACCTGCGACTCGTAATAAAAGTCGGTGCCAGCGAAGTGGGTGAGCTTCGTTGCTTGCTGCGTAACGGCCCGGATGAGCTTTGGGTGAGAGTAACCGTAGTTGAGGACGAACATGCCCGAGGAGAGGTCCAGAAAAACGTTGCCATCGATGTCGTGCACGTAACAGCCCCAACCCTCTCGTGCGACTATGGGCTCGGTTCGGGTGTATGAGGGGGACATAACTCGTTTATCGCGCTCCACGAACCTCCGAGCCAGTGGGCCTGGGAGCGGTTTTACTATCTGGGGGCCGCCTTTTGTCCATGCAGGTTTGGGCAGGGGATCACCTCACAGCTTTACTCAAATGGTATATCTTAAATAATTGCGGACTGGCACCGCCTAGCTTTTATATTTGGGAGGGAGCTTTCCTTCAGAGGCGAGATCACGATAGAATCAAAAATGCACGCAAGCAAGCGAGATTTGTCGGCCGTGCTTCCCAAACGGAGACCCGAGTCCCACAAGGGTGAGCACGGAAGGTTGCTTATCATTGGAGGCGGGTCGCGCTACGTTGGGGCACCGGCGCTGGCGGGCTTAGCCGCGCTGCGCTCGGGCGTCGACCTAGCGATAGTTGCGGCACCAGAAAAGGCCGCTTGGACTATCAACACTTTTTCCCCCGACCTCATCACCATCAAGCTCTCATGCCGCGACCTAGAGCCCGCGGTCCTCCCCTGCCTGCAGGATGAACTCAGACTCTCTACGGCGCTTGTGGTGGGTTCCGGTTTGGGAACGCTCGCGAAGACACACGATGCGGTTATCGAGCTCGCGCGGGCGCTCAAGGAAAATTATCCGAACTTGCCAGCCGTATTCGACGCTGATGGGCTGAAGGCGCTTGCATCTGAGAGGGACCTTCCCCGAGGGATGCCCTGGGTACTGACTCCCCACGCGCGGGAGTTTGAACTCCTGACGGGCGCGGACTTGCCCCCCCAGCTGGAGGGAAGGATCAAGCAAGTTGAGGCGGCCGCTAGGGAACTCGGGTGCGTGGTTCTGCTCAAGGCTTGGGTCGACGTGATAGCTGGCCCCGAAGGGCAGACTAAAGTCAATCATACAGGCAACCCCGGCATGACCGTTGGGGGCACTGGGGATGTGCTTGCTGGCGTGGTTGGTGCTCTCCTCGCGCAGGGGGTTGGGCCATTCCGTGCGGCGGTCGCTGGAGCTTGGGCATGCGGACGTGCTGGCGACCTGTGTTTTAAAGGAATGGGTTACGAGTTCACAGCATCGGACCTGATCGAAAAATTGCCATCGGTTTTCGCAGGGGCAAGTAGGAGGTGATCACATGGCGAAATTCAGGGAGGCTGAGC
>DAOUSU010000059.1 GCA_030627035.1 Hadesarchaea archaeon
AACCCCGCACGATCTTGCGGAAGGAATCAACATCACCGGTGTAGGGGACCTTGACGATATCGGCACCGAGTTCTGCTCCAACCCGGGCCGCATGAGCAACCATTCCCGGATCAAGGGAATTCTTTATCTTCGGTCCTCGGGGGTACATCATGGCAAACAGTGGAAGGCCCCACCCCGCACAGGTTTCAGCGATTTCGCCGAGCGATTGAAGTTGCTCGGGCTCATTGGCTGCGCCGATGTTAACTTGCACCGAGACCGCGTCCGCCCCGAGACGGATCGCATCCTCGACGGTCGCTACCTGGACCTTGTTGTCTGGATTTGGGCCCAGCGAGGTGCTCCCCGAGAGATGCAGGATCAACCCTATGTCCTTGCCGTAGCCACGATGCCCGGCGCGCACGATTCCCTTGTGGAGCACGATGGCATTTGCACCGCCTTTCGCAACTTCGTCGACGATCGAGGTCATATCCTCGAGCCCCGGAATCGGGCCCATCGTCAAACCGTGGTCCATCGGCACGATCACTGTGCGGTGCGTCCTGCGGTCGATTATCCGCTCGAGCCTTATGCGCTTTCCCGTTTCAGACACCCGCATCACCCAGTTAGGGGATACACCCTGCTCCATTAAAAAGTGTGGTGAGGATAAGGGCATTTGGGATTTAGGGATGGATCCACTAACGGAAAAGACGACCCCTGCTGCTCATCTGGTTTGCCATCCCGTTCACCACATTACTACAATTCAAATCAAACACTTTATTAAAGCTTTTGGGGATGGTGTAGCGAGATTCCATGTCACAGTTAAAAGTTAAACGATCAAAGATGTCGGGAGAGGTCAGGGCGCCCCCCTCGAAGTCGTACACCCACCGCGCCTTCGTGATCGCATTGCTCGCACGGGGTGAAAGTAAAATCATCAACCCTCTGCTGAGCTTTGACACCGAGGCGACGATCGAAGCGGTGAAGGCGCTGGGTGCGGAGGTCACCCGGGAGGGCGATGTCTGGCGGGTCCTCGGCACGGGAGGTGAGCTCAAACCTCGTGGGGACTTGATAGACGCCCGCAACTCCGGCACCACGATCCGCTTGATGAGCGCGATCGCAGCCCTTTCGCCCAAACCAGTACGCCTGACGGGTGATGAGTCGATTCGCGCTCGCCCAACGGCCCCTCTCATCGAGGCGCTCGCGAGGCTCGGGGCAAAGGCGCGCTGCGAGGGGCGGCGGGGAAGGCCCCCGGTGATCGTCGGCGGTGGGCTTGAGGGAGGGGAGGTGGAGATCACGGGCGCGGTAAGCTCGCAGTTCATCTCGGCGCTGCTCTTGGCATGTCCGTATGCGCGCGAGGAAGTTGAGTTAACGGTGGCCGAGGAGCTGCGCTCGAAGCCCTACGTTGAAATAACCCTCGAACTCCTCGATGCGGCCGGAGCGAGGATCAGGCGCAGTTCGGACCTCATGGAATACAAAATCCCTGGGAGGCAAGTTTTTAGGGCCAGGGATTTCGAGATCCCCGGGGATTTTTCCTCCTCCGCATTCGTGCTCGCCGCTGGGGCGTTGGCGGGCGGGACCGTTCGGGTGAGCAACCTCGACGTGCGAAGCGCTCAGGGCGATAAGCTGATCGTCGACCTGCTTCGGGAGTTTGGTGCTGACGTGAAGGTGAAGGGCAAGGTGGTCGAGGTCTCGGGAGCGGAGGAGCTCTCGGGCATCGACGTTGACTGTGGCGACAACCCCGATTTAGTCCCAGTGCTCGCGGTGCTTGGGTCGCTCGCCAGCGGTCGAACGACCATCACGAACATCCCCCACCTGCGCTACAAGGAGACCGACCGCCTGCGCGCGTTGCGGGTTGAGCTGAACAAGCTCGGGGCGAGGGTTGAAGAGGGCCCGGACGAACTCCGAATTCGGGGGGTTAAGCAGCTCAGGGGGACGAGGCTGAGTTCCTACGGGGATCATCGAATGGCCATGGCCCTTGCGGTTGCTGGATTGGTCGCGCGTGGGGAAACCATCGTGGACGGGGCGGAGAGCATCCCAGTGTCTTACCCAAGGTTCGTTGAGGATATGCAAAAGCTCGGGGCGAAGATGGAGTTAATGAGTTGAGAAAGCAAAGTGTGTGAAGGCGTTCTTCATCATCCAACGCGAATAGAGCTTCAACGCTTTTCTCTGAAAGGCCTGTCTATCCAGCATATCGCCGGGAGCCCCCTGAGTCTGAGCCTCTGACCTCTGTGCCTGCCAGTTAGATGGACCAGCACTGGGTTCGAGACCACGCGAGCTTCGGCCACAAGGATCTCGCCAACGACCGAATCTCCTCTTTCCATGCATTGTGTCAACGAACCTCCTCCAATTTCTCTTCTCCAAACAACTCGTCGACGATTTCGAACACGAGTCCTAAATCCAGCCTGAGGTCAAACGCGATGTCGGAAGCATACACTCTGTCCTTGTTCCGGATGTATGCCAAAATCTCTTTCTTGGCTTTGGACTTTGGGATATTTCGGATTTTCACTATCTCCACTCCCTTGAGCTGGGCAATTTTATCTTCTATCGCTTCCCTCACAAGTTCGGATCTCGATTTGTAACCGTGTTTTTCACCCAGTTGGGTAAGCTCTCTCAACATTCCACGCTCTATCCGCACAGGTAGAAAAACTTCTTTACCCATGTTCACCGATGTATTATATGTATCACATGTATATAATTTTTTGGATAGATGGTTCGACGATTCCATTTGCACATTGTCCCGCCAAGCCTTTGGGTGGTTGTTTATAAACAAGCAAAAATGCTGAAACATGACACACGTGGATTATAAGACCGCCGCGAAAAACTCGTCTCTTCAGAGCGGTGATGAGAACAGCGGTGGGAGTACTTTCGGTGCCCCTTGATTTATAAGAGGCAAAAAGCGCCAAAAATCGGCTCAAATAGGCAATTGGTGCGCGTTTAGAAACCCTTTAAATAGTTTAAATATTACTACTTTCGGCTACCTCTCCCCCAAAGTCGCTTAAACACCATTGCAAAGCCATCATTGGTGAGGAAGGTGGAGGCCATCTGTGGGATAGAATTCGATTTATTCAAATTACATGTAGACGATGACCTCAAGAGACCGGGTTGGGCGTGGATATCAGTCAAAGGTGTCGATCTTTTACAAAAACTACGTTTGATAATTGCCGAAATATTAGTGAAAAACGTTACGAGGTGGGCCCTATCCAAGATGGTAGCAAAGGGATTGAAGTGCAGCCCTTACACAATATGCTTTCACATTAGAGGTATTGAAAAAAATCGGCGGGAATGGGTAGCGCTTCCCATAATCATATCAATTTTGGACATTTGGGGCAAGGTGTGCAAAAAATCCAACAGCGAGAAGGCCTCTATAAAACGAGAGTTACAGGACTCCTTTGAACTTGTACGTGGTAGTGCGATCTCGCGGCCTATGCCTGCGGTTAAACATCTGACAATCGATTTGTGTAAAATAGCTGGAGCACATGCGGCGGATGGGTCTATCAGCAAAAGGTATCTTCAAATAACCTTAGATGACTCCGATAAAAATGCCCTTCTCGCGTACACGAGGTGGATTAAAGGATGCTTCAACGTAAATGTAAAACTCAAGCCTAGAAAAACCAAAAATCATTACCGAATCACGTTCTACAACAAAATTATCGTGCGTTACCTGCATCAGCTGTTGGGGTTCCCCTACGGTGAGAAATCAGATATTGTTGAGGAACCGCATTTGATTAGGCAGGCGCCGCTAGAGTTCCGACAAGCATTTGTAACAGAAGTTATGACATTTGACGGATATGTTCAGTCGAACGGTGTAGTGGGCATAGATTTGAATAGTCCTCATCTCATCAGGTCTGTCTTTGATGTCTTACAGGAACTCTGTCTTAGGCTGACCTTAATGAATATGAATGGTCGATACCGGATTCGCACGCAAACATTATCCGACGCTAACGCTAAGCGATGTGTCACGATATTTGAACAAGGAACCGAAAAATGGTCTAAAATCATCGACATTGTCGAGGGATTCACTGCTGGTGTAAAGTCCGTTGAGGATGCCATCTTGGTCCTTGAATCTGTGTACAAAATACAAAACGGGTCCAAGATATCGATAGGGGATATTTTACGCTTAGCCAGCCAACTGAAGGTGTTTGACATCAACTCCATGTACAACGAACTTTCTGCCCATCTCCAAGTCGGAATTAGTAAAGATTGGATTTACACGTATCTAAAAATCTTGAAAAATGCGAACATAATCCGCACCATTGATGGTGACCAGCTCCTCAAAGTTTGGAGAAAATTGAATCCTTCAAAGACCTTTCTCGGTTTGGACGAGAACGCGCTGGCGGGGCTCAGGAGAAACCTTATCACCAACACAAATAGCAAAAGTCTAAACATGGTTCTTCATAAACTAGAGGAGCCCATGCTATATGATTGGCTGAATAGAAAGTGTAGAATTTCGCTTGTAAAACTTCGAAAGCTCGCTGATGTTGCAAATATGAATTTCAACGATTTGCTCTTTGGAGCCAAAAGTCTCAAAAGCGATACAAAGGTATTCATATTTAATCAAAACATCGGTGAATGGGTGGTTCCTCTAAGACCTTGTGTAAATGCAGGATAGTGAGATAGTAATGGGTGGAAATACCTTCGGGAAGATTTTTCGCGTGACAACATTTGGCGAATCTCATAATATCGCTGTAGGTGTGGTCATTGATGGCGTTCCCGCCGGCATGCCGCTGAATGAGGTTGATGTGCAGCGCGAGCTCGACCGACGCCGCCCGGGCCAATCAATCCTTGCAACGCCGCGCAGAGAACGTGACCGAGTCGAGATCCTCTCGGGGGTTTTCCATGGCAAGACACTCGGCACGCCGATTTCCATGCTCGTTCGAAACATCGATGTAGACTCGAGACCATACGAAGCCATCAAAACTAGGCCTAGGCCCGGCCACGCCGATCTCACTTACTGGCTCAAGTTTGGCCACATCGACTACCGCGGAGGAGGGCGAGCCTCGGCGCGGGAAACCGTTGGGCGAGTTGCAGCTGGGGCTATAGCGAAGAAGTTGCTCGCAGCTCATGGGGTTGAGCTCCTTGGCCACACCATCGAGGCCGCTGGCGTAGCAGTCGGGCGGGAGGTGAAACCCGAGGAAATCCACAAGAACGTCGAGCGGAATCCCATGCGATGCGCCGACCCAAAGGCGGCGGAGCAAATGAAACGAGCAGTGCTGCAAGCTAACGCGAAAGGGGACAGCACCGGCGGGGTGGTTGAAGTTCTGGCGCTAAATGTCCCCCCCGGGTTGGGAGATCCGGTGTTCGACAAGCTCGACGCGGAGATCGCTCACGCCCTGATGTCGATGGGATCGGTCAAGGGCGTTGAAATCGGCGCTGGATTTAAGGCTGCGCGCATGCTCGGCTCGGAGATGAACGACCCACTTAAGCTGAAGGGGGGCAAAGTCGTGAGTTCTACAAACAACGCTGGAGGCATTCTCGGCGGCATAAGTACGGGGATGCCGATAGTCGCTCGGATAGCGGTCAAGCCCACCCCCTCGATAACCAAGCCGCAGCGAACC
>DAOUSU010000047.1 GCA_030627035.1 Hadesarchaea archaeon
CCACATTATATTTGAATGAGCAACTCCTTAAGTTTTTCTCTCTCACTCTCTCAGGTTTCACCCCAGCAGTAATTTCTCTATTTTCTCTTTTATTTAAAGGTACGCGTGGCAGCTATTGCTTTACCCTTAACCTAATTTGAGGCTAGGGGTTGCCGATTTCCTGCTTGAATTTGTTAGGGAGAAAGACCCCCGGTTAGCTTTCAACACCACACTAGTCCAATCCAAACGCGGGGTAAATTCTAGTGTTAATTAAGGGGTTTGGTATGTATTTAGCTGTTGCTAGCAAAAGCCGAAAAATCGAGCTTCAAACACAAAAAAGAGGTAAATTTTTGGCTTTTGACGAAATGCTCAATTGTTGGGAAAACTCCGAGATTTGAACCCCTTTTGCAAAAAAGGAGCACATATTTGCGAGATCGACCTTTGATAGCTAAATACGTACTGAAAATTTATCGAAATCAAAACAAAAAATATTTAAGTGCTCAGTTATACTTTTTTTGGGTGAAAAATGTACGAACCGCCTGTTCCTGTAACAGTTAAGGAGGGGATTCTGCCCGTTAAGGTAAAATATGTGGAAGGTATTTTAAGACCACCCAGATCCCCGCTGCTTGATAGGCCCTATGAACCTAAGGTGGTACCTCTGCGGGAAGGCCGGAAAATGGTCATAAGGATGGCAAAGAAAGAGGAGGGACCACTACTGCTGGAGGTTTGTAAGAAGATGGTGGATCTGGGGATAAGCACCGACTTTTTCGATTTGGTTGCCGCAAGGGTTTACGCGGAGATATTGGGTTGGATTCGTGAGAGGGTAAAGGATGAGTACGTACAGATAGGCGTCGTCGAAACGGGCGAACTTGCGGGGCTTGTGAATACGAGGCTTTGGGACGAAAAGAGGGCCATCAGCTTGCATACGTTAGTATTCAAGAGGAGGGTGGGCGCAGGCGATCCCTTGTATCTCGCCAAGATGGAATGCGCCTTTGATGTGCTAGGGGTGGAGGAGTGGCAGCCAACATTTGAAAGTTATTACGGTTTTAGGATGGGCTGCTTGAAGACGGCGGCGCAAGAGCATCCTTGGCCCGAATATCAGCATGAGTTGGGCGGTGGGAGAGTATTTTACAATACCAGAGAGCAATGGGAGAGGTACATAAAGCCTTCAAATAAAAACCTGCTCGGGACACGGCCGGTACCTGAAAATCTATTGAAAATTGCCGAGAAGCCAAAGATACCCGATATCGAAAAAGAGTTCAAGTAAACTGATTTATTGTTCCGAAACCAAAATGATAAGGTGATGGTTTAATGGAGATGGAGAAAAAAATCCAAAAGTTTCGTGAGCGGGTAGAAAGAATAGAGATGGGCGGCGGGAAGGAGCGGATCGAAAAACAGCACAAAAAAGGAAAGTTAACGGCCCGAGAAAGGATAAATCTACTTTTGGATCCGGGCAGCTTCGTGGAGATCGATAAGTTTATTGCTCATCGATGTGTGGAATTCGGCATGGAAAAAAAGGAGGCACCGGCGGACGGAGTGGTCACCGGATACGGCACGATAGACGGACGGAAAGTATATGTCTTTTCCCAGGATTTCACGGTGATGGGTGGGACCCTTGGTGAGATGCACGCAAGCAAAATCTGCAAAGTCATGGATAGGGCGATGAAAGATGGGGCCCCGATCATTGGTCTGAACGATTCCGGCGGGGCAAGGATTCAGGAAGGCGTTGACTCCTTAAAGGGTTATGGCGAGATATTCTACAGAAACACGTTAGCTTCCGGGGTTGTCCCCCAAATAAGCGCGATCCTTGGGCCCTGCGCTGGGGGAGCGGTTTACTCGCCAGCGATAACGGACTTCATTTTTATGGTGAAAGGGATAAGCATGTTTTTCATTACTGGGCCAAAGGTTGTGAAGGCGGCAACCGGTGAGGAGGTCACATTTGAACAACTTGGCGGGACGGGAATTCACAGTCAAGTCAGCGGGACAGCACACTTCGTCGCGGATAGCGAGAAGGAGTGCATGCAAATGATTAGAAAGCTTCTGAGCTATCTGCCATCGAATTGTTCGGAATTTCCCCCCAGGGTTGATATGGGCGATGATCTCAACCGGATGGATGAGTCCTTGGCGAGCATCGTCCCCGCCGACCCACGCAAGCCCTATGACATTCGCGACGTGATCACCAGGGTCGTCGATAAGGGTGAAATTTTAGAAGTTTTCCCAAACTACGCGCAAAACCTGATAACGGCCTTCGCGCGGTTAAACGGGCGGGCGGTGGGCGTGCTGGCAAATCAGCCCAAAATACTCGCCGGATGCTTGAACATAAATTCATCCGATAAGGGTGCTAGGTTTGTAAGGTTTTGCGATGCCTTCAACATACCGCTCGTAACCTTTGTTGATGTGCCCGGGTATTTGCCGGGAACGGGGCAGGAGCGGGGAGGGATAGAGAGGCACGGGGCGAAGCTGCTTTTCGCCTACTCCGAGGCGACGGTCCCGAAGGTTACAGTTATCGTGCGCAAGGCCTACGGCGGCGCGTACATAGCGATGAGCAGCAGACACTTGGGTGCGGATCAAGTTTTTGCTTGGCCCACCGCCGAGATCGCGGTCATGGGGCCCGAAGGAGCGGTGGAGATCGTGTTTGGAAAGGAAATCGAAAAGGCGGAGGATCCCAAAAAGGCGAGGCAACAGAAAATTGAGGAGTACCGCGAAAAGTTTGCAAACCCTTACGTCGCGGCGGCTCGAGGATACGTCGATGCCGTAATTGAACCGCGTGAGACGAGGCCACGCCTCATCAGGGCCCTAGAGGTATTAGCCACCAAAAAGGAACCACTACCGCGGAAAAGGCACGAAAATATTCCCCTTTAGGCCGTGTGGCCGCAACGCTTTCTGCGCAGGGATACATCTCCAGCGACTATCCGCTTGGTGGTGCCATCAGCAAGTTTAACGATCAACGCTCCATCTCGGTCGACGTCCACAGCTTTTCCTTCGATCGTCTCGCCGTCCTCAACCCGCACCCAAGCTCCCAAGGTATTTGTCATGTTTTTCCATTCCTCTAAAATTGGCGCTTCCCCCCGCCTTTTAAAAATTAAATAAAGTTGCTCAATTCTTTCTAGGAACTTTCTTACAAAATTCACCCTTGAGATCTTCCTGCCGCATTCCTCCTCCAAAGAGGTTGTCGTTACGCGAAATTCACGGGGTAGAGAGGCTTTCTTGATATTCGCGTTCAACCCAGTGCCAATTATAAGCCAGTTTACGAGTTCGGCTTCGGCGGCGAGCTCGATAAGCACACCGCCTATCTTTCTATCGCCGATCTGTATGTCATTTGGCCATTTCAGCTCCGCCTTTAACCCATATATCTCCCTGATCGTTTTGGCCGCCGCAACCCCTGTTAACAGGGCCATTAGCGAGGCCCGGGATGGGCTCATTTCAGGCCTCATGATCACGGATAAATATATGCCGCCCTTGGGCGAATACCAACTCCGGTTCCTGCGTCCCTTGCCAGCACCCTGGGTTTCCGCAACTACCAATGTCCCTTCCTCAGCTCCCTTCATCGCCAATTCCTTCGCCACCTTTTGGGTGGAGTTCACTTCCCAATAATGGAAAATCTTCCTCCCAATGAACTTCGTCTGCAATTCCCTCCCGATCTCATAGGGAAGCAATAGGTCCGGGGCAGCGATTAAGCGATAACCCCTTCTGCGCCTCGATTCGATTGAATAACCGTCGCCCCTCAAGGCTTGGATGTGCTTCCAGATCGCAACTTTCGACACTTTTAGTTGTGTGGCGAGCGCCGCCCCAGAAACATAGCTCCCCCGGTGTGTACACAGCATCCTTAGGATTTCTTCTTTCATTCCGATTCCAACGATTTTAAAATTTTTAATTTGACCCGATGCGACTTTTTAATGTTAACCCCTAACTCCGCCCGTTTTTGGGAATAGGTATGTCTATTCCCAGCTTTTCTATAACCTTTCTCGACTTCTTCGGTATTTCTGCAAACTTCCAGTTGTCCCCTATGCGTATCTTCCTCACCCTCGATAGGTGAAGGAGAATGTCGGAGGGTGAGTAATTGTTGAGCATGTCCTTCTCCAACAAACGCCCATAGATCCGGTAGTAGAAGAGCATCGCGATGAAGTTCACAAACATCCACCCCTCCATCTGATAGTCGTCCCTCATATAGCTCCTGTCCGCATTCAACGTGTTCTTGAACGTGTCAAACAGATTTTCTATCTCGACCCTGCTTTTGAGCAGTTCGAATATCCTCTTCGGCTTTCGTCTGTAGTCCGTTATGACGGATATCGTGCCGAGCCGAAACTGATTATCGTAGAATTCTTTGGGCACCTTCTTCTTGCCGCCGACACGGAAAAGAAAGTCCTTCTCTTCCTCTCCCTTCAGCTTCTCGTCCAAGAAAGTGATGACCCTTTCGCCCCCGGATAGCTCGGACGAGCAGTGCCAAATGTGTCTCTCTTCGAAGAAGAAGTAGCCATCGAAATTCTTCCTGTTCCCACTTTCCACCGGCCCGTAGTCTATCAGACTGCTGTTGCGCTTCAGGGGCAGGATGTACTTGATCTTCTCTTCCTTGAGCGTCTTTACATTGGCGCTCGAATAGATGCCCTTATCGCCCAACAGCACAACCCCCCTTATTCCCGCTTCTTTCACCGTTAGAACGACGGATGAGACGTCCCTTATCGAGCCAGGCATGATCCTGAAGTATGCGGGCTGCCTTTTGTCCAGGGAATAGAGGACGGTGAGATTTACCTGGGGGACATACTCCCCCTTGCTGTTGTGGCCAAGGGTGGAGGAGATGACGTTCTCGGAGAGCGAGAACACGTGCGTCAGGTCGATAACTGCAAAATCCACGCCCGTTACGAATTCCTTGAGGAACTGAGTTATCCTCCCCCTCCGGCGGCCGATATCTCTCAGCAGTCTACCCAACACTTTTGGGGAAACTCTTGCGTCATCTATCATCTCCGATAGGTAGGAATCGTTGTAGTGGTAGATGACGTTCTTCAACGGCGAGTTGTTCTTGAGCCTGAATATGGAGAATATGAAAAGCTCCTTCCATTCGTCGGGATACAGCTCCTTGAGCAGCCCTGCTATGTCCTCGTTCATCGATTGCAAAAGATACGTGGCGCCGAATTCCTTCACGGTCACGTCCTTCAGGTTCTCAAGGACCCTTTCGTGTTTCGGTTTTACCAGCCCGTCTCTTGTTATCTTTCCGAGGTACTTCCCACTTATTTTCTTCGCCCTCTTCTTTTCAGGATCCCAGACACTTTTTACCTCACAGAGATAGTAGCCGCTGCCCACCGTTTTGACTTCAGTCCCCCTTCTCTTGTGTTTCAGAACCCACCCGGGTAGTTGAGATTTTCTTTTCATATTACCAAATTTGGTAATGCCTACTTAAAAAGAGTTTCGGTCGTGGGGTATGCGGTGGCAGAAAAGAGGATTAGAGCGGTATAGAACGCATTTTCTCAGGGGGTTACTGTCAGGATAAGCGAGAAACATATTCCCAAAACTAGGCAGAGTTAAGGGTTAACATAAAAACTTATAAAGTTAACAAATCAAAAAATGTGAGGTAATAATGTCAGCTGTTTTCTTTATCGTTTTGTATTTTATCGGGATTTTGACGTGTGGTGCCCTCGCCTCAAAGGGGGCGAAAGGGCTGAAGGATTTTTTCTTGGCGGGCAGGAAAGCTGGAACCCCCATGTGCACCGCAACGCTTTGCGCCACGGCGATAGGCGGATCTGCCACGATCGGGGTGGCCGGGCTAGGGTTCGAGATGGGGCTTACAGGGGCTTGGTGGCTCTTGGTCGGAACGATCGGGCTCGTAATACTTGCGGCGACCTTTGGGGGAAGGGTGAGGAGATTGGGCGGATACACCCTCCCTGAATTGGTCGGGACGCTATACGATGGGAGGACAAGGCTCGCAGCCTCGGTTCTCATTTTAATAGCGTGGTTGGGGATCATAGCTGCACAAATCCTCGCAGCTGGGGCGATACTCACAACCGTTCTGGGTTGGTCGATGGTCGCCTCCCTGGTCGCATCGGCATCCATTTTTATTACATACACTACTTTGGGTGGACAGCGCGCAGTGGTTCGCACGGATCTCATACAGTTTGCGATAATGGCCGTGGGGATATGTCTCTTGGCCGCCCCCCTAGCTCTAATGCGAGTTGGCGGTTTGGCAAGCTTGGAGACGAGTTTACCCCCCGCCCACTTTGCATTTCCAACCGGACCGCAAATGAGCGGGCTGAACGTGATCTCCTTATTTCTCCTGGTTGGTCTGACCTATCTCGTCGGGCCCGATATTTATTCAAGGCTATTCTTGGCCAAAGATGAGCGAACGGCTAAAAGGTCCGCAGTTTCTGCCGGTCTGTGTCTGATCCCCTTTGCCTTTTCAATCGTTCTCATTGGGATGTGCGCGAAGTCGATGTTCCCAAACATTTCCCCAGAACTATCCCTCCCAATGGTTATCGCAGAAGTTCTGCCGGTCTGGTCGGGCGGGCTAGTTATCGCTGCATTTTTAGCTGTCCTCATGTCATCGGCCGACACCCTGCTGATGACCACAAGCACCATATGGGCGTGGGACATTTACAAACAACACCTTAACCCGAGAGCAGACGATAAAACAGTTTTGAAAATATCCAGAGGAGGGATAATCGTTATTGGGCTACTGGCCCTCATCATCGCTTTGTGCATGGAGGGGGTGATAAACGCGCTTATCCTAGCTTACACCATATTCAGCGGCGGTTTGATTCTTCCGATAATAGCTGGGTTCTACAGGAAAAAAATTGGGGTGAATTCAAATGGCGCGTTAGCCGGGCTCATCGGCGGGGGAACGGCGGCCATGTCCTGGAAAATTCTCAATATACCCGCGCCCGACCCCATCATAGCTGGTATGGGGACGTGCGCGATACTGTTATTCGCGGTTAGCAAACTTGTTCCAGAAAATCGTACCCTAAACAAAAATAAAGGGCAAGATATTAATACCCTAAACAAAAAGAAGATAAGATATCAAAAGCGTGGCGGGTGAAGCCAAAAAAGGGATATAGATGGGGGACCTGATATTCGGACTTAAATTGACCCTTATCGGGATGGGGACCGTCTTCACCCTTTTGATTGCGCTTGGGATATCGATATGGATAGTTGCAAAGATATGGGGACCTAAGCAAATGGCTCCAGCGAATGCAGAAAAGAAAGGAGGAGGATAAAAATGGCAGAAGAAAAAGTGACTGCCCCGATATTGGGTACGGTGCTCTCCGTGAAAGTCAAGCCCGGTGATAGTGTCAAAGAAGGTCAGGTGCTATTGACGATAGAAGCGATGAAGATGGAAAACGAGATACTTTCCCCCAGAAATGGCGTC
>DAOUSU010000086.1 GCA_030627035.1 Hadesarchaea archaeon
ATCATCCAGTTTACCGAGCCACAATCAACTTTTAAAAAGCAATCATGTCTTGTTATGATTAATTAGACTGATACCGGAAAAGGTGACGGTAAAGAAAGGAAAATGGGATACGGAATAAATGAATAATTACTTGTCTTCATTAAGATGGCCGTTCATCCTCAGCCTATCCCTGTTCCTAGCCCTCGCCTTCGCGGGATATTATCTTGGGGGAACCCTATCGAGCATCCTGCCTGAACTCGAGAAGATCTATGGCGGGCTCAAAGGCCTAAATCCCGTGGAGCTTGCGATTTTCATCTTCGCGAACAACTCCTGGAAATCCCTTCTCGCGATCCTGCTCGGGCCCTTCCTCGCCATATTCCCCGTCCTTTTTGCTACCAGTAACGGGTTAGTGCTGGGCCTAGTGGGCTTCAGCGTTGTGGAATCAAGGGGCTTGACATTTTTCCTAGCTGGGATCCTGCCCCACGGGATCATCGAGATACCGGCCGTGCTGCTGAGTTCGGCGATCGGCATCAGGATCGGGCACGAAACAATCAGGGGAAAGGGCATTCGCGAGGAGCTTGGGATGGGGCTGAAATTTTTCGCCTTTCGAATCGTTCCCCTCCTTCTCTTGTCGGCGATGGTGGAGGTTTTCCTGACCCCACTTATTCTAAATCTGGCGAAGTGAGTTGCCCCCTCAAGGGAATGGCAAAGCTGGATCACGCTTGAAGTCATCGAGCGGGTACAGTTCGCAACGCTCCTCAAGAGCTTGTGCATCGGGGATCGCAAAATTCGCGTTGTAATTCATTTTTATCGTCCCACTAATGCTGGCATGGGACTCGGGATTTGCTCCGATATCCTTACCGCGCTTGGACAGCCATTTTCTCATCTTCGCCGGCCATTTGCGGCTCTATTTAAGGCATTTGGAGAGAGGGCACCGAAAGTAAAATTTAAAGGCGCTCAGCCCAATCGTTGTTAGAATTTGGTGATTCGATGCAGCTCGAAGTCCGAAAGCTCGGGGGAAACGAGATGGAATTCATCCTCTCCGGCGCGAACCCAGCCTTCGCAAATTCCATCCGTCGAGCCGCGATGCGCGAGGCCCCCGTGATGGCCATAGATGAGGTTGAGTTCAAGACAAACGAATCCGCGATGTACGATGAGGTCCTCGCCCACCGGCTCGCCCTGACTCCGCTGCGCACCCCGCTGAAGGGCTATGTCCTGCCGAGCGAGTGCAGCTGCCGCGATGGGCGCTGTTCCAAGTGCAGCGTTAGCCTGACGCTAAAGTGCGAGGGGCCGGCGACCGCGACGAGCGGAGACCTCAAATCAACCGACGAAGAGGTCACGCCCGTGAGCAGCTCGGTCCCCATAATCAAGCTCGAGAAGGGGCAGCGCCTCGAGTTGACCGCGATCGCCCGTTTGGGCTTGGGCAGGGAGCATGCGAAGTGGCAGCCGGGAATCGTCGCGTACAAATACATTCCGATCTTCAAGGTAGATGGCAAAGCGTGCGATGGATGCGGCGCCTGCGTCAAGGCATGCCCGCAGGGGATCATCTCGTTGGTCAAGGAGAAGCCGAAAATCAGCGACCCCGTGCAGTGCATCCTGTGCAAGGCCTGCTCCGAGGCATGCCCGCCGAAGGCGATCACCATCGGGAGCGACGCGACGAAGTTCGTCTTCCGCATCGAATCGACCGGGGCTTTACCCCCCGAACAGATCCTATTTAAGGCGATGGCAACCCTTGAGGACAAGTGCAAGGAATTCGGAAAGCTGGTGAAGAAACTCAAAGGTTAAAACCTTCACGGCACATTTTTGTTTTGGCGCGGGGGTGGCCGAGCCAGGTCAAAGGTTTAACGACCGACTAAAGGTGCCAGCTTGAGGGGCTGGTCCCGTAGGGGTTCGCGGGTTCAAATCCCGTCCCCCGCACCACCACAGGTTTCACGAAGCAGTCAAGGCAATTTCTACTGAGTTTTTCCAGAAATCTCTCAGGATACTGCCGGGTTTATTCTAGGGGGGTACAAATCTAGGTTCAAACCCCTAATACCGCACCATAGGCTTCCCAGACGAAATGAGGATTTCCCACGATGATTTTATGGAAGACTGTAAAAATTACCTCAAGTCCAACATCGTTTTATATGTCGAATGTAATAAAGATAGGTGAGTTATTTGCTGGTCAAGGACATTATGACAACAGAAGTGGTAAGCTTCAGGGCAGATGATTCACTCGCGTCCGCTGCGAAGACTTTCATAGATATAAAGATCAGTGGAGGTCCAGTAGTGGACGAGGAGGGTCATGTCATTGGGATAATCTCTGAAACGGATTTGATGAAATTTGTTGAATATCATAAGGATGTAGGAACCGAGCTCTTATCATTGATACCTTGGGCTGGCACCCAATTGGCATTGCAGAAAGATTTCAAAGAGATGGATAAACGGTTGCATGAGATTCGAGAAGTGAGGGTGAAAGATAGAATGACAAAGGGGGCGATCACTATTCATCCCGAGGACGATGTTTCTAGAGCGGCTGAAGCCATGGTGCTACGAAAGGTGAATCATATCCCAGTAGTTGACGCGGAAGGAAAATTAATCGGGATTGTTGCACGTGCAGATATAATCCGGGCTGTAGTTAAGGAAGGTGCGTAAATGCCAACTGCAGAAGAAATGATGGTTAAAAATGTGATAACTTTCCGCTCAAGCGATAAACTTTCGAGGGTTTCCAAGTCTTTTGCTAAGCACAGGATAAGCGGTGCCCCCGTTGTTGACGATAGGGGGAAGGTTATTGGGGTAATCAGCGAACATGACATCATCAAACTAGGGGAAAAACTCCCAAGTGTGTGGACACCTTTGGAGCACCACCTTCCGCTTGCGATTAGCTTATCTATCAAAGACTACAAACTCGAGAAAGTGGTCAAGGCCCTTAAAGAAGTAGGAACTAGAAAGGTCGAGGAGGTAATGAGCAAAAAAGTATTGACGGCTTCACCAAAAACGGGACTTGGTGAAATTGCGAGAATGATGGAGAAACACAAAATAAATAGGATTCCAATCGTCGATAAAAAGGGTAAACTTCTGGGCCTTGTGGCAAGGGCCGATGTAATTGAGGCCTTTTGGAAGCATAAAAAATAAGATCTTTTTCTTTTGTTAACTTGGTTTTTCAACAATAACCTCAAATTTTTACCGGTAAATTGGTGCTTATCCCGTCCCCCGCACCATAGGTTTCGCTAGGCAGTCTAGGTATTTTCACATGGAGATTGACAGAAAACGATACAAACCATAAATTGGATGAAAAAATTAATTAAAACTCCGATTTTGGTACACAAAATTCTTAAATTTGAGCGTGTACAAAATAAAGAGAAGGGCGCGGCATGCATGTCTATGATTTTCTTTTTGCATCTGGGGTAGTTTGGTTTATTTTCGCGAGTGTGGGACTTGTGACCACTCCCACGCTTAAAAGCGTGGGCTTCCAGCCTCGCTGACCTCTTCGGCCAGTTCATCGCTGGTTGGGGCCGGGTCAACTTCGGCCCATCGGCTCCGAGGCTCTGCCAAA
>DAOUSU010000051.1 GCA_030627035.1 Hadesarchaea archaeon
GCGTGGGAGTGGTCACCGATGTGAGTTACAAGCGGCAAGACCCGTTCGGGTGGGCGTGCGAGGAGGCGCCCCCGACGGTGATACCGCTGCAGTTCATCGGTCTCAATCTTTACTGGGCGCAGTGGGAGATTTCGCTTGGAGTTGATGATGGAGCGGTCGAGGAGGTATTCGACTTCGATAACCCGGTGCTGCCGCGCGAGCACTCGCTGCCCCTAGGAATTGGCGAGCAAGTTGTCACCGTCCACAAGCCTCTCGCCTATCGCTGCGAGATGCCTGGGGGGCGATTTAGTTTTACGCTGGTAATCGTGATGCCGTGGAGGGAATTCACGATTGCAGGGCCGGAAATGATGGTTCCATAAAAATTTTATGATTATTTTTTCTCTCGGTTGACATCCTGTCAACTTCTTGGGTGGCGAGTGCCGCCGGAACTCGAAGCAATATTTGTACGTACGCGGGTCATAAGGGTTTGAAGCTTGACGATGCGCTCGCCGAGCTTTTCAAGTTCTCCCTTAATGAACTCCAGATTGCGCGAGAGCCGGTTCATTTGAGTGACCATCTCATGCCGCACTTCTGCTAGTTCACCCCTGAATACCTCGCTTACCTCCGTCCCCAGGCGAGAACTCCGTGACTCCAGCTTGGCATCGCAAAACTCCGCCGAGACGCGGTCGATGAGCAGTTGCACCTGTTCACCGGGCAAGCCAACGCCTGTGAGCACATCGTAGATTTCATCGCGCGCAAAACCGATGCGCATCATCGATCGAATCACGTCTGACGCTGCAACTCCATCCTCCGACCTCACTTCTCCCGCCACGCATTTGGACGAAGGTCGTTTAAAAAGAGGAAAATCACAAGATGGCCAGCCCCACGAGATAAAAGGCATAGAGAGAGAGCAGCACCGTCCCCTCGCTGCGGCCGAGCCTTCCCCTCCACATGAACGCGAGCAACAGCGCCATGGCCGCGAGCATCATCGCGTTGCTGAACCAGAGAGACGACCCAACGACTGTCAAAGGCCTTATCAGCGCCGCGCATCCGAGAATGAGCGAGGTGTTAAATATGTTCGATCCAACGATGGTGCCAACGGCGATCTCCGGCAATTTCTTACGTATCGATATGATGATCGTCGCAAGCTCCGGTATTGATGTCCCCATAGCGATCAAAGTGAAACCTATCACAGCCTCGCTAATCCCGATGTCTCGCGCGATGCCGACACCGGAATATATCAACAGCCTGCTTCCTATGATAACACCAACCGTGCCGAGGATGAAGAGTAGGATTGGCCGGCGCAGCCTGTTCTGTTTTGGGATAAGGTTCTTTCTCATCCTTCTTTCCCGTGCCCCCACCTTCAGCACGAATTCCATGAAAAGCACGAAAAGCAACAACAGAAGCAGCCCCTCTATTCTCCCAACCGTTTCATTGAGTGCCATCGCCGTAAGCGCCCCGCCGACGGCCAGCATGATGATGCCCTCATCGGGCCTCCCCCGCTTGAGCTTAGCTGCGCCGAAGATCGATGCGAGCGCAAGGATCGGCGTGATGTTGATGATGTTCGAGCCCACGATGTTGCCGTAGGAGATACCCACGTTGCCGAGCCCGGATGCAATGGTTGAGGTGAAGAGTTCCGGCGCTGAAGTGGCGAGGCCAACGAGCGTCAGCGCGATCAGAGCCTGGGAAACCCCGAGCGCACGGGCGATCCTGCACGCCGAATTGACGAAGACATCACCAGCCTTGGCGATGAGCAGGACGGCACCGATAAACGCGAGGATGTACAGGATCACATTTCTCCCTCAGCTATCTCTAATGGCGGGTTGAAAAAAGCATCGGTACTATCGCCGCCAGAGCACGTGCCCCAGCACCTCAATCCGGAGAATTCGGTGGTAGGGGATTTCGACTTCTCCTTCAGGGCTCGTAACCGACATGAAGCCGCGCCCAAGCCCCGTGATTTGTTTTCCATCAATGACGCGCCTATCGCCTGGAGCGCCGCGATGCGCGATGACTATCCTCGCTAGGCCTAACTCTCCGCCGGGTTGCCATCTTAGTTTGTTCAAAACCTCACGAGGGCCCATCTCGATCAAATCCAGTTTCGATTTTGCTAAGGGTAAACCGTTCTCACGATCCTTGAAATAAATTTGTTGGCGCCCTCTTCAGCGAATGGGCCATGCCCGGGATATAGCTTCCGCACATTCAACTTGGCAAGACGATATATCGAACGGCGTAGTGCAGCAGCTTCACTCGTCGGCAAATCCGTGCGCCCAACGCCATCGCGGAAAATCGTGTCACCAGAGAATAAAAGCAGTTCTTTCGGTTCGTAGAGGCTGATGCTGCCAAGGGTATGGCCCGGAGTGTGGAGAACCTGCAGCGTGAGCTCGCCGAGTTTAATGCGGTCGCCATCGCGTAGCTCGCGCTCCACCTCAATTGGATCGAGCCTTTTGCCGAAGCCCCCCGCGAGCGTGACAACCTGATCTCCCTTTCTGAGCAGGTCCGCCTCGAGCTCATGAACGGCGACCTTGCAGCCCACAGTCACAAAATCGCGGTTGCCCCCAACGTGGTCGTAGTGGCAGTGGGTGTTGATGAGGAGCTCGACATCGCTCGGCTTCAGGTTGAATTTGCCGAGATTTTGCTCGATCATTTTGAAATTCACCCCAGTGCCCGCGTCGATGAGCGTGATGGTTTTGTCGATGATCAGGTAGATGTTCGAGTCGAAGCCCAAGCCACCTATTTGATGGATTTGCATTGAGTGCACCAAGTCGTTTTAGATTATACTTTCAGGTGCCTTCTTAAAGGAGTCTAAATTTGCACGGCTTTCACGCAAAACCACCGGTTAAAGAAGAGAACACAATGGGGGCGCAGATTGGGTATAACCTCTAAAGGAAAACAAATTCCTCGCTCAGCTTATCACATTTTCCAGTCCCGCTTCTCTAGCAATTCTTAGTGCAGCATCCATTTCATCAGCGGTCACCCTCCGTCGAATCTCCTCAAACTCATGTGCTTTATACTCCGGTCTAAACTGTGGCATTATGTTGGTTCGCACCATCGGACTGAGATTCTCCGCTATCCAAGTCAGAACTGGACGGGTACAGCATTCCACATTATTAGGCAGCACCAGATGTCGGATTATCAACTCTGCATCCGCAAATGCGAGCCTATGGTTGCGGGTTACAACCTTCCAGTAGTTGGAAACTTTTGAGTATTTCATCGCGCACACGTCATTTCCATATCTCAGGTCGGTCAAGTAAACATCTTGGGTACCGAATAGCAGCTCCATCGCCTCCATCGACATGTAGAAGTCAGAGTTCCAAACCGATGGAATGCTAATTTCACAAGCATTTAAGGCCGCTAGGATAGTGTGCAAATTAGGAATAGGGTCCCCACCTACCCAATTAACGTTGCGGGCCCCCTCACGGCGATGGGCGCTTGCCAAACTGGCCAAAGTCTCGGGTGAAACTTCGACCCCATTATCCGGGTGCTGAGAGATGTCCCAATTCTGGCAATAACAGCACTTGAATGGGCACCCGCTAAAAAATATCGTGTAAGAGGGCACCAGCTCCGGTTCCTCGCCGTAATGCATGAACTCGGATGCTATCCGCGATTTTTCACCTACCCCACAGAACCCGGCTTCGCCAGCCGTTCGGTCGACCCCGCATCGACGCTCGCAGAAGTGGCAGGATTTCAGAATCCGTCTGGCCAGCTCGACTTTCAAGTCCAGCAGGGAAACATCAGGCTTTTTGAGGTCTTCGAGTTTTATCTTGCCCCCATCGATTTTTGCAAGGAGCCTGCGGAATTCCTTCAGCCCGCGCTCGTGGGCGCCCCACAGCTCCTCATCGCTCGCCGAAAGCTCGCACCGCACCCCCACGTGTTTGCACACCAAGAAACGCGCCGGGAGCTTGCCCCCCATGACCGCGAAGTAGCGTCGGAGCGACTCCTGGGCCTTTTCATCGTCGAGCACGGCAAGTGCATCGGGCCTGAAGATTCGCCACATGAGAACGCCCAATTAGATTTAAAGTTCAGAAGCTAAAGAATTGCGGGATTGCATGTTGGTTGTCGCTGGCTCGGCCTCACCGAAGCTCGCTGCACGGGTAGCACAGCAGCTCAAATGTCAGCTCATCAAACCTGAACTCAAGCGCTTCCCGGATGGCGAACTCTACGCGCGTATCCCTGCCGACGTGAAGGGCGAAAATGTCGTCGTGATCCAATCGACCTGTTGTCCACCAAACTCGAATTATATGGAGCTATTCCTTTTGCTTGATGCCGTGAGGGATCTCGGAGCGAAGAAAATCACGGCAGTTATACCATATCTCGCATATGCGCGACAAGACAAACGCTTCAAGGAGGGAGAGGCGGTGAGCCTTCGGACGGTGGCAAAATTGATCGAAAGCGTTGGTCCGGACAGGGTTTACACGGTCGACATGCACGCCCACAGGATCGGGGACGTCCAGGAGATTTTCAACGCCCCCGCCAAAAATCTAACCGCAGCGCCTCTCCTATCTAAATACCTATCCGATAATTACGAGCTCAAGAACCCCGTGATAGTCGGGCCGGATGAGGAATCGAGGCAATGGGCGGAGGCGGCCGGCAAAGCCTTGGGTGCCGATTGGGATTACATGGTAAAGAAAAGGCTGGGGCCGGAGGAGGTCGAGATCAGGCCTCGGAAGTTGGAGGTGGAGGACAGGGATGCCATGGTGATCGATGACATCATCAGCACCGGTGGGACGATGGTGAAAGCTGTTAAAATTCTGAAAAAACACGGAGCACGAAAGGTTTATGCTGCATGCACCCACGCGGTTCTGGCAAGTGGCGCTTTAAGGAAGGTTCGTGGAGCAGGTGTCGAGGAAGTCTTCGCAACCGATACTATCGAGAGCAAGATCAGCAAGGTGTCGGTGGCCCCAGTCGTCGCCGATGCGCTCCGTTAGGGGAAAATCGACACCTGCAGGGGGCTTACAGGTGAGAAAGTTAATCATTCATGAAGGGGAAGGAAAAGTTATCCGTGGTAAAGGATTCAGGATAATAGAGTTGATAAATCCCGATATGCTTTCATCTAAAAACGTGAGTTTCGCATCTGTGATAGTTAATAGTGGGGCTAAAATTTCAGCGCATTATCACGGAAAAATGGAGGAGATTTACTTTATTCTTGAGGGAAAGGGCTTAACCACAATTGATAACAAAAGTACAAATGTAAAAGCTGGGGACGCAATATACATTCCTCCAAGAGCCGTGCATGGAATAAAAAATACTGGTCGAAATCTGTTAAGATTTGTTGTGATTAGCTCACCCCCTTACAGTCCCGAAGATGACTTCAGAACATGAAAAAGGCGAAGTTTGATTACGAATTTGAATTTAGTTTGACGTCAGTATTAGGGTAGATTCTGAAGCGCTTGTGCAAGAGCTGGATCAAGTGGTAACCTTTTGATGCCCGGCCAACCAAGTGTCCAACCACCATCTACAAACAGCGCATGGCCTGTTACATAATTCGAAGCTTTAGATGCGAGATAAATAACTGTCCCGATAAAATCCTCCGGCCGAGCAAATCTCCCCAGCGGAAGATCCCGAAGCCTTTTTTTCACGAGCTGCCGCTGATCCTTATGGATATCCCACAACATTGGGGTTTCCATGAAGCCTGGGCATATGGCATTAACATTTATGTTGTTTTTCCCCCACTCATAAGCTAGAGTCTTTGTCAACAAGATGACACCCGCTTTGCTAGCATTATATGCAGCTGAGTTTGGAAAGACGAATTCTCCATTAATGCTTGATATGTTGATAATCTTTCCCGACCTTTGTTTTATCATAACCTTTCCAACAGCTTGGGCACAGAGGAATTGTCCTTTTAAATTAATGTCGAGAACCTTATCCCAATCTTCTTCGCTCATCTCCACTGTTGGTGCAATTATAATGATGCCAGCATTGTTAACCAAAATATCTACTTTGCCAAATCTATCTAAAGTCTGTTTGACCATCGCCTCAACCTCTCGCTTTTTACGCACATCCACCTTAACACCAATGCTGTCCCTTCCCAATCTCCTCACTTCCTTAATGGTTCTGCCCACGTCCAAAACGTCCACAGCGACCACATTGGATCCCGCTTTTGCTAAACCTATCGATATAGCTTTCCCAAGCCCCCTGCTAGCACCAGTCACTATGGCAACCTTATCCGTCAAATCAAATGGTGTATTCATTTTTTTTACCGTAGATATTACCTTATTTGTACGTATTTAGCTATCGAAGGTCGATCTCGCAAATACGTGCTCTTTTTTGCAAAAGGGGTTCAAATCTCGGAGTTTTCC
>DAOUSU010000065.1 GCA_030627035.1 Hadesarchaea archaeon
GAAATCGCGATGGGAGCGCCTGATCGATCGCCTGAGGCGCATGCTGGGGCTTGCCTGAAGCAACGAATGCCGCTAATTTTCGGTTTCGTTCTGGGCTTGGGGTGGTACTTAAGAAAGAAAGGATTAATGGGGCAGTACTCCCGCAAGTAACTTTTTTCCGCAGTTAAAATACCTTTTGGAAGGTACTGAAAGGAAGAGGAGGTGAAAAAGCCGCCCGGATGGGCGGGGAGGCTGGCCCAGGACCCTTCTAGGGGGTTTACCCTACGAAAGTGTTCAAGGCCACCAAAAAATTGGTCAACGAGGTTATTAAAACCATAGCCAAGCTCTTCAACCCAGCCCCAAACTCGAAGTACAAAGCCAGACAGCTTGCAAAGGTATTGGTCGATCTGGGTTTGAGGAAAGCCTCAGCCGAAGAGTGTTCCAAGCCCTCGCCAGATAGGGCCCTAGACAGGTTGCACGAGGTGTGCGAGAGGAGTTTTGATCGGGTAGTCTGGAAGTTGAACACCGGCTTGTTCGAGAGAGTCCCCCTTCCCCAAAGGGTGACGCTCGCCCTCGATTTCAAGACTCTGCCTTACTACGGGGCCGAGCAACCCGCGTGCGTCGGTGATTCGAGGCTACCCGGAACCAGGCTCGGCATAAGGTTCGCGACGCTGAGCATCGTCGAGTCCGGTCGGACTTTCGTGCTGGTGGTGAAACAGGTCGGACCACTAACTTCAAAGGTTAGGGTTCTGCGAGAGATGTTCGATACCATCGAAGGGCTCGTCGAGCCCAGGATAATCCTGTTAGACAAGGCCTTTTTCACCGTTGATGTCATTAAGGAGCTTCAATCGAGGAAATTGCCGTTTTTAATGCCAGCGAAGCGAACTGAGCCGATAAAAAAGCTTTGTTGCCTGTTCAAAAGGGGGAAGATACCACCAATCACCAGCTACACTATAAAGAGCTTCGGGAACAGCGCCCAAGTCAAGCTCATCCTTGCTAGGAAGAAAGCGAAGAGAGGATGGAGGACATTTGCCTACGTTAGCAACATCGCATTCAAACCCGAGGTAGCTAAGGAACTTTACCGCCGCCGATGGCGGATCGAAACCAACAACCGCGAGATCGGGAAGTTCAGGGCTCGAACCACCAGCACGAGCATGAAGCTCAGGCGGATGTACTACTCGCTCGCAGCGTTGCTCTACAACCTTTGGATAGCCCTAAGACAAGTTCTCAGCGGGTTGAGGAGTCGTGAATTCAAAAACATCCTGCACCTCCGGTTAAAGGATGCATCGCCGATGCCGAGCGAACTCGGACTTGGTCCGCCGCCTTGAGTTAGACCTAGAGTTGCGGCCAAATCTGCCTACTAGCTTTAGCGTGAGCTAGCGCTCATTTTGAGCTCGCCCTAAAAACAGGACCAAAATTAAAAGCGAGCTGAAAAAATTGATGACTCAAAACCGGCTGACATTCGACCATCAGGTGTCCGACCGGACAAAAACCGAAGAACCGCTAATTTTTATTTACCTGCGGGAGTACTGATCTTAACCAAAAAGCGATTTTTAACGTTCCTCTCCTGCTTGTTACGGCACTGACGAGATACAATTTTTACTTTTCACTTATAGCAACAGCACTTGGTAAATCCAATCATCCAAAAATTTGACTTATAAACCGGCATTTAGGGGTTCACCTCATTACCTCTGATGTTTTTCATACCCCAAGCTGAGCCAATCCATCTACGAAAGTTACCCTTAAAAAGACATAAATTTAAGTATAGCGGAGAAAGAAACAAGGGTGAAATCTTGGAATACAAAGGGGTAGAGGTTGAAAATGTTTATTGCGAATGTACCGATTTATTGACCTCTAGAGTTTTGCTCACGGCTATTTCGGAAAGGGTAGCCATTCAGGAAGCCTCTTTTTTGAGCGGTTTTAGTGTGATAACCGCTGCACCCATTCAAGCCTGTATCGATCGCTTGGCTCATCCATCAGAAACTCCGGATGGCAGACCCGGTGTAATGATCCAGTTCAATATTCCAGCTTCTCGCGGTGGCGAGAACTTCGAAAAAGAGATCTCAAATCGTCTTTTCATATCTCCCCACCTTCCCACTTGCTCATTATTTAATGCCACACCAAAATCTCAAGAGAAATTCAAATTTTCCGTGGGGGAAAAACTGCGCAGATGGGGAGACGGGTTCGAGGTTGAGGATGAAGCGGGTGGAAGAGAAGTGTACAGGGTACCGGTGATGACGGGCGAAATGCTCGTGGAAAAATCTTTTGGTGTGTGCAAAGGAACGGACGCTGCCCTGGAGATCTTCACGGAAGATCAAACATCCTCGATTGTGGCGATGGAAAGGGCAGCGAATAGGATATTTAACGAGGTTGACGGTGCGGCCATTTTTTGTTTCCCCCTCGGGGGTGTAGTTGGCGCGAAGGTCGGTGGAATTAATTACAAGAACGAAAGGCTTACGGTGAACCACCTCTATTGTCCAACGATCAAAGATGAGGTTCCTGATACCAAAGTCCCAAATAATGCAAAATCGGCATTTGAATTCCCGATTGTAGGGCTGGACGAGGATGCTGTCAAAAAAGGGTTGAGGGGGGCAATAGACGCCATCGCCACCACTCCGGGAATCAAAAAGATAACAGCTCCTTCTTTCGGCGGGCGATGGGGAGGACGGAAAATTTTCTTAAACGAAGCGCTTCGGATATAATGATGAGAGATTTATGAGCATCATCGAAAAAGTCATAGGCGATATAGCGGCTGTCCAAGGAACGATAGTAAAAACAATTAAACAAAACCGGTATCACCCCTTCAGAGTGGATCATTGGGGCGATCTCCTTCAGGTCAAGATGAATATCCGTGATGGACCCGGTCAATCCAAGGAGGTACTCGATCTTTACAGAAAAGCTGCAGAAGCTCATTACAAAATCGTCAAGGATATGACGGAAACGATCAATCCCAAAGATGAGCCCTATCTCGAAAATCTTCAAACTCCAGTTATCCTCGAACTTCTTTATGAATTCGACCCAGAATTTAAGGAATCCATGAATAGGCTCGTGAAAGCCATCGCCGATTCGTCTGACATGATCGCCGAAGAGGCGTTGAAGAGGTGCGTTGGGGCTTATGGTCCAACTTGGATAGTTGACTACGTTGCGACTCCCGGCTCTTTGTTGAACTTATTCGTGAGGATAATGAAGAAAACGAAGATGAAAAAATGTTACAGATGGACGTTTTACACATGCGTTTCGGTCACAAGGGCCACTTCTTATTGCACGATGTTCGGGCGCAAACTTGCCAAATCACTCAAAGGAGGCGAAAACATTTCTCACGCCACCGAAGAAGAGACCACCGTACTAAAGAAAATGTGGCTCGAGCCGATGAAAATGCAAAGCGAAACGCTGGATGAAATGGGTTTCACCTCGTTCGACCCAGAGGTTTACATGAGGAAGTTCAAGAATGAAGTTAAAGGTACCATCAAATCGGCCGTGGCGGGAAGGGTTCACTACGCAAATATCGTGTTAATCCCGGCTTGGGGAGCAGGCGATTTCCACCATATCGGTCAGTCAATTTACAACATTTGCAAGGACGATTTAGCCATGGCGATTCTGGAAAGTGTCACTGGAGTGTTAATAAACACGTTGAAGAAAGGCAAGGGGAAAATAAAGAGACCTTTTCAGATACCAATTTCAGATATCACTGCCGCTGCTTCCATGTACATAATGAGGATGGACGGTTTTTCGGAGCGTAATATCTCGGACCTGATGCTGAAAAGGTTTTACAATCTCGCGCTTCAGCGTCGTGGCATCCTCCTCACCGAAGACCTCATTCCCGAGTTCTTGGATTTCTTGGCACGTGGCGAGAAGATAATCAGCGGGATGCCAGTGGGTAAAAGCAAAAAGATCGGTGGGCTCGAGATCGACTTTTCCCCAATCGATAAAAACGAAACGATTCAAAGCCCGGAAAGGTATTCATTTCCCGCGTGCCCGCTTACAGCCAGACTTTCATCGTTGTTGAAGTTCGCCGACGATCCTTTTCACTTGGAGAGCGATCCATCGTTAAGCGTGTTTCTGACAAACATCATGGCCTTAACTCCCAAGAGAGCGACGCTGCCGGTATCCCGTTGTAAGAAATGCTCGCTTTCAAAGGCCATCCCACAGAGATGTAAACACTGTTTGAGCGAGGAGCTAAAATAGCGGTGGGTGGTTATCATCCCTAAGGTAGTAGTGTTGGGCGCGGCGGCAATGGACTTGCTTTTAAAAGTGAAGAGGTTCCCTAAACCCGATGAAAACATTTTAGTGGATGAATTCCTCGAGTCGCCGGGAGGATCGGCTGCGAATGTGGCCGTGGGGCTTGCGAGGTTAGGGATAGACGTGGGCTTCATGGGGAAATTGGGTGATGACCGCTATGGGTGGATCCTGCTTGAAGATTTTAGGAAAGAAGGAGTCGATACCAAACACGTGTACATCAAAAAGAACGCAAAATCCGCCTTCACGATAATTTTGATAAACGGTGAAGGTGAAAGGATCATCCTCTCCGTGGGCGGGGCTTCCCTGATCGAAAGACCAGAAGAGGTAGATGAGAATTATCTGAAATCCGCACAAATCCTTTACCTCGGACTTTCGTTTCCAGAAATAGCGATGAAAGCAATTCATTACGCCAATGAAGTTGGAGCCCTAAAGGTATTTTGTTTAGAGGAGACTTACTCTGCTTGGGGGAAAAAATATCCTATGGAGATGGTCAAGAAATCCGATATAATATCTGTGAACGGCGAAGAAGCCATGTTCTTTACGAATTCTAAAAACCCCATCGCTGGAGGGAAAAAACTCCTGAGTTATGGTCCAAAGGCCGTCATCGTCACTTTGGGGGCGAAAGGGTGCGCCATAATCCACCGAACGGGGGTGAAAAGGGTGCCAGCATTTAAGAGCAGGGTTATCGACACAACCGGGGCGGGAGACGCGTTTAACGCCGGCTTGATAGCGGGCTTATTGGACGAGATGAACTTGGAAGATACCGCGAAGTTTGGAAGCGCGGCAGCGGCCATCAATATGAGCCAGCTTGGAGCGAGAAGCAAAATGCCGACGAGAGCAGAGGTTCAAGCTTTTTTGAAAAAATTCGGTTAAGATTAGAATGACTGCAAAGATGAAAGAAATTTCGGAAAAAGCCCTAAGTTGCTTGGCGGGGGTAGCCATAGGCGACGCACTTGGTATGGCCACCGAATTTCTCACGCCAGACCAGATAAGGAGGAAATTC
>DAOUSU010000054.1 GCA_030627035.1 Hadesarchaea archaeon
CCGAAATGAGAAGTTCGAGTCTTGTTCCAACTACAACATCATGAGTTGTGATGAGTGCGGATGTTGCGCATATGTCTGTCCCTCCAAAATTCCCCTCGTTCAGATCATCAAGCGCGGAAAGGAGACTCTGAGGTCAATGAGGAAGTGAGTTGATGGGACTGGAAACAAAACGGGTGGTTTCGCCTTCACCACACGTGAGGGATACTGTTTCGGTAAGAGGGATAATGTATTCGGTGGTGATCGCTCTCATCCCAGCGACCGTTTTTGGCGTTCACCTTTTTGGGCTAAGTGTTTTGCCCATCATCGCCGCTTCCATCTTGTCGGCGGTTGCGACCGAGTTCTTTGCGTTTAAACTCATGGGAAAACCGTTTGCAATGGATGGAAGCGCCGTTGTAACGGGATTGATCCTCGCCCTCTGCCTGCCCCCAACCGTGCCGATATGGGTGCCAGTAGTCGGCGCGGCATTTGGAATAGCGATATGCAAGTGCGCGTTCGGTGGTCTCGGGCACAACATCTTTAACCCGGCACTGGCAGGGAGGGCTTTTTTAATGCTATCGTGGCCAGCCCTGATGACGAGGTGGGTCAGCCCATTCGACGCCGTCAGCACGGCAACCCCCCTCGGGCAGTGGCGTGCGGGTGCCGGTTATACCAGTGTTGTCGATCTCTTCCTTGGAAACGTGAGTGGGAGTATAGGCGAGACCTCCGCGCTTGCCATACTCATCGGCGGGGCCTTTCTGATCTTGATGAGGTACATCGATTGGAGAACCCCTTTAACCTACATCGGGACGGTTGGGGTCCTGATGTGGGTGCTCGGTGAAAACCCTCTCTTTCACATGCTCGCCGGAGGGCTGTTTCTGGGCGCTTTTTTTATGGCGACCGACTATGTAACAACACCGATAACCAAAAATGGAAGAATAATCTTCGGCATAGGGGCCGGGATATTGGTGGTGGTGATAAGGATGATCGGCGGGCCTCCTGAAGGGGTTTGCTACTCAATTCTCATAATGAACGCGCTTACGCCCCTGATAGACAGAATAGCCAAACCGAGGGTGTATGGGGTGGAGAGAAAGTTTTTGCGAGGCAGATAGATGTCATGGTCAAGCGCCCTGAATGCAATGAGGGGTTCTAGGTCCATTGCGGTTTTAACGCTGATTTGCTTGGTTGCGGGCGCATCGCTTTCGATAACCCACCATTTTACCGAGGACAAGATACGCGAGGCCGAGAAAGCGGAAACGGAGCGAGCCCTTTCCGAAATTTTTCCATCCGCGGAGTTTATAGGGGAAAATGGTTATTACAAGGCCATGAAAAACGGAGAGTTCATCGGGTATGCTGCAATCGTTGAGGGGAAGGGATACGGTGGAACCATCAAGATGGCGATTGGAATTTGCCTAGACGAGACGATAAAACGCGTGCGAGTTATAAGCCAAAGTGAAACCCCTGGTCTCGGTTCGAGAGTGGCGGAGGATGAGTTTTTGATCCAATTTGAGGGGAAAAATTTGGAGGAGCTGAAACTGAGGGGGGAGGGCGGCGAGATAGATGCAATCACGGGAGCCACAATAAGCTCGGATGCGGTCGTTGATATCGTTCGTGAGGAATTCCAAAAGCTGGTTGAAGTACTGGAGGGGGCCAAGGGATGAAACTTCAGGAATTCACCAAGGGGATAGTAAAAAAGAACGCCGTGTTTGCCTTAGCGCTGGGGCTCTGTCCAACCCTCGCCATCACCACGAGCGTCGAGAATGCGCTTGGAATGAGTCTCGCCGTTGCATTTGTTCTCATTTTCTCAAACCTTATTATCTCGGCCGTGAGAGGGTTCGTTCCGCAGAAAGTGAGAATCCCGTGTTTTATAGTCATCATCGCGAGTTTGGTGACGATAATAGACTTGTTTATGCACGGGTACTCCCCAACCCTCTACAAACGTTTGGGAATATTCCTCCCCCTTATTGTGGTTAATTGCATCATTCTTGGCAGGGCTGAAGCCTTTGCGTCGAAGCGCTCGGTGTTCGATACCTTGCTCGATGCCGCCGGGATAAGCGTTGGGTTCGCACTTGCGATTATTTTGGTGTCCGTGATAAGGGAGTTGCTCGGGTCCGGAAAAATTGTGGTCCTCGGCCACGAAATAGTGCCAGCTTTTATTTCATCTCCAGCAGCAGCGATGATCCTACCTCCTGGCGCGTTCCTAACCATCGGGATTTTGCTTGCCCTCCTGAGGCGGGCAGGGGTTGCATAAAATGGAAAACTTGCTCAGCATAGCGATCGGGGCCATTCTGATAAACAACATCGTGCTGACGAAGTTCCTCGGCCTCTGCCCGTTTTTCGGCGTCTCGACAAGGATGAGAAACGCCGCGACAATGGGGTTCGCGGTTATCTTTGTCATGACAGCATCTTCGATTCTCACGTGGCTGATTTACGAGTGCCTCCTCATCCCCCTTCACATAGAGTACATGAGGATAGTGACGTTTATCCTGCTCATAGCATCATTCGTCCAGCTGGTGGAGATGTTTATCAGAAAAACCAGCCCAGAGCTTCACCGCGCCTTTGGCATCTATCTACCGCTCATCACCACCAATTGTGCCATTTTGGGCGTGGCTTTGATAAATACCACGGTCGAGGGATACTCGCTGCCGGCCGCCACGGTAAACGGTGTCGCGACTGGCATCGGTTTCTTGTTGGCATTGATTTTGATGGCCGGCATCAGAGAGCGTTTGGAGTTGGCCGATCCGCCGCGGACCTTTAGTGGCTTACCGCTGGCGTTCGTCTCGGCCGCGTTGCTGGCGCTCGCGTTTCAGGGATTTAGCGGGATGGCGATATGATAGAGGAAATCGTTCTGCTCTGCCTCCTCGGGTTGGCGTTCGGTTCTGGGCTGGAGCTCGCGTCGCGGAAGTTCGCCGTCCGCGTGGACGAACGGATCGAGAAAATCCGGGGGCTGCTTCCCGGCCTGAACTGTGGGGCATGTGGGTTCGGGGGATGTGATGATTTCGCGGCGGCACTTGTAGGGGGATCCTCTCTAATCAACGCGTGTAAACAAATCGCCCCGGCGGAGAGAAGGGGAATAGGGGGAATACTGGGAATTGAGGTGAAAGAAGAAAAGCCGGAGGTGGCGGTAGTTGCGTGTACGGGGGAGTCGAAGGTAGCATTCGAATACCGCGGTGTGAAGGAGTGCACGGCTGCAGCGAATTTGATGGGCGGGTTCCTGGAGTGCAAATATGGATGTTTGGGATTTGGGGATTGCGCGCGGGCGTGTCCCTCCGGCGCGATTAAAGTTGAGAATCGGAGAGCCGCTGTTGATGATGGGAGATGCACGGGTTGCGGGATATGCGTCAATGTCTGTCCGAGGGGGTTGATCAAACTCTTTCCCAGAGATGCGAAAGTGCTCAGGATGTGTAATTCGCCAGAGCGGGGTAAGATCGTGGCATCCGTGTGTGAAAAGGGATGTATAGCATGTGGGCTTTGCGAGAGGGAATGTTCGATCAAGGCCATAAAAATGGAAAACAACCTTCCGGTGATAGATCAAGAGCTTTGTAATGGTTGTGGTGATTGCGTTAAGGCATGTCCGCGGGGGGTGCTAAGGCTGTTATCCCCTAGAGACCAAGAGCCTATTGGTGAAAGCTCACCCCGTGGGAGAATTCCGGCGGGAAATCCCATAAATCAGACGTGATCGACCGTCCATCGGATGCGATGATTAGCCCCTTGATCTCCAACGAGTCCAGTAACTCCTTTCCTTTATCAGGTCCGGCCACGAAAATGCTGGTGCTCAACGCATCGGCATCGATACAATTCTCGGTGATGACGGTTACGCTCATGCACGCATCCGCCGGACATCCATCTTTAGGATTGATAATGTGGTGAATCCTCCTATTGCCCAAGAGGAAGTATCTCCTGTAGTCGCCGGAGGTGGCTATTGCGCTGTTTTTCAATTCGATCACCCCCAGTAGCTCGTCTTCCCGTCGTGGATGCTGGATGCCGATCCTCCAAGTTTCGGTCCCGATTGCCCTTATGTCCCCACCCACGTCAACCAATGCTCCTTCCACGCCGCTCTCCTCGAGCACCTTGCACGCTTGATCTATGGCGTAACCCTTTGCTATCCCACCGAGGGTAACCTCCATCCCATCCTTGAGAAACCTGGCCCTTCCCAAATTTTCGTCTATCACCAGATTTTTCCATCCAACGAGCTCGAGCGCTTCGGTTAGCTCGCTTGGTTCCGGTATCTTCGCCAGCTCCTTTGTTTTCTTCATCCACAGATCCACCAACGGTTTAACCGTTGGGTCAAAACACCCGTCCGAGAGGTTGGAATAATAGATGCTTTTTTTCAACACATGGATGACCTCGGGGGATAAATTTGTCCAGTCGGTTCCGCCGTGGTTCAGAGCGTAGATCTCACTCGATTCTTCATCGGTCGACATGAGCCCCTCCACCCGGTTTATCTCATCAAACGCGCTCCTTATCGCCATCTTAGCTTTCTCGGCGTTCTCATCGATGACGGTGATGGAAACGCTGGTGCCCATGGCTAATCCCGTGCCTTTCACCTTTTCGCCATGAACCTCTATTTGTGGCGTTTGCACCCCAGTGGAACCAAGTAGCAAAGCCGTTACGAGCGCCATCCCCAACAGGCTTATTGTTATCCTGCCTGCCTCGCCCCTCCTGAGGAGTTTTGGCAGGAGGGCCAGCGCAACGGCGAGGGAAATCTGGAGCAATAGCAGGCTAGAAGCTAGGCCGGGCAGACCAAAGGATCTGCCGAGCGACATTATGCCGGTGATTCCTACTCCCAGGGCGAAAAGATGTGCGCCCAGCACCGTGCCTGCCCTTTCCTGAGAGTAAAGCTCCGAAGTTTTTATCGTTGCGACAGCCGCCGGGGCTATCGCCAATCCCATGATCTGGATTGATCCCGTCCCCTCGGTGAAGTTTGGGAAAATCCGGGGCACCACCAAAGGTGTGAAAATAAATATCAGCCCAGCGAGCCCAAGCGAAATGAGAACTCCGAACATCTCTATTTTCCCAGTTTTCCTCCCCGCCGATTTCTCGGGCAGTAGGTAGAAAAACAGAATTTGGGGCAGTATCGCAAAGAGAACAAAGATGCGATAAGCAAACTGGTAACACCCGAGGACGGCCATCCCAAAAAGCACCCCTATCAAAATCTTGTCCAGAAAGTTGGCGGCCACCTGACTGATATCTGCACCCCAAGTGTGGAGGGCAAATCTCAGCTTGGTCCGCGCTTCGCGTAGGTCCAGGTTGGAATGTAGGTGCTTTAGAGCTTTCCCCCCAAAAGCGAAGTACGCCACCGCGAGGCCGGCTAGAATACCGGCTGTGGTTCCCAATATGTAGTAAATCAAAAGGGGGAGAAAGAGGGAAAGGGACCGCATACCTATCCACATCCACATATAATTTTTATACTGTTGCTTTGCGAGCTCCGAGTAAACGGATATTGAAAAAAGAGACAAACCAACCACAAGCAAGCCAACTAAAGGATCAAGAACGAGCGAAACAATCGCTCCGACGGCCAAACTCAGCACGAGCACCACGAACACCGAGCTACTCAAAAGCTCATCGTTCCTCTCCTTCGGGTAGTAGGTAGCTACCGTCTTTCACAACCCAAACGTGCAGAATGTCGATAGGATTGTCGCTATGGCGATCAACCAGCTCAGGTGGCCGTATGCGATGGGATGAATGAGCACGGCGAGGATCAACCAAAAAATTGCCCCGAGTACCGCCGCCCCGACCTGTGCCATCGCCACCTGCGCAAAACCATGATTACC
>DAOUSU010000055.1 GCA_030627035.1 Hadesarchaea archaeon
GTCCGGGGATTTAAGGCCAACTCGGCCTAATCTCCGACCACGAAATTACATAATTGTGATACAGTAGTTTGAGAAGAGGTAAAGGACATGACTAAGTACAAAGGCTACAGTGGGAGCATTTTAAGAGTAAATCTCACATATGCCACGGCGAATAGGGGGGGAGACCATGAGACAGGCTACACAACATACGAGGAGGTTATCGGCTCATCCCAAGAAGGCTATTGGTGGACTAGAAAACCTATCATCCAAGATAGGTTCTCAACAAAAGACAAGGGAGAATTGGTTTTTGTGAAGCAAAACGAAACATGCGTAATGAACTCAGCGATCCTCTGTTCTTTTGGAATGTGGGGAAGTGGGTTTGTTCTGGATAAGTTACTAACTGCGGTCACCGGTTTCGACTTCAACTTTCCAGCGCTTGTTAAAGCTGGAGAACGTATCTTCAACTTAGAGAGGGCTTTTAACATTCGGGAGGGATTTACTCGAAAAGATGACAGGTTGCCCGAAAGGCTTTTGGTAGAGCCGTTGAAAGAAGGCCCGTCAAAAGGATATGTAGTAAATTTAGAGCCCATGCTTGAAGACTACTATAAAATACGAGGGTGGAACGAGGAGACGGGTGCGCCGACTGAAGCTAAACTGGAAGAGTTAAACTTAAAAGATGTAGTTGATGAGCTGAAGAAATTCGGGAAATTATGAGTGGTTAGTGCGTATGCTATTGAAGATGGAAAATATTAGGCCCCTCAAAATCGTTTTAGTAACGTCACGCTTGTATGACGATTCTGCGCCGGGTTTAGGGTAAAATCAGTAGTCGTTAGGGTCGTCTCTTTTCCCGATCACCCGGGCGGGCAGGGGTCACGACTCTAGAAATCCTGAGCTAGGTAAAGCATCCTAAAGTTAACACAGACCTAAAAAACAAAAGGCATGGATGTAGGTGGCTACCATAGGTCTCAATTCGGAAGGGGGTCTAAAAGCTCGCGCAACGTCCGCCGCCTATTATTTTTGGCAAATCGTAATAACCATCAACATTTTTCACACCTGTGAAATCAGTTGACAATTGCGGGCGGAAGGCCAGGGAGCCGACCGGGTGTGTTTCTAATTCAAGTCCCTGATTCCCGCCTCGGCTATTTGGAAGGTCGCGCTCTCCGGCGGCAGCCCCGGGTGGTCGACCAGTTTTGCCACGCGGGTATTCGCCTTGCTCTTGCGCAGGTAGATCCGCGCCGTTGCGGAATGCCCAAGCACATGCCCCCCAACGGGCCTAGTTGGGTCGCCGAAGAAGGCATCCGGCTTCGATTGGACCTGGTTCGTAATGAAGACGGCCAGATCGTGAAGCTCGGAAAGCCTGTGCAGCGCAGCTAGGTGGCGACCGAGCTTCTGCTGGCGCTCTGCTAGGGCCCCACGTCCACAATATTCAGTTCTGAACAGGGAGGTCAGCGAATCGATTACGACTAGCTTCACGTCTCCCTCCCTCGCCATCTCTTCCGCCTTCTCTGCCAACAGCATCTGATGGTCGGTCGTGCACGCCCTGGCGACGTAGATGTTCTCAAGCGCCTGTCCTAAATCCAGTCCAACGCCCTTTGCCATCTGCGCGATGCGTTCGGGCCTGAACGTGTTCTCGGTGTCTATGTAAATTGCCTTCCCGTTCAGCCCGCCTTGCTCTGGGGGGAGCTGGACATTGACGCACAGCTGATGCGAGATCTGGGACTTGCCCGAACCAAATTCCCCGAAAACCTCGGTCACCCCTTGGGTCTCGATGCCCCCATCTATTATCCGGTCGAGGGACTGGCTTCCAGTCGAGATGTGGCCCAAGTGCTTTCGCCGCTCCATCACCTCGGATGCCCTTTCGTATCCCATTTTGGCGGCGTCCCTGGCCGAGTTTATCACCTTAGCCGCTATCCGCGTGCCCACCTCGGCCGCCTCCATCAGCTCGCCCGTGGTCGCGACGGCCAAGCTCTCCACCGACTCATAGCCGGCCGAACGGAGCTTCTCCGCGATCGCCGGCCCTACTCCCCCAAGATCTTCAAGTCCTGTCAATCAATCACCTCCGCCCGACCCTTGCCCGCTCCCTTTAAGCGCTTTTGGGGGAGAGAGGTCACCGAAAGTAATATTTAAGGGGGCCCCGAGCGTCAGTGGGGAAGCTAAATGAAGGAGGAGGACAAGGAGCAGGTTGGGCTCGAAAAATTCCTCAACTCGGTCGTTATCGTCAGCGCGAAGGATGGCCGCAAGTTCAGGGGAAGGCTGACGCAGTACGATGAATACATGAATCTGGTGCTCAAGGATGTAGAGGAGTTCTCCGGTGAGGAACAAGCTGTCAAGCATAAGTTGGTTTTGATAAAGGGCGGCAACGTCTCGGCGATATCGACTTAGAGTTTCTCGACGTACTCCATCGCTTTAGATCCCTCGAGTACTTTTTTCCCGTTTTCGGTAAGGCTGTAATTTCCATCAACCTCGGAGACCAAACCTCGATCGATGAGGGCCCGCAGGTGCCACTTCACTGGCCACCAATCATCGACCCCGAAGAGCTTGTGGAGTTCCCCGATCCGCATGCTCCCCCTGTCAGCGATCAGCAGAAAGACTTTTTTGACCCCCTCCTCATCGCCCCCCAACCACGTGATGTCCTCTTTGACCCCCATGAACCTCCACCAGCCTCCACCAAATATTTCATCGATCAAGGTAAAAGAACTCTTCCCGCCCCCGCTGTTCCCGGTCGAGGGCGCTTCCAGGCTTGTTCGCCCTAGGCCTCCCCGTTTGAGGGTCGCGCCTGAAGGTGACCCCCACCTCGCGCAGGAAGAGATTCATCCCATCGCGCATCTCGAGCGGTCCGCGGGCACTCCCAGCCACGCTTGGTTCCCCCGTAAAGACGAGCAAACGATCGGATATGAAGTCGATGCTGAGCACATCGTGATCGACGACGAATGCAGCAGCTTCTCGATGCTCGATTAACCTCCTTATCGCTCTTGCCGCGCTCAGGCGTTGCTCCACATCGAGGTAGGCGCTGGGTTCGTCGAGCAGATAGAGGCTGGCGGGCTGTCCCAAGCAGGCCGCGATCGCCACGCGCTGGAGTTCGCCACCGCTCAGCTCCTCCAGCCTTCGATCGAGCAGGGGTTTTACCTCAAGCGGCTGCAGGATCTCCGGCTCGAAAGCTGAGTCGAACTTGCCAATCACCTTGTGCATCCATTCCTCAACGGTGCCGTCGAACTCGGCCCTCAGATATTGCGGCTTGTGGGCGACGGTAAGCCCAAACTCAATCCTCCCCCTCGTCGGCTTTAGCTCGCCAGCAAGCATCTTCACAAAGGTCGTCTTGCCTGTCGCGTTTGGCCCAACCACTCCAACGACCTCCCCGGCGTAGATGCCTCCCGGTGCGACTTCAAGCTCAAAGTCCTTGAAGCGCTTCTTGAGGACCGGATAGTTAAGAATCGTCCGTCCGGTCGCGTGAGCCTTTGATGGTGGCCGAACCTCAAAGCGAATCGACTCCCGCCTGAACCTCACATTCTCCTCGCGCAGGTAGCCGTCGAGGAAGACGTTTATCCCGACCCTAACCCCCCGGGGCGAGGAGACGACGCCATATGCTCTTGGAGTACCATACATCGCGTGCACGTAATCACACATGTAATCCAGCATCGCCAGGTCATGTTCGACAACGAGCACGGCCTTACCCTCTCCGGCGAGCCCCCGGATGACCCTTGCGGCATTGAGGCGCTGGTAGACGTCGAGGTGTGAGCTCGGTTCATCGAAGTAGTAAATGTCTGCATCCCGTGCTGCCGTCGCGGCGATCGCCAGGCGTTGGATCTCTCCACCGCTTAGGAGCTTGACCTCTCGTCCCAAAATTTCATTCAGGTTCAGCGCTGCAGCGAGTTTATCTTTGATGCCTCGCTCGTCCACCCTCGCTAGGAGTTCTCCAACTTTCCCCTTGACGACCTTCGGCACCTGATCTACCACCTGGGGTTTATACGATGTCTTGATTAGTTCAATTTTCGCGAAATGGGCTTGAAGCTCGGACCCCTTGAAGAATTCGTTTATATCTTTAGGCCCCACGGGCTCACGCAGGCCGAGGTTTGGCTTGAACCTTCCAGCCAAGAGGTCGAGAGCGGTGGTCTTCCCTATCCCGTTCTGCCCAACCAGCCCCGTTACCTTCCCAGCGCGGGGGATCGGCAGCTCGTAGAGGGCGAAGCCATTGACCCCATAGCGGTGAATGCAGCGTCCTTCAAGCTCTTGGGGCAGGTTTATGATCGAGATCGCGCGGAAGGGACATTTGTGAGTGCAAATCCCGCAGCCGCTGCAAAGGTCCTCAGATATCATTGGCTTGCCCCCTCTCCCCTCGATGACGATTGTTTCATCACCAGTGCGCACACCCGGGCAATATCGAATGCACTCGAGCGAACATCGCTTCGGTTGGCACAAATCCCGATCGAGGACGGCGATTCTCGGCACTTGCATCCCATTGTAAAAATGGTTTTTACTGTTTAAGTTCACGCGCCGGGGTCGGTCAAAGCGTTTAGCGTGGCTTGCCCTCGATGAATGGGGATTCTCGCCGCAAAAGTTAAAAAGGACACGGCATAAGCGAGATGGGCGAGTGATTGTGGAAGCTGATAGGTAGAATTATTTTATGCATCATACTCGCAGTGATCCTCTTCGGCACCGGCTTCTTCAGCTACGTTTGCTTCAAGGCCCAGGCGCGGAAGTGGGGGGCCGGTCTCGCCGCGATTGTAGCGCTCTGCGTGATCGCCCTCTATTGGGTCATATTTATGATTTGAAAGTTTCGTGGCATGCCAGAAGTGTGACGGATATTTGGTTTTTGTTCACTCTGGCTTTTGCCAGTGCTCGGCATTGAGTTGCTTCGCCCGTTCCTGGAGCTTCATCATGATGAAATCTCGTGCCTGTCTTCGCTCGAGTTCGCTTTGGAAGGAGTTGGAGAGTCGCTCGAGCCTAGGTTTGGCAAAGATATCGAATGCAAGCTCGATGTCACGGTCCGCTAGCGGGGAATCCTTCACCTTATCGGCGAGTAGCTCCGCAGCTTTTTGCGCGATCCAATCGAGTTCCGATTGTTCGACCATCCCATCACGCAGAACTCTTTAAGCGGTCAAAACTTAAACCTTTGGGGGAATCGCATGGATGTCTTCGAGGCGATCAAGGGAAGGAGAAGCGTCAGGGCGTTCAGGTCGGATCCCGTCAAGGAGGAGGACTTGCAGAGGATCTTGGATGCGGCAAGGCTTGCTCCAAGCGCAGGCAACTGTCAGCCACTCGAACTCGTCGTCGTGAGGGATCGAGCCACGAAACAACGGCTGGTGCGCGCGGCACACGGCCAATCGTTCATCGCCGAGGCCCCCGTTGTCGTCGTCGTTTGCGCGAACATCCCCCGCACCTCGGGACGCTACGGCAGACGAGGGGAGGAACTATACTGCATCCAGGACACCGCCGCCGCGACACAAAACATCCACCTTGCGGCATACGCGCTTGGATATGCTACATGCTGGGTTGGGGCGTTCGATGAAGGGATTGCTGCCGACGCGATCAAAGCTCCCGCGGGGGTGAGACCCCTCGCCATAGTGCCCATCGGGAAACTGGCCGAGGAACCGATCGCACCCCCGCGCATGCCACTGAGCAAGATAGTGCACGAGGACAGCTTCTAGCGGGTAATTCACCGAGTTTTTAAGTTTAAAAAACACACCCCAATCGGGTGGAAGCCTGATTTCGGATA
>DAOUSU010000030.1 GCA_030627035.1 Hadesarchaea archaeon
GCCGCCTTGACCGAGTCGGAAATCAAACTTCATGGCATGAAACAGATGGCCTACCGGGATACCGCATTTCTCGCCCTTCTCAAGAGGGCTGGCGTAAAATTACAGAAATCAAAAAAAGACCTTGTCGTGGAGGGCAAACAGAGGCCTCGCGCGACCGAGCTTGATCTCTCGCTCACGCCAGAACTCTTGCCCATCACGGCCGTGCTCGCCTGCAGAGCGAGGGGCACGACGCTCATTCGAAATGCCGGCGATGCTAGAGCGATGAAATCCGATCGAATCTCGGCCATCGCGCGGGAGTTGCGTCGGATGCGTGGAAAGGTGGTGGAGCGCCGGGATGGATTGATCATCCAGGGGCCAGCAAAGCTCAATGGTTGCGAGGTGGATGGACATGAGGACTATGCGATCATCACCGCCTTGGTCGTGGCTGGCCTTCTCGCTGAGGGCAAGACGACCATAAAAAACGGCACGAAGGCGCTAAGGACTTCCTGTTCGCGCTTCATCTCGACCTTTCAGGGGCTGGGGGCCGACATAGGCTATGCTATTTAGCTCAGCATCGGCCCGCGCCCAGGCGGAGAAGTGTCAACGCCTGCGGATGTAAAGCGATACGGTGATGGATTGTTTGCTACTGATAACCTCTCAGTTACCAAGGGAGAAAGGCGGTCATCGTTGTCAAAATCATGCGTATTAGCCGGCAATATAAATCGCCGTAGAAAATAGCAACAAATACGCCTAGCCCAAGCGCCGGGGCGAACGGCATCCCTCGCTTGATGCGGATGTGATTTTTGAGCCGGCCCTCACGGACCAACCGCTTAAGCGCCCCCACTTGGTAACGCGTGACCCCTGCTGCCCTGCGTGGATTTGCATAAACCCGGTCACATTTAGGTTTCAAACCAAACCTTGAACTCCAGCGTCCTACCTTGCCCTCTTTTTCATAAATCATTTCGGCCGGGATCATCCCCTCCTTGAGCTCGGTGATCCTGATCCGCTCGTAAAGCATTGCCCCCCCACGAATACGACGAATTGCTGCGTGGACGAGCAAGATCGGGAGGATGAGGATAACGCTGTTGAAGAGGATTGTAAGGGGGAAAAATGGATAAGGTGCCGAGGCATATGGGGCTGAGACATAGGCTGAAGCGTATGGGTTTTTAAAAATAGGAAGAAGTGCGCCCAAGGCGGTAAAAAGCTTGACATCGCCCCCAGCCCAGCCGCCCGTGAGCCATAGGATGTAGCCTATGGCGAATGCGATTGCAGCCCCAAGAGCGCCGGAGACTACCTCCCAGAGGTCCCCATGCCAGATGCCGAGCAATACATAGAAAGCAATGCCCACAACGACGAGCGGGAGGGTGAGCTTATTGGGGATTATCCTCCTTCGCAGGTCGGTGTAACTCGCGATGCAGACCGCTAGGAGGGCGATAACGGCGGGCAGGAGCTCGAACGCGTGATCACCATTTCTCACTTTGTTCGATGAATAATAACCTGATGCCAATCTCCTACCTCAGAAGCGTTCCGACCGACCTATCGATGACTTCCGTGCGTTCTCGATCTTGTTGCTGACATTCGAGGGCCTATCTTACGAATCATTAAACGTATTTGTTCACCCTTTCGGAAAATTTTCATTTAGCCGATAAATCTATCAATTTAAGGGCGAGATCATCGTCGAAAAGAGTAGTTTTTGCCGTTTTTGCTGGCCTTGCCGAAAAGGTGAATAGTTACCATTAAACTTAAATTTGAAAAACTGTTAACCTGGCTATCTCGGGAAAAGTTGTACGTATTTAGCTCGGTAAACTAAAAAGCGATTTATTGCTTCCTTTCGCCAAAAACGGAGGATTTTCATCGTTCTTCTTGCGAGATCGTGTGAAAATGAAAGGAGTAATTATAGAGCTTCTTTTCGTAGTTCCAGTGAGTATCTGGGAGATCCGACTTGCGAGGCTAAATAGATACGAAAAGTTGTATGTGTTTAGCTTTTTGCCCACGCACCAGTTAAACTTTCCGCCAATGCTTGGGCTAGGTCCAACCCTTGCTGTTTCCATGTTGCCAGCATCGTCATGATCGTCTCGTAGATCCTGGTGCCCTTCCCGTTCCTGAATGTCCCGATGATCTTGCGCTGAACCACGTGTTCCCTCAGGGCCCGCTCGGCCCGGTTGTTCGTCGGCTCAACCCCGGGCATGATTACGAAGGTGATGGCATGCTGAATTCTCCGCCCTAGTTTAAGTTCCACCTCCCAAACCATCGAATGGGAGGTGAAAGGAAACATGACCAAGTATGTCGGATTGGACGTGCATCTGCGAACGTGCCACGCTACAGTGATGAATGAGCGAGGAAGGATCCTGAAGCAGGAGAAATTCCCCAACGAAAGACAAGAGATTGAGAGGATTTTCAAGAGAATCGGCGATGCGAAAGTTGCTATGGAAGCTTGCTACTGCTGGCAACCCATCTACGAGCAGCTCGAGGCGATGGGGCGCGAATTGAAGCTCGCACATCCCACGAAGACCCGCATCATAGCCGAGGCGAAGATCAAGACAGACACCATCGACTCCGAAGCCCTGGCCCACCTGCTCAGGGCGGACCTACTGCCGACTTCATACGTCCCGCCCAAGGAGTTTAGGAAACTGCGGGAGCGGGTAAGACTCCGCGCGTACCTAGTGCGCGAGCGAACAAGATTCAAAAACAAAATCAGGGCAGAGCTTGCGAAGCGAGGAATCCGGGTACTAAAGAACCCCTTCGCTAAGGGACGTGCCACAACGCTGGAAGAATTAGGAATTGAAACGGTGAATCACTGCCTCAGCATGATAGGAGCGCTCGACGAGCGGATTAAACAAGTGTCAAAGGAGCTGGAAGGGGAGGCGAATGAAAGCAAAGAAGCTAAGCTGCTGATGACTATCCCTGGTGTCGGTCACTTCACAGCGATTGCTATTCTAGCAGAGATAGGGGATATCTCAAGATTCAGCGACCCTGAGAAGCTCTGCAGCTATGCAGGCCTCGTACCGTCGGTACACCAGTCGGGCGCGACAAGGTACTACGGGCGAATAACAAAGCAGGGAAGCAAAATGCTACGATGGGTGCTCCAGGAATGCGTGTGGACACACCTGCGGTACGACACGCATATCACGAGATTCTTCCTCAGACTGGCTCGGCACAAGGGGAAGAAGGTGGCCGCCGTCGCGACGGCGAGGAAGCTCCTAGTGGTAATGTACTGGATGCTCGTCCGAAATGAAAAGTTTCGCGCTTAAAGGGGCGGGGGCACCTCGGTACTGGTTGTGCGGCTTAGACCGCGTGAAAGTGATTGAGAGCCCCAAGCGCAAACACCATACTGCGGCCCAGACCGCGAATAGATGTCTGCATCAACGCCCCAAAAATAAATAAGGAAAGGACAGGTAAGAAATCATGGAGGCGGAACTGGCGGAGAATTCACATAGATGAACCAGTGATCGAATCCATTGCGCACCTTCTCGGCGAGCTTCCTGACCTCCCCGCTCCGGTAGCGTTTCTTCAGCCAATATCCCAACCGCCGCTTGGCGTTGCCGGCCAGCCTCGCTCTTTCCTCCGGCGGAGGGTCGTCCTCCAACGATGCCTTCAGGTCGTCGTAGAGCCTATGCAGAGCCTTGGAAAGCGGTTTGGCCTCGTCTACGCGTTCGGCACAGTACTTCGCTTCCCTCAGGAGGTGGGACCAGCACCTCTGAATCTTGGAGGTGAAGGAAGGATATGACCTCCATCCATCACACACTATCGTGCCCTGGAATTGCTTCCCCAAAACCTCTTCAATGACTTTTTTGCCCCTAGTTTTTCTGACGACGACGAGCGTGTCGAGATCAGTGGTGAAGCACCAGAGCCAGTACTTTCTGCCGTCAACTTTCTCCCCCGTTTCGTCCACGTAGACCACAGGAGATCCACGAATTTGCCCCATGATCTTTTCATATGCTGGCCTCAGCCAGTCGCTCACCCGTCGGGTGATGTCGAATACCGTGGCGGGTGTGACAGACAAACCGTACACCCTGTCGAGAGTTTCGCATACCTTCCGGTGGGGCAATCTCTCCTCGAACTTGAGCAGTGTCGTTTGGACGAGCGCATTCTTTCCGAACCTCCCGTCGGGAGGGCAGTCGGGATGTCTGGCCACCACGTGGGCGCCGCATGCGTCGCATCTGCCCTCAAGCTCCAGAAAATCTATCGTCGCCCTCGGCGAGGGGTTCGAGATCTCTTCCCGGAGGTGATGGCTCACGTAAAGGGGACCACCCAACGGCGCCCCACACTCTAGACATTCATTCCACTCCGGCGCCTTCACCATGTCTGGCTTTGGGACTGGCCTCGTCTTGCCAGGGTATCCCTTTGGCCTTCCGGGGAAACGCTTCCCAGTACCGGTTGCGCGTTTGCGGGAGGGATATGCCCGCCGGGAAGGGGGCACGTTGGGATTTTCGTATAGCGTCAGCCGGCGCTTCAAGAGTGAGTTCTCTTTTTTCAACTCTGCGTTCTGCGCTTCGAGTCGCTCTACTCTCCTCTGAAGCTTCTCGCAGTTGGGGCATGTCATTCTTTCACGATCACTAGGTAAACAGACTTGCCAAGGAATTCTTTCGGGCAATCGACTTTGGCACCGGTGCCAAAAGGGGTAACCTTCTTTCTGATGAAGCCCTCTATCTCTTCTGTGAGAACGAGCCTCTTTCTCGTCAAGACCAATTTTCTTGGCATCAATATATATACATATATATTTACTATTTAAAGTTTTTGGTCAAAAAAGCTAAATACGTACGAAAAGTTAAACTTATAAGCAAAAACTAATCTTAAGTTGATAAGGCGATTGGATGAGCGTGGCTAAAATGGGGGGAAGACCGATGTTGGTGCTACCGGCTGGCACGCGAAGGCAGATCGGGCGCGATGCCCAACGAATGAATATCCTTGCGGCCCGGGTCATCAGCGAGACCGTCTGCAGCACCCTGGGGCCGCGTGGCATGGACAAGATGCTCGTCGACAGTTTGGGCGATGTCACCATAACCAACGATGGCGTCACCATCCTCAAGGAAATGGAAGTTGAACACCCGGCAGCAAAGATGATGGTCGAGGTGGCAAAAACCCAAGACGATGAGGTTGGCGATGGCACCACCACTGCCGTGATACTCGCTGGCGAGCTTCTACATGGGGCGGAGCGTCTGCTTGATCAAACCATCCATCCAACCGTAATCGCCACGGGATACCGGATGGCCGCCCAGAAGGCCCAAGAGATCTTGGATGGACTGGCCGACAAGGTGACGATCGATGACGAGGAGATTCTCAAAAAGATAGCGATGACCGCGATGACTGGGAAGAAAGCTGAAAGCGCACGTGCGAAGCTCGCGGACCTCGCCGTGAAGGCGGTAAAACGAATTGCCGATAAGGCCAATGGCGGGTATGAGGTGGATATAGATTTTATAGGCATCGAGAAGAAGCCCGGTGAAAGCACCGAGGATTCCCAACTCATCGAGGGGGTGATCATCGACAAAGAACGAGTTCACCCGGAGATGCCGAGGCGAGTGAAAAACGCGAAGGTGGCCCTAGTGGACTGCGCACTTGAGATAAAGAAGACCGAGACGGACGCCGAGGTTCGCATCACGAGGCCAGATCAGCTTCGAGCGTTCCTGAATGAGGAAGAAAACATGCTCAAAAAGATGGTCGATCAGATCGTCTCAACCGGGGCGAACGTCCTCATATGCCAGAAGGGTATCGATGACCTCGCTCAACACTACCTCGCGAAGGCTGGCGTCTACGCGGTCAGGCGGGCAAAGAAGTCGGACATGGAGAAACTCGCCCGCGCTACTGGAGGAAAGGTCGTCACGAACCTCGAGGACCTCACCAGCGTGGACTTGGGGTGGGCTGGTCTCGTGGAGGAGAGAAAGATAGGCGATGACAAGATGACCTTCATTCAGCAATGCAAGAATCCAAAAGCTGTAAGCATACTCATCCGTGGCGGCACGGAGCACGTAATCGATGAAGTCGAGCGCGCCGTGCACGATGCGATCTCCGTCGTTGGGGCGGCAGTGGAGGATGGCAAGGTTGTTGCCGGTGGTGGGGCACCCGAGGTCGAGCTCGCCAAGCAATTGAGGGGATATGCAGAAACCGTTGGCGGGCGTGAGGCACTCGCCGTCAACGCATTTGCAAATGCCATTGAGGTAGTTCCACGAACCCTTGCGGAAAATGCTGGGCTCGACAGCATCGACATGCTCGTTGACCTCCGCGCTAGGCACGAGAAGCCGGGCGGCAAGAACTTCGGGATTGATGTCTACAAGGGTAAAACCGCTGACATGATGAAGATGGGCATCATCGAGCCCCTCCGCACGAAGACCCAAGTGATAAAGTCAGCGAGCGAGGCGGGGATAATGATCCTCCGAATCGATGATGTTATTTTGGCCTCCAAGAAGGGAATGCCGTCACCCCCACCCGGAGGGGGAGAGGGCATGGGCGAGGAGTATTAGCGAAACTCCTGCCTGATATTATCTTGATTGACTCAAGCTCACGTCTTCATGTACGAATCTGTGCTTTCAGAACTATCCCAAAATTTCACTTATCCAATCCGAGGACGATGGGTCATCCTCTCGAGCAACAATCGCATCGAGCGCTACCATTCGGAGATAGCGCCGAAGATCCGCTCCATGCGAGGAGTCAAAAATCTGGAGAAGGGGGACCGCTTCTTCCAAGTCCATAACTTCGTGCATAATTTCTCCAAAAAGGGCAGACTAAAGCGAATTCTGGGCCATCTCGGCCTAAAGCCGAACTTGGATGGATTGACGAAATTATTTTACATCGCCAGGAACTTTTGAACCGAAGCGTGCGGCCCAATCGGGCCGAACAATAGACAAGAGATACCCAAATGCATCAAATTTTGCCTTGTAATCGCTTCACAACCCGCCTCCGTAAACTTTTTGGAGAGGCGCTGCGCTCGCACTCGCTTCGCTCGCCCCCCGGGCACGTCGCGGAAACCCGGCAAAGACAGATACGTTCGCTCGCCTTGCTTGGGTTGCCAGGTTTCGATACGTTTGCTCATCTCAGTTGGGTTTGCTAGGTTTGGTCGAGCCCGCCTACCTTGCGTGGCCTTACTTTTGCGACAGCACCCCGAGAGACAGAAACAGCGCACGTGCACACGGTCGACCAGCGCCAAGTTGGACGCCAGCACGCCGATCTCGACGCACCGGGTTGTATGCCATCGTTTGCCAGCTACCGCACGCACACATCACCGGCCACCGGCCACACGGTCGCACGCCAACATCGTCAGCCAAAGCACCCGGCCCGCTTGCGTCCCACGACTACCCGCTCGCTCGGGCCACCGTGTCCTCGCACTCGGGCTTACGCCCTCGTGCTGTGGAAGGTGGGCCTCCGGCCTCGCTCATTCGCTTCGCTCATTTCGCTCGCCCTCGCTCGCAAAAAACATGAACCAATGCCCAGACTTGAAATGGCAACAGGGACAGCAACGGTTGATGTGCTACCATCTTTTTTATTGCGTTATCTGCACACGATCTTTTTTGCGTGCGCGCGCCTCGCCCGGCTTTTTGGGCGGGGTTCAACTCGGGACTGATCGGGTAGCACCGCGCTGAGATTTCAGGCGAGCGCATGTACCTCGCCCAGAGCTACGAACGCAGGAATAGCTCTGAGCAAGCCTAGAAACCCACATCCTTTGACTCTACACCTATCTCTCACCAAGAGCAAGAGTCTACGAGTTTCCCTCCCGCATTCTTCAAATATGCCGTGTCGTGGTCGTTGTTCCATATCGGGCTGCCGCTCCCCAGTAGAGGTGATCGTATGAAATCATGATCTCCTCGGTTGGGGCAGGCGGGGGCGAGAGTTGTTTTTCGGTCGATACCGTGTAAGTGGCTCCATCCGTTCCGATCACAATCGTGCCGTACAGGTCGCGTATTTTAGCGGAGAGAGGAGCCAATTACCGAAGGTCAAATCATAAATGAGGGGGGCGTTCGCTTGTCAGAAAAACCGGGTTACGTGTTGTTTTACCCAGATAAGAACGGAATACCTATCGCAGTTGCAGGGGCAAAAGAGGAACACAAACTGCAGCTAGCAGGCATGCAAAAATCCAAAGAACATCGAGAGATGCCGGCCGCTCCCGCCATCTTTTTTTATACGGGGGCAATCAGTACCCTTAGCCAGCTGCGGGACTTGTCATCCATGACTTGGTTGAAAATTTTCGGGATATGTTCAAATTCTGGGGGGATGTCTTCGGCTACCCTGCTGCATATTTTGAGACCCTTGCGAAAAGGGACCCTTGGTTCGAATCCCAAAACATTTTGGCCCTTTCCTCCGACGGCAGACCGATCAGCGCCCTCCAAATCTTCCCGAAGTTGGTTCGCGTTGGTAATTGCTCGGTGATGGCGGGCGGGATCGGTAATCTCGCGACTCTCCCCGAGTGTCGAAGGAGAGGCCATGCAACCAAGCTTCTGGAGAAGGCAATCCAAATCATGAGGGGCCGAGGATACGTGCTCTCGATCCTCTTTACAGGAATTCCACATTTCTATCGTCGACTAAAGTGGGAGATGGCCTCACCGGAGTACGAGTACTTGATCTCGGCAAGGAAGTTGAGCGAAGGGGGTAAAGACATCCCCTCGACTTTTTGGCCCAGAATTTTTCGAACGGAGGACTCGGCCTCCATCATGCAAGCATACGATTGCACGAATCGCGGGCGTACCCTGAGCGTGGTGCGTTCCCGGGAGTGCTGGCAACGCCAATTAGATTACAACTTGAGCGAAGATCTCTCCGGCTTCATCGTGATCCAAATGCACCAAACAACCCTAGCCTATGCCCGCTGCACGAAGTCTCAGGGAAGGCTTGAGGTAATCGAGGCGGGCTATCGCCCAAACTCGCCAGATGCAAGGCCCGCCTGCAAGGCCCTTTTGACATGCCTAGGAGAGCGCGCCCTAGAAATGAACCTCAAGGAAGTATCGGTGAATGTTCCTCCAGATCACATCCTAACGGGACAATTGATCGATCGCGGGGCCATAGACATTTCGAGGATGCGGGGAAACTCGATGATTAGAATAATCGACTTAAGTGGTTTGATTAAAAAAATCCTTCCCGATTTGAAAACCCGCATTTCCGATGCGCATTTTTCTAAAAGATTAACGATCCGGACCGAGGAGGAACACGTCTCACTGCAGATAAAAGATGGAGAAATCAGGGTGATGGATCCTAGGGAAGGGGGAGATAGGTACGAGACCGGCCACCGCGTGCTTGCCCAACACCTGACTGGATACGTATCGCCAAAAGAGGCGTTTCAAAGAGGACTTGTGCGGGCCGAGCCATCGATCGTGAAAATTGTGGACTCGCTCTTCAGAACTGTCCTGCCATCGTATGTGTGGAAGTCTGATCGCTTTTGATTCATTTTTCATCTAAGGAAGAGTTCGAGAAAGTTCCGTTCACGCTTTCCCCGATGAATCTAAGGTAATTTTTCAAGAACCTCTCCTTTGAGAATGAGTGCTGTATCTTTTGCCTGCCTTTCCTCCCCATTTCTTCGGAGCGCCTGTGGGGCATGGAGCATGCCGTTAGAAGTTTATCGGCGAGATCCGCTTCGCTTCCAGTTTTGAAAAGCAATCCGATGTTTGGGCTGACAATCTCCGGCAGCGCGCCAGCTGTGGACGCGATCACGGGGGTCTCGCAGGAAAGCGATTCCGCGACGGCATAGGAGAAGCTCTCCCAGTAAGAGGGCATTATCGTGAAGGTGCTCGCTGAGTAATGCCTGGGAAGCTGCCACTGTTTTTTCCAATTCATGAGCTTAACGTGATTTTGAAGGCCGAGTTTTTTCACCGCTTGCTTTAACCCCGCACTATTATCCGTGATCAGTCGCAGCTCAATTTTTTCCTTGATTTCGGCTCAATAATCTTTTCGCGCTCTTCAGCAGGAGGGGAACCCCCTTTTCCGGGTGATTCCTACCAACGTATGCGAAGACCGTTTTATCCCCGCTTGCC
>DAOUSU010000096.1 GCA_030627035.1 Hadesarchaea archaeon
GGCAAGATTTTGGGGGTTGGCGGGCGATCTTTAGAGCAGATGGTGATCTATCGCCCAGATGCGTGGAAAATCAGGAGAAGATTGCCAAGCGCGGCCCAGTATGCGTTCATAGCCGCCGCTGGTGAATAGCTTGCCGAAGTTAAGGCGCGCACGGAAGATGGTCAGCAAGGAAGGGGAGCGAAGGGCGGCAATATTGGTCTTGGCTGTCGCTCTTTCCTATTTATCCCTGGCTGGAGGGCTCCTCGTTTTTGTCCTTTTGGTCGCAAGGGTTGGAGAACTCCTTTCGAGCGTCGTGATATGTGCTTACCTCGCCCTTGGGTTGGCGTTCATCATGCCCGCAGTTTCGAAACCGCTTGAGCGATTTGGCGCGTCGCTCCTGCTCAAAATACTTGCGCTTAGTTTTTTGCTGGCGGCTGTGGTTCTGGCGCTGGGTGGAATTATTTAGAACCGCTTGGCGGCGAGGATACCCCCGACACGATCGCTCTAGCGACGCGAGCGTAAGCTGGTCTAGTTACGAGCACCGCAACGAGCAATCCGAGGATCGTGATTAAGGCAAAGCCGCGCATCACGCCGAAGCCCAGCAATGCGAGCGATACCATTGCGGCGAGGGTTGTAAAAGCGGATCCCCATATAATCCTGAACGCCCGTCCAATTCGTCCTTTCAGGCTTGCATGCTTAGCCTTTGGAAGCTCGCCGCGCAGCAATTCATCGGTGATGATGATTTGTTGGTCTACGCCGGTGCCGATGATGATGATGATGCCTCCGAGTTCCGGCAGGTCGAGATTGTAGGGCAAAATTGACGCCACGCAGAGGGTGATGATTAGCTCACATATCATCGTTCCCATAATTGCCACGCTTATCTTCACGTGCCTGTATCGAAGGTAGACCAAAACCCCAATTGCGACGAGGGCGACCAATCCAGCTAAAAAAATCTGTTGCATAAATCCAGCGCCGAGGCGCGGGTCGATGGCAGTTTCGCCCTCATATGAGATTTCCACCGGGAGTCGTTGAGACAGGATTATCCTGAGATTCTTGGCTTCGGCCATCGCTTCTTCTGGAGAAGACCTGGAAATCTCGATGCTCAAATCCTTTAAAATTTTTCCTTGGGCGAGTTCGGTTGCTAAAGAAGGCGTAATGATTATAACGCTTTTACATCCGCAGGCTTCCTTGATCCACTCAACGACCCCTCCGCTCGGCCTTGGGACGTTTTCAATCGAGTAACCCATGAGGGCGATGTTATCAATAACACTGGATGAAAAATTGCCAAGGGTGAGCACGCGGAGTTGCAGATTTTTTTGCTGATCTAAAAATTGATACGCCTCTAATGAGAGAGTATCTCTTGCTGTTCCAACAGCTGGAACGTCCAAGAAATATCCCCCGCCCTCGCTCGGCTGGCCCAGCGCTTTGAACTTCTGCTCATCGGAATCGTAAGACAGTTGACCGCCAAGTTCACCCAGAATTGCATCATCGAAGACTATTATTGCATCGCGGGGGCGATCGATGTAAACCACGGTTGGATAATTGGGCTTCCCAGCAGCGGCTTCGCTAAATGATCTGGCTCCCTCATCATTCAACCGGAAGGGCAGACTTGCCGTATTTGGGTTCTCCAAGCCCGGGGTTGGTGCGTCTACGTGGTCGATTTGTTCGCCGCGGAGGACTACCTTATTTTCGAGGTAAATTTCAAGTTGTCCCCGCTGGCCAAGTCGCGCTTCCGCCTCTTCGGGTGTGAGCCCGGCGATTTCGTAAAGTATAAAGTTTGCACCAACCGGTCTGAATATCGCCCCCAGGGTTCCATAGGGATCGACGCGAAGCCGAAGGTACTCCATCACATCGTTTCTTGTTTCATCTTGGATGGCGGGCCGGGGGGGTTCCGCTGTGCCGTAATTGTCGATAAGATTCTCGATTAAAATTTCAGATACAGGCACACCTATCTCGATTGTGCATTTTCGAGCTACACGGTCAAAATCGATCAGCGTCACGCTTGTATGCAAATTATTCTCAAGCGCTGCGTGAATGTTGGCATAGGATTGATCTATGTTTTCTCGGAGTTCAATTGTGACGTGTGATGTCTCTAACCTCAACATTATCCTTGCGCCACCGATGAGGTCGACCCCGTAGGTAAGACCGTGCGTGAATTGGCTGGGCCATCCTATCGCATTTTCCACCTTTGGGTCAACTTCCGCCCAAGGTCTCACTACTGATACAATCGATAACAGGACGAGGATTATCGCCAGCACCACATAACGTTCCTTAAATACTGACAGGAATTTCCCTCCTCACTTCTTTTTGCGCGCGCCATATCAGCATGCCGGCGTTCAGGAACCACGTATTAACGATGTCAACGATGACTCCAAAAATGAGCACCGCGGACAGCTGGTCGAGGGCGGGTGCAGCTGTAAACAAATTGAGGGCGATGAGCACCGTAAGCGTCGTGGCACTCATCATTAAACCGGTCTTCATCGCGCTCGCTGTATGTTCACGCGCTGCGCCAGCAATGCGCCTCAACACCCGAGTTGTGAGCAGGATGTTTGTGTCGACGGAGTAGCCGATTAACATTAGCAGGCCGGCAACCGACGCTAGGCTCAGGGGAACGCGAAATATAGCCATACAGCCGAAGACGCCGATGAAGTCTAGCCCAACGGTCAGCAGGATTGCACCAACGGAAAAACGGCGTCGGAATGCGATGAAGATAATAATGGCCATTGCCATGATTGCCCCAATTATGGCGTTTCTGGCCTGGCCCATGTAAATGTCAGTAAGGGTGGAGCCCATATTGTACACGTGCACTTTTTCGTTTTCGACCCCGAGCTTGTTGGCGATTAGATTTCTAAGCTCGGCTTTCACATTTTCTGGGAGGTCGGTGTTGTCAGCCTCCATGTCGAAGCCGAATTTTCCAGCATAAGTGGTGCTCTTTGTATCGACTGGGACACCGAGAAAATTTTCAACGGAGTCCTTAATACTGCTGATGGTTGGGAGATTCTCAAGCTCCCGCACCTGCACCAGCGTTCCGCCCTTGAAATCCCGGCTAATGGGAACGTGAAGCAC
>DAOUSU010000048.1 GCA_030627035.1 Hadesarchaea archaeon
ATCTTGTTTTTTTTTGCCCGTCCCGAAGAGTGCTTGTTTGGCTATTATGCCGAACTGGTAATCATCTTCAGGATGTGAACGAATAAGTACCCTTTCCCCCCTCTGCTCACGTTTTCTTTTTATTATTCCTGCGTGCGTATCCTTTCCAGCCGCATCCAAACCGTCGATAATGATGAGCCGCACGATTTACACCATGATCATATTCCTAGGCTTAGGTACCAACATGCAAACGAGGCGAGCAACGGTACCGTGAGGTTATCGAGCCCTTTCGGCGTAAGCCCCTCGACCACGGTCGCGAGAAGTGAAACGAGGATAAGAACGGCAATGATGTGAACAGTTAATGGCATTGAGTAGAAAAGGAGGTTGATAACCAAAAGGGGCAGCGTGGTCAGAAACATGATCGCTGATCCCTCGACACTTTTTTTGTCATGAAACACTTGGTACGCATGTTTACCAAAACGTGCTCCAAAGATTGATGCAAACCCATCACCATACGACATTGCCAATATACCAACTCCCACAATCCACAAACGGTCAAAGAACAGGTATGCCAAGAGGGTCCACGATATGGCGTAATAGACGAGGCCGAGCCCGTGACCGACTTGGGACACTTTGCTCAAACCTTTAATGGGGGAATTGGGGCCAACGAGAAAGGTGAGAACGATAAAGGGGGCTGCAGCAATAAACGCCATAACCTCTCTTGTTTGGAAGATGGGGAGAATAAAAACGATATTTCCCACCATAACGTGGAGTATTTTTCGGCTCATCATCGGATAGCGCTTCAAAACCTTCTCTGTAACAACAAGCAAAAGAGCCACATAGATATAGACAAGGAATACGCCAAGAATATCGTTTGTTAACATCCTTTCACCCCTGTAAGAATGCACCTCCGAGGAAGGCGAGGAGACCGAACACTATTGCGACAAGGGTTGTCTTTCTGAAGAGCGCAGTAGGGGGACTGCTCTTTACCAGAAGAGTTGCAGCCGTGATAAGAAACAGGATATCGGTCGCCCCAACAAGAGCAAGATAGACCATATTTCTATAGTAGGAAGTATCTTTCAGTAAAAAGAATGGAATGAGGCTCATTATAACGGCGACAAGGTAGAAAACAGCGGCAACTCTATAGGCATTTCGTTTGCCGATATACATGGGAAACGATCGAACACCCTGCTCTCGATCGCCAGCCATATCCATAACATCCTTCATTATCTCCCGCCCCACACCTGCGAAGAATGCAATAGATGCTAAAAGCCATATGATGGGCGGAACGGTGGGAGAAACGGCGGTTGCGCCAAAGAGAAACGGTACCGCCATTATATAGGCAATGTAGAAGTTACCGAGGAGTTTTATCTTTTTAATCTTAACATCATAAGCTACCGCAAACAGCGCCGTTATCAGCGCGATGAGAAAGCACTGTAGATTGACAAGAAATGAAGAGATTATGCCGAGAGGAAACAGAAGGAAAAAGAGGACGAGTGCGGTGCGTGGCTGGATATCTCCCCGAACCAAAGGTCTGTCATCCCTCCTGTTCTTCCGGTCAATCTCCAGATCAAAATAATCATTTAGAGCAAAGGTACTCGCCTCAAGAAACAATGCGGTAAGAAAAGAGAAGATTAGTTTGGATGTATCAGAGGGGGGGCCACGATTTGCGATGAGGGAACCGATTAGAATAGCGACAAAAATCATGACCCCGTGCTCAAGCCGCATCAAATCCCAGAGCGCTTTAAGGCGTTTCACGTGGGAAAGTATCGTATTTTTCGATAATAAGGTTTTGATTTTACGAAGCGGGGATATTTGCTAGGAGGGGGCTGCTCCAGCGGATATTTAGGAGATATTTAAATGTTTCAAAATCCAATCCCACCCTCTCGGTGGGTCTTATTAAAAAGGGGCAACATGAAATCTATAAACGTTACCATCAATCACTTGGGCAAGCCTCTCCTTTTTTGTCATGGAAAATTTCTGGTGAGATTATAGGGGATAAAGTTTAAGTATGGGGGCGCCAAAATAACATGGAGAAAATGAAAATTCGATTAAGGACTGGCATTCAAAGAAAGGACCTAGTGAGTGTGGCGTTAGGAGAAGAAAAAGCGGACCTCGTAATTAAAAACGGAAAAATAATCAATGTTCTCAGCCGTGAGATACACAAATCGGATGTAGCCATAAAGGGCGAGCGGATCGCTCTGGTTGGAGCCGCTGAGCATACCATTGGCGAGAACACCAAAATAATAGATGATGAGAATTTTTTTATCGCTCCAGGATTAATAGATGCACACATTCACATAGAAGCCAGCATGCTTTCCCCTACCCAGTTCGCCCGTGCTGTTTTACCGAGGGGGAATACCACAGTTTTGTGGGAGCCCCTCTGGACGGCAAACGTCCTAGGAACGAGGGGTGTGAAGTTTTTCCTAGAAGAAGGCAATAGGACTCCTCTAAAATTTTTTGCAACCGTATCATCAAGCGCCCCTCCTGCGTCTACTCACCTGATAACACCCGCAGAAGAATTCGAAGTCGATGACATTAAAGAAATGCTTGGATGGGAAAAAACAGTCGGGTTAGGGGAAGTTGGAGATTTTGACAAAGTCCTCACCGGAGATCTAGCGACGCATGAAAAAATACGAGTAGCAATAGATGAGGGTAAGACAGTTGACGGAAGCGCCCCCGAAATGAAAGGAAAGGAGCTAAACGCGTACGTTGCCGCCGGCATACAGTCGGATCATGAGGCAGTTACTTTGGACGAAGCGATTGAAAGGGTTAGATTGGGAACGCGCCTAGTCATTAGGGAGGGATCCGGCATGCGCAATTTATCCGAACTCGTCAAGGTCATTACGGAGAGGGGACTGGATCCACGTCATTGCTGTTTTTGCGTGGATGATAAAGACATTCGGGAGATAGTGGATGAGGGATTAATTGACTACATGGTTAGACATGCAATAGAAGCTGGTGTCGATCCAATTGTTGCAGTCCAAATGGCAACCCTGAATGCTGCAGAATACATGGGAATATATCAAGATGTCGGGAGCATCGCTCCGGGAAGGATAGCCGACATCCTTTTCATCAATGATTTAGAAAAATTTTTCGTCCAAAAAGTTATGGTCGACGGAGAGATAATCGCCGAAGATGGGAAGTTGGTTGTCGAGATACCGCCATCGACCTATCCCGGATGGATCTTGAAAACTGTTAATATGAAGAGGACAATTACTCCAGAGGATTTCATCATCAAGACCGATAAGAAAGACAAAGCAAGGGTCCGCGTGATAAAAGTATTCGCGGATCAAATTATTAGCGATCAAGAGGTTGAAACTCTGCCTGTAAAAAATGGGCGCATCCCCTCAGACCCAGCTAAAGACATCTTAAAGATAGTAATGGTCGAAAGGTATGGGAAAACGAAACCTAACATCGGTAAGGGCTTTGTAAAGGGCTTCGGTTTCAAGGAAGGAGTTATAGCAACAAGCATAGCTCCAGATGTACATCACCTGATAGCGGTGGGTAGTGACGATACCGACATTTCAAAAGCAATCAACAGATTAGTTGAGATTCAAGGAGGGATCGTCATATGTAAAAATGGGGAAATACTCGGTGAATTGCCCCTACCAGTTGGGGGCATAGTCTCGCAGGACCCCTATGAGAAAGTTGTGGCCGATTTAGAAAAAATTCACTATGCGACAAGAAAAATCGGCTGTAAACTGCCATCACCATTCATGACTCTAGCATTCGCAGGCTGCCCAACCCTTACTAAGTTAAAAATATCAGATAAAGGGCTTATCGACACATTAGGCAGAAAAATTGTTCCCCTTGAAGTAAGTTTCTAATTAAAACAATATCTTAATATTGCAATGAAAATATGAGTTTGATGTGAGGGAAACGAGTTGAGACAATCTATAGTTGGAAAAATTAAACATTCTACTGAAAGATTTGGAAGAACACTTAATCAAGCAAGAGTATCCCAGAAAGAGAAATCCACCCGGAACTTCCGCCTGAGAAAAGCAAAGCTAGGGGAAGTGGTCCTAGAGATGCGTGGGATCACGAAGCGCTTCCCCGGCGTGCTCGCGAACGACCACATAGACTTCGATATAAAGACGGGCGAGGTTCACGCCTTGCTCGGGGAGAACGGGGCCGGCAAGACGACCCTGATGAACATTTTGTATGGGCTTTACCAGCCTGACGAGGGAGAGATACGCATCCGAGGCAAACGTGTTACCATTACGTCTCCGAAAGATGCGATCGACCTGGGCATAGGGATGGTTCACCAGCACTTCATGCTCGTCGACCCAATGACGGTCGCCGAGAATGTTGTCCTCGGGCTCAAGTCCTCTAGGGAACCCTTCCTTGACATCGACCGGGCCGAGAAGCGGATAACCGAGCTCTCGAAGAAGTACGGCTTCAAAGTGGATCCCAGCGCCAAGATCGAGCAGCTCTCGGTTGGGGAGCGCCAGCGCGTCGAGATAATCAAGGCACTCTATCGGGGCGCACAGGTTCTCATCCTTGACGAGCCAACCGCCGTGCTCACGCCCCCGGAGGTGAAGGAGCTGATGACGATCATTCGGCGGATGGCGAAGGAGGGACTCGCCGTAATCCCATTCATCACTCACAAGCTTCCCGAGGTGATGGCGATAAGCGATCGCGTGACCATCCTCAGGCGCGGAAAGGTCGTGGCGAGGATAGAGACCAAGCGAACGAACAAAAGGGACTTGGCCAAAAAGATGGTCGGAAGGGAGGTGCTCTTCCGCGTCAAGAGGGGGAGGGCTAAAATGGGCAGGGTCGTGCTGGAGGTCAAAAATTTGGAGGCGTTGAGCGACAGGGACCTGCCCGCCCTGAAGAAAGTCTCGTTTTCTATCCGTGAGGGGGAGATTTTGGGGATCGCGGGTGTCTCCGGGAACGGCCAACGGGAGCTGGCCGAGGCAATCACGGGATTGAGGAGGGTCACAGGGGGGAGGGTGTATGTGCTAGGGGGGGATATGACTAACAAGTCACCGAGTGAATTCATTGATCAGAGGATTAGATATATCCCGGAGGATCGGATGAAGAGGGGCTTGCTCATGGATTTCTCCATCGCGGAGAACGCTATCCTCAAGGCCCATTCACAGCCCCCATTTGTCTACCGGTGGTTCCTGCCGTTCGATAAAAAGTGGTTCTTAGACGAGCGCAAAATTGGTGAACACACGGAAAAGTTGATTCAGGAGTACGGCATCGTAACCCCGAGTAAAGACATCCCCACGAGGAATTTATCTGGGGGGAATCTTCAACGGCTTATTCTGGCGAGGGAGCTGTCCCAAAATCCAAAGGTTCTGATAGCTAATCAGCCAACGCGGGGATTAGATGTTGGGGCGACCGAGTTCATTCGCAAAAAATTGATGGAGCAAAAGGAAAAAGGGATGGCGATCTTGTTGATCTCAGAGGACTTGGACGAGATAATGTCCATGAGCGATCGCATCGCCGTGATGTACGAGGGGAAGATAGTAGGGATAGTTCCAGCGGATAAGGCAAAAGTGAAGGAAATAGGGCTCATGATGGCTGGGGCGAAGCAAGAGGGCGAGAGAGGGCATTAGTCGGCGTTTACTTCCATGTTAAAAACCAGGGGCTTTTTCGTCTAGATTTTTGTTCTCAGAAATTTGTTTTATGCCACCCAGATGAAGATAACTAATAATTGCTTTGCCACCACGAATAGTGTCTCTACCAGCATGTATCTCTCCCCTAGGAGGATTCTACGGTAACTAGGGCAAAAACTGAGTACCCATTCTCCTCTAGCTGTTGAGGATGACTGAAGCAAGATAAGTTTGTCCCTAAAGTGAAGAGGATAACGACGTGGGGGCAAAAATTGACTCGAACTTTTCGAACGAGATAAATGGAAAAGGATATCCTCAATTCGGTATGGTAGTTTTAAAATAAAAATAAAAAGAGGGAACTGGACTTACCCCGTCCATTCCCACAGTTCAAGCGTTCCGTTAATGATGCCTGCCTTCGCTTCTTCAATCGCTTGCTTGCACGCAGCCGGGATTTTATCTTCAAATCCATAGAACGGGGCTAGTCCAGTGGCTCCTTCAGCCAGCCCTGGTGTTGAGAGCCTTCCTCCTTCGAAGGTTCCATCCAGCATGCTCGAAATAACGTACTCCATTGTCGCTGTTTTATTCAATAACCAGCTTGTTACTGTAATCTCAGGAGCTAGAACACTCTGGTCCGCATAGCAACCTATGTGGTAAATCCCTGCTTCCTTCATTGCCTCAATTGCCCCTCTTCCGGTAACGTCGGCCTCTTGGTAGAAAACATCAACATTATGAGTTTCTATTGCACCTTTGGCCAACTCGTAGCCCAACGCTGCGTCACCCCAAGTACCTGCAACAATCTTGATCACTTCGATTTCTGGATCTATGCTTTGCGCTCCTAGTTTGATGTTCATCCAATTCCTTGTCTGCATTGGATACTCTTCTCCACATATAAACGCCATGACCTTTATCTTGGTTAGGTACGCCCCGACAATTCCTGCAAGGTATGCCCCCTCGTGGTTCCTCGGAAAGACTGATAGAAGGTTTGATGGCCCAATTCTAGTCGAGTTGTAAGCAACGAAAATAGTGTCCGGAAATTCCGGGGCAACGGTGTGCATTGCATCCTCGTACTCGCCACCATCTCCCCATACAATATCGTAGCCTCTGGCCGCGTAATCCCTAGCTACACGAGGGCCGTCAGCGTAGGTTACAAACCAGGTGTGATCAACCTCAGCACCATATTTTAACTCCGCGTACCTACAAGCATCAGCTGCGGTATAGGTCCAACCAAGGTCTGTTTCATCAGTAGCATTAAGTTGACCAATCTTAATCACTTCTTCTTCTTCTTCGGCGGGCCTTGTGACAACGAAAGCAACTGCAGCAGCAACGACTATCACTATCACAACTATTGCTATTGGTATAGCCATTTTCATTTAATTCCACCTCCATGCTATGACTTCCAAGTGCCTTAAATATGTTACGGCGGGAGAGATTTAGCTAAACGCAATTCAGACTTCGCCAAAAACACTTTTTCTGATGGTGACGATGTATATACTGAACTTTGGCAAATTTTAAACCTATCGCCGAGATAACATTCCATGCCACTTTTGGAGGCTGACGGGGGCGGGGTGAAC
>DAOUSU010000088.1 GCA_030627035.1 Hadesarchaea archaeon
CCTGTATAGATGGGCCCAAACCAAATGAACTGATGTTTAGGAAATATCCGCCCAACTTTTGCAAATGTGGAAATGTCCTTCCTGATGAAGACATTCCCAATACAAAATGGCACTGTCCCACCCAGCCCAAATTTTGTCCTGTATTCATGTCTTTTCTTTTCGTTACCCTTGAACTCTTCTATGTCGATTCCATTGCTCACCACTTTTATTTCAGGAGAAAGATTGTAACCCACAAGTTCACTCTTTGTATATTCTGATGGACAAATAATGATGTCTCCTTGATTGTAGAAGTATTTCAGGTATTTTTTAAGCAGTGGGGCAATTTGATTGCTGATCCCAAAGCTCTCTCTGAAATTTTCAGCTGTTGTATGAGCATGGAGCACGACTTTTTTGCCTTTTCTTCTCATTTTTTTCGCGAGGTAAAGAGACTGAGGCCCTATCGTATTGATGTGCAAAATATCGTATTCGCCATTTGGGTCGCTCGTGACGCGTATACCATTTAATTCAAGGGCCTTTCTCTGATTTTTTACTGCTGTGGCGATTCCGCTCATTGCAAGCAGACCCTCAGACTCTAAATGAACACAGACTTTCATAGAATCACGGGCCAGTCATGTCCACAGCCGTGTTCCCTTCGTTCCTGATCACCATATATTCATCGTTTAGGTTGTATCGGTCATCCCCCTCAGCGTCGTAATGAACGTATGAAATCATGATCTCCTCGGTTGGGGTAGGCGGGAGCGAGGGCTGTTTTTCGGTCGTTACCATGTAAGTGGTTCCATCCGTTTCGACCACGATCGCGCCGTGCAGGTTGGTCCGGTAAACCTCGGCGCCGACTACTGCGAGTTTGTCCAGAGTCTCTTGGGCGGGGTGACCGTAGGGGTTGTCGGCCCCGGCGGATATCACCGCCACCTCCAGACCGACCGCGGTCAGGAAATCCAGGGTGGACGAGTACTTGCTGCCGTGGTGTGCGACCTTGAGCACGGTAGCAGAGACTTCATAACTCGAAGATGTTAGGTCTGCTTCAACCTCCGCCTCCGCGTCGCCGGTGAAAAGGAAGGACACGTTCTCGAAAGTGATCCTGAGGACGATCGAGTTGCTGTTGGGGTCAGATCTGGTGCCCGAATACAGGGGCTCCGGGGGATTCAGGGAGGGAACTTTGGTGAAGTTGCGATATCGCCACGTCCGGCACGACTTGGAAGCGGGAATCATTCCAATCCACGTCCATGTCGAGGCCGAGATCGTCAAGGGAAAATATCACGATTTTGACACTTTTTTGGGGTTCGAGGCCGGGGAATATCTGAAACTTTACCTAGAAAACAGGCGAAAGGGGAGCCCCGATGGGAAGATGCCCCCCGAAGAACTCGCGGACGAATCCCCATTGATTAGGGACTCGCGCACCAGAAAACCGAAACCCATCGGTGAAAAGCAGGTTTACCAGGTGATCCATAACCTCTATTTCAAGACCGGTTTGCTCGCCCCAAACGCAAGCGGTTACGGCCTGACGGTTCACTCTATCCGAAAGTTCTTTAAAACCCAATTGATGGCCCTCCGCATGCAGCCGGATTATATGGACTACCTGATGGGCCACACGACAGACACATACCTCGATATCCAGATGAAGGGCATCGAGTTCCTTCGCCAGCAATACATCAACGCCAACTTGGGGATTAGGCCCGCGCCCAAGCTCTCCCCGGTGGCCCAGCTAAAGGTCTTCGCAAAAGGGCTCGGCTTGAATCCAGATGAGATTATTTTGGAGGGGGGTCTTGCAGAGCCTCACCGGGTTTTCGTTTCGCAATAGGAAATAGAAACCCGACAAATCCAAACACTCAGCTCCGCGATTAAAGAGTCCATAAAGCAGGAAATCGTTCAGGACTTCGAATCCTCAAGTTACGGCTGGCGAGGTGGGGCCGCCGGGATTTGAACCCGAGTTTCCAGCACCCCATTCCAGCGCCTCGCGAAGCTGGGAGGCTAGACCAAGCTACCCCACGGCCCCGCTATTTCCTACCCAGCAAAACTAATAATCTTGTCCTATACTCTCGAAAAGGAGAACTTCAAGCGCATGGAGGCGCTGGCTAAGCGGGCCAATTTGGGGAAGTTCGAGAGAACACGCGGGATTGTCTCAATCGGGCTAAAGACGTTCAGAACCCCGAGGAATTGCTTCACTTTTTCGCCTCTTCCTCAAGCGCACCCGTATGGATTGTTTCCCATTCCACTTTTCCCTGCTCGATCACGCGCTTTAGCTTTCGTTCGATTGGACTTAGGGCGGCAGTTTTACCGGTTTTGATGTCGAGAAATATGACTCTTCTTGGATCCTCCTCCTTGTAGCCATCGAATACCACATAGTCCACCGGTGAACCTATGAACCGCGCATCGGCTGGCTCGTGCTTGAACATCGGCAGCAAGGGGGCAAGTTGCTCGCCAATCCTACCTTTGAGCACCGCCCGGCTTCGCTCGAGCACCTCTCGTCCGATCCTTTCTCCGAACTCGGCTTTCCATCGTTCGAATTGCACGGATAGCCGCCCTCGGAGGTAGATGTAGGCCAGAAAGATGCCGATCAGCAGCCCGATGATGAACACGACTATCTCGATCATTTGCTCACCTCTCCTAACGCTACTGATTTATGAGGATTAAATAGATGTTTGAGACCTAGCCGAATTTTTCCGATCTATCTGAACAGATTCGCAATTTTACCAAGCTTTGAATCCTTTAACCGGCTTTGCAAGTTGAGCTACTAGGTTGCCCGCTTCTAATTCTCTTCAAATGTTCGGTTGGAACAGCTCGTTAGATGCGCAGATAAACTGGAGATCCTTTTTCAGGTGAAAGCGTCACTTCCCTCCCCACATCTGCAATGCGGCTTTGAGCTCCGGATGGGCTCTCGCATACCCCCACGGGGAAATGCCTTGCATGGTTGCATCAACCGCCTGCCTCATCGCTCTGGCACCCGCTTCCGTCCCTTGTGGGTGGCCATGAATCCCACCGCCAGCATTTATGATGATGTCGCTGCCGAGCAGCTTGATCAGTTTGGGCACGAGTCCCGGGTGCAAACCGCCCGACGCGACGGGAAAAGTTGTTCTCAGGCCAAACCATTTGGAGCGCAAAAAATTATTGACGGAGATAACCTCCTCACGCTTCCCCGCCAACTTTCCGACTATGGTGCCGGTGTGCAATTGATCCCCTCCAGCCAGCCGAACCAGCTTCGCTAGGACGAGCATTGATATCCCGTGCCTGGGATTTCTCGTGAATGCCGCATGGCCGGCCCGATGGATGTGGATTGGTACCTTCACCCTGGAATCTTCAGCCAAGGCTTGGATGGCAGCATACCCCCCGCATACAACGTCGACCATCAGACACTTGGCGCCGTTCTTGAGGGCG
>DAOUSU010000099.1 GCA_030627035.1 Hadesarchaea archaeon
AGGGAATGACCGCGGATGAACTTTCGATGCTGGATAACTGCTACTGCCCGGTGATAGCGGACGCAAATGAACCCCTCTCGACCGCTGCCGAACTTCTCCTCCGTAAATTGAGGTGAAAAAGAAATCCCAAGACCGGGAGCCTAAGTTGCTCCTCCTTTGGTCAGCACCTCGACCACGGGTAAGCGCTCACCCGAGAGGAAACTTATGCAAGCACCACCACCGGTGCTGACGTGCTTGATCCGCCCAACCACACCCGCGACCCGGGCCGCGGCCACCATGTGCCCTCCGCCGATTATCGTGAACGCCTGCGACTCCGCCATGGCCTTGAGCACCCCGAAGGTTCCCCTCGCGAAATTCGGCTTCTCAAACACGCCGAGCGGGCCATTTGCCACGACCGTTTTTGCTCTGGAAACAATCGATGAATATTCTTCAACGGTCCTGCTCCCAATATCGACGATTTTTAGCTCGGTTGGCAACTCCTCAAGCTTGATCTCTCTTGCCTCCCCCGCCTCATCGACGACCAAGTCCCTCGGCGCCTTTATCTTTCCGGTGTAGGTGCCGAGCATCTGTTTGGCTCGCTCGATCTGTTTTTCATACTCCCCCTCGAGCAGCTGTTGTAGGTTTGGTTTGCCTAGATCTCGGCCAGCGGCGGCGAGGAAGACCTGCCCGACGAGCCCGCCCGTGAGAACCTGATCGGCGATGCCCTTTCCCAGCACGTTTTCAACGATGGTCAAGGAGTCATCGACTTTCACCCCGCCAAGGACATAGATGCACGGGTGTTCGGGGGAAAGCGCGCGCCCTAGCCCCTTGAGCTCGCGCTCCATCAGGCGCCCCGCGTAGGTTGGGAGGAGGACGCCAAATCCCACGAGCGATGGCTGGGAGCGATGGGCAGCCGCGAATGCATCGTTAACGTAGATTTGGGCCAGCGCCGCGAGCCTGCGCACCAGATGAGTTTGCGCCTGTTGCTCCGGGGGACGGTTGAGGGGCTCTTCAGAGCAGAAACGGATGTTTTCGAGCAACACAATCTCGCTTGGCTGCATTGATTTAATCGCGCTCTCTGCCGTTGGACCAAGGATATCCGGCACATATTTCACTTCTGACCCGAGTACTTCACTTAATTTTTGTGAATGTTTTTCGAGGGTGGTGAAATCTTCGCTGCCAGGCCTGCCCTGGTGAGCCAATACCACCACCTTCGCACCCTTGTGCACGAGCTCTCGGAGGGTCGGCGCGCATTCGCGGATGCGGGTGTCGTCGAGGATCTCGCCGGTCTTCGGATCCACGGGCGAGTTTATGTCAACGCGCACGAGAACGGTTTTCCCTTTAACTTGGGCATCATCCAAGGTAGGGAACTCCAAGTTGACACCTTACCGTTTCTAATCCCCGCCTGCTATCAGTAAAGAGTTTTGGGTACTCTGAGAGCTTTGTCTGTTTTCTCGAGACTTTTCTTCCAGTCCGTCTCGATCCTCGTAAGAGCTCTGATGGCGTCCACGTTTTCAGGCACGACGTTGTTTTCGTTTGGACACGCTGCAGCTATGAGCACCTCTTTTTTCCCGATTACCGTGATGAAATCCTCCCACACTGGGATTGTATAGATGTCCCCCCTCGGAAGCCCCATATCGCGGCTGATTTCGATTATCGCTCCGAGTCCCATAACCCCATCTTTGGTGTTCACAAAGCATATCCTCGGCTCGTTTTTCAGGGCGTTAACAACATCTTCGCGGGTGACCTCCTGCCCCAACGTTATGTCGTAAAGGTGGAAATGGTACATCGTGTGCGAGCCCATGACGGCAGCGCTGTACAGGTCCGGAATGGCGTCGTGGATGACCGTTTTTACATCAGGTGCGTGGTGACTCGGAAGGCGCGATGGGACCACGGTGTTCATTATCCCCTTGGAATCCCCTTTCACCGGGTCCGTTGCCCTGCGCACCAAAAACATCCGTGCCTTCGGTACCTTGAAATTGCTGTAAAGGGCGTGGAAAATCCTGCACCCGGCAGTTGTGTTGCATGAGACCACCCTGCAATATTTATTCCCCTTTTCTGCCTTTTCCAGCGCTTCATTGTAGTTGCATTGGCAAACGAAACTTAGACCCGCGATTTCATGTTTCTCGCCGCCCTCAAAAATCGCCTTGGCGCCGTATTTGTCGTAAAGCGTTTCTTTGCTTTTTACACCAAAACCTCCGGGGGCACAGTCAACCACCACATCAAGGGCGCCGTTCCTAAGCAGGCCTTCTAATGTTCCAGCGACATTAACCCCAGCTTGTTTCATGGTTTCGATTTGCTTGGGATCGGACACGCTGCAATAAACGGTGTATCCTTTTCTTTGGGCCATCTTCACGCGCCAGTCGGCAACCACGTCGGATATCCCAACAAGCTCCATATCGTCTTGAAGGGCAACGGCGTCAGCAACCCTCTTTCCGATGACGCCATACCCATTTACTCCAATCTTAACTTTGGCCATCTCAACCCCATTTCTTTTGTTAGTGGAAACCGGAGGATATAAAAGCTTTTTACCGAGCCCAGCATTTCCCTTTTGTCTCATTTTTTAGATGCTGCACAATTTTGAGAAGATTTAAAAGTCGGGGGGCCACTTATCTGGTTGGGAATGGCTTGAACAAAAAAACGTCCATCGAGATATTGATTTTACTGGCCGAGGGGGGGGCATATCCCGGCAGCTTGAAACTTTCGTTGGATTGGCTCGCCCGTCGTTTGGGCACCTCACGGCAGACCGCGGCGCGGCGGCTCATCGAGTTCGAGGGACGGGGCCTGATCAAGCGCGAGTTGGGGCCGCGCGGTCAGAGCGTGCGGTTGACTTCGGCTGGGATGGCAGTCCTCCGCTCGGTG
>DAOUSU010000098.1 GCA_030627035.1 Hadesarchaea archaeon
CCATCCTGATCGTCGTTTGCGCCGATACCCGCTTCATGAAAGCCTACCCGAAGATTGGCTATAGGGAACAGATCTTCAACGTGAGCACGGGGGCGGCGATTCAAAACATGATGTTGGCGGCGAACGCCCTGGGGCTTGGATTAAGCTGGGGGACGGTGGACACCTTGCGTAGGGGCAAGCTTCGGGAATTGTTGGGGGCACCTGTCCACATCAGAATCCTCGAGGTCCTTCAATTGGGCTTTCCGGCGAAGCGTGTTTCACATCGATTTAGAAGGGACCCCCGTGACTTCACGCATATGGGCGAGTTCGATATCTCAAAGCTTCGAAGCGAGAAGGAAATCAAAAATCTCCTCTCCACCAGAAAGGATCCCGATATTTATTCCGGAGTTCGAAACCAGGGGGACAAAATAATAATTCATCAGGAAAAATGCACGGGTTGCCGACTGTGTGAACTCGTATGTGCTTATCATCACGAAAAAATCTTCAGCCGAAAAATCTCAAGTATATCCGTTAGGAGGCTCGAGAGAAGGGGCGAATTTGAAATCACCATCTACGAAAAGGGGAAAAATGGGCGTTTCGCCTGTGATCTTTGCACTGGGGAGAAACAACCTCTTTGCGTAAAGTTCTGCTTACCGGGAGCTCTAGGCGTGGAGGGTGCTCAGAATGGTCGATAAAATGCATGCTTATGCAGGCAAAATACTGCGGGTGAATCTTTCAAGTGAAAAGATAACCATCGAACCGATCACCAAGTATACTACAAGATTTCTTGGCGGTCGGGGGATAAACCAGTGGATACTCTACAATGAAGTCAAACCGGGGATATGGCCATTTGATCCGGCCAACCGACTTGTCTTTGGGACCGGTGTCTTGGTTGGGACGCCAGCACCCGGGGCGTGCAGGTACACCGTTGATAGCAAAAACGTTTATACCGGAGGAGTCGGGTCGGCGAACTCAGGGGGTCATTTTGGGCCAGAGTTAAAGTTCGCCGGATATGACCACGTGGTGATCCAAGGACGAAGCAGAAAACCATGTTATCTTTGGATTGATGACGACAAAGTTGAAGTGAAAAATGCGGAGCATCTCTGGGGTAAAACAACTTGGGAAACCGATGACCTCATTAGGGAAGAGTTAAAGGATGACGATATTCAACTTGCCGATATAGGCCCCGCAGGCGAAAACTTGGTAAGAGCTGCTTGCATCATTAACAATGGAGCTAGAGCGGCGGGCAGATGTGGGTTAGGGGCCGTGATGGGCTCCAAGAATTTAAAAGCCATCGCGGTTAGAGGAACTGGAGCGATCGAGGTTGCAGAGCCCCAAAGGTTCATGAAGTTAGCAGAAGAACTTTTAGAGAAGATAAACAATGCCCCCCGGATGGATTTCTTCAAGCCGTACGGGACCATGACCGTCGCCCAGCATGATAACGATAATTGGAGTGGCTGCCCAGTAAGAAATTTCCAGGATGGATACTGGGAAAAGTCCAAAAATATGCGCTGCGAGGATTTAGTTAAAAGATTCTCAAAAAGGAGCCTCGGTTGCTTTAGTTGTCCCATTTCCTGTAGTCATTGGCTCAGCATTCCCGCCGGGGAGTTTAAGGGCGTAAGCGGAGAAGGATTTGATACTAACACGATAAACAACTTTGGCTATAAACTGAATATAAACAGTTGGCCGGCGATAATAAAAGCTCACGTGCTCTGTAGCCAGTACGGTCTCGATGTCGATAATACCGCTGGCTCCATTGCTTGGGCGATGGAGTGTTACCAGAGGGGAATTCTCACCAAGGAAGATACAGATGGACTGGAGCTTGAGTGGGGGAATTACAAAGCCGTTTTGGAGCTCATCAAGAAGATCGCAATGAGAGAGGGCGTTGGGAACTTGCTTGCGGAGGGGAGCAAGAGGGCATCCGATAAGATCGGGAGAGGGTCTCAGAAATATGCGATGCACATAAAGGAACAGGATCTTTACGAAACGCTTAGGTACAGGAAGGGGTGGGCACTTGGGGTTATCGTGTCCCCTCGAGGAGGTGGCCACCTTAGGGGCGCTCCGGCATTTGAGGGAAACGTAAGTCCGGGGGAGGCGGAAAAGTACTATGGAGTCCGAACGGCTGCTGATCGCAAGGCGTACGAGGGGAAGGCAAAAATCGTAACTTGGATGGAAAACTTCAAAGCTGTGTTGGACAGTGTTGGCATATGCTCTCTTCTGTCTTGGTGGAAGAGCCCCCATCTGATCGGGCCGGAGGACGTGGCTAGTCTCCTCGAAGCGGCGACCGGAAGGCATGTGGATGTTCAGGAGATTATGAAAATAGGTGAACGGATCCATAATGTCGAAAAAGCGATTAACGTGAGAGTTGGAATGAAAAGGAAAGATGATAGTCCCCCAGACAGGTTTTTCAAGGAGCCAATAAAATCCGGTCCAGGAAAAGGGGATATCCTTGAGAGAGATAAATTCGAAAAAATGCTCGACGAATACTACGAATTGAGGGGCTGGGATAAAAGGACCGGATTGCCCACCCGAAGCACACTGGAAGGACTAGGGCTAAAAGAAGTAGCAGATGAGCTGGAAAAATACGGAAAAATTGCGGAGTCCGCTAAGGAAAGGTAATTAAGAAGGGTAACCAAAAAATCGGAAAGATTAAAGCACAAACGTTATGAACACTCCTGCCGCCAGTGCCGTGCCTATCACTCCGGCAACATTTGGCCCCATCGCGTGCATAAGGAGGAAATTCCTCGGGTTTTCTTTCTGCCCCATAACATGTACGACCCTCGCGGCCATGGGCACCGCTGACACCCCGGCGGCGCCAATCAATGGGTTTACTTTTCCACCCGACGCCTTGCACATCACCTTGCCGAGTAC
>DAOUSU010000060.1 GCA_030627035.1 Hadesarchaea archaeon
AACGCCAAATTCTGGGGATACAAGCCAAATACCCGCAAAATCTGTTAACGGTGATCAGAAAAAAGTGCAAAAGTTTAGACTACACAAAGCTTAAAAACCAGATTTGCTAATGGTTTACATCAACGTGAAATAAGAGAGACGATAACAAAATGGTGATTTCGTGGAAAAGAAACCAACCCCATTCGACGCGGTGATAAAACAACTCAACATCGTCGCGGAAAAACTGAAGCTTGACCCTTCAATGGTCGAAAAGCTGAAGAGTCCTAGGCGGGTCATAATCGTCTCGGTGCCGATACGGATGGACGACGGGAGGATTAAAGTTTTCACGGGGTATCGGGTACAGCACGACATGACGCGTGGGCCTTACAAGGGAGGAATTAGGTACCACCCGAGTGTCGATCTCGATGAGATGAAGGCACTCGCAACATGGATGTCTTGGAAAGCCGCTGTTGTTGACATCCCTTATGGCGGGGCCAAGGGGGGAATCGCCTGCAACCCCAAGGAGATGTCTAGGGGAGAACTCGAACGCCTCACCCGGAGGTATACTGCCATGCTCCTCGACGAGATAGGTCCCTACAAGGATGTTCCAGCACCAGACGTTTACACCAATGCGCAGACCATGGCGTGGATAATGGACACCTACAGCGAGTTCAAGGGGTACCTCGTCCCCGAGGTTGTGACCGGCAAGCCCATCGAGGTCGGCGGCTCCGAGGGCAGGCACGAGGCCACCGGTCGAGGGGTAGCGATATGTGCCCGCGAGGGAGCAAAACATCTCGGCGTGAACATGAAGGGCTTGGGGGTTGTCGTTCAGGGGTTCGGCAAGGTCGGAAAGGCAGCGGCCAAGCTCCTACATCAAATGGGTTGCAAGATCATTGCCGTGAGCGACTCGAAGGGGGGGATATACGATCCGGACGGTTTAGACCTCGCCACGGTGCTCGAACACAAGGAGAAGACTGGACAGCTCCGAGGGCTCGAAGGCGCTAAGGAAATCACAAATGAGGAATTGCTCGAACTCGAGTGCGATATCTTGATACCGGCGGCGCTCGAAAATCAGATAACCGAGGCCAACGCTTCCCGCATAAGGGCAAGGATGATCGTGGAGGGGGCAAATGGACCCAGCACCCCTGGCGCGCGCGAAATCCTCACCAAACGCGGCGTCTTTATCGTGCCGGATATCTTGGCGAACGCCGGAGGGGTGACCGTGAGCTATTTCGAGTGGATCCAGAACTTGCACCGCGAACACTGGACCGAGGAGGAAGTCAATCGGAGGCTAGAGGAGAAGATGGTGAAAGCCTTCAGGGATGTGCTTGAAACATCGAAAAAGTACGGTGTTGACATGGCGACCGCTGCTTACGTGCTCGGCGTCAAGCGAATCGTGGACGCTTCCGAGAAGTTGGGGTTGTTCCCCTAGATTTAAGCTTTTTACAATATATCCCACTATTCGCTGGTGGAGGGCCTTGTTGCAAGCCGATCGATGCGCCTCCGCTCCAACCCTTGCGGTTTTCACGATATTTGTCATCCTCTGCACAAGCGTGGCGATAGTCACCTTTCAGTCGATGGAGGAGCGAGAGGTTTCTTCGATCGCCTTGGAAAGCGCGGCCGATGTGACTCGGGCAACCGCATTGCAGGTCGAGGGCGAGCTAAATTTAGCGCTAAGAAGCTCGATAACCGCCGCGATGTACGACGTCGGCCTGATGGGCGGCACTAGAGAGAATGTGGAGAGGTACATTCGCGATTACATGAACGCGCATATCGTAGAAATCAACGCCTCCTCGCCTCCAAACCTTAAAATCGATGTCTCGACATGCGATGAGCACTCACTTGTGCTTGAGTGGTTGCCGGATGGGAGCATTCACGCGGTGGGTTGCCTTAACGCCAGCTTTGAGCACGTGATGGGCCCGAAGGCTTTTGGGATAAGGCTCCACATGGTGACCTTCCCGAGGTTCGAACGGATAAAGCACATCGCGGAACTCGCCTCGAAGGCGCCGGATCCAACAAATCTCAACGATAACTATGCATGTGAGGGCATCCGCATCGAGCTCGAGAACGATACTTTAGTGGTAAAAGATATTTTCGGGGCTCGGGGAGTTATTATCCCTTAACCTCAGGCGATGGCTTCAAGCTCGGGATCGCTCTGGAGAACGAATCCAGGCGTGTTTTCCAGATACCACCACGGCACGGCTCGATAGTACATCACGTAGTTATCGAAAGTTATGCGCCGTGTAGGACAGGTCGAAACGTTTGTCGTCACGGCGGCCGCTCGGATTGAGGCACCGCGTGATATCTCCACGACGACGTTATCGCTCGTTCGCCGCCATGTGCGCATGCGGAGGTAATCCAGCGTTTGCTGCGGTGAGTATAGCCAGCCGCTTGAGTGGGCATCCTCCGCGCTTGGGCAGGAAACGGTGGGCATGAGATCTCCCGTGTAATTTTCTATGTTTGAGATGATCCAAGCGTTATCGACGAGCCCGACATTTTCCTCATTTTCATATCCTTGAACACGAAGCAGGATCGAACCGGCATGGACGAGAATCGAGTTGTTGTTCTCCCACTTGTACGCATCGATGTCTTGTGATGTGTCGAAGTAAACAGCTATGATCGCCGCGGCTTCCCGCTGGTTCTCCTTCGCGAAGTGGTAAAATTCTGGGGACTCGCTTAAAGGCGTGATCTTAACGTTTTCTGAGGGCGCAGAGATTGGGGCGGCTGAAACAATGACAGCACCGCCGCGTCGTTGAAAATAAATTTTACCTCCAATTTCAAAGTCGGCATTCTCCACACCGAGTTCAACGTCGGCCACGGCCATGTAACTTTCACCTTTCCTCACGCCTGAAGTCACGTGCACGATGAAGGTCGAGCGGTTCTCGTCGACCTCAAGCTCGTAGCTCGATCCAGCCAAAAGAAGGGGTAGGCCAACGCTGGACTGTTGTCTAGGCAAGGTCAAGAAGCAGCCCTTGGCAAGCTCGTCGGCAAGTGCCTGCGCCTCCGTGTCGACTTCGAACTCCCGCTGTCGGGTCAGCTGCATGAAGAAGACCCCAGCGAGCAAAATTGCCATGATGACCCCGAAGAGCAGGTAAAATGGCAGGTTGTTAGACACTTATCACCACCCGGTTCTCCGTTCGTTCGAGAGTGAGTTCTGTAGCTTGGCCGCTGAGCTTTGGCCCGCTAACCGCGGCGCCTGCATCAAAATTCTTCAACTCCCCTCCGATGATGATTATCACCGAGTTGTCCTCAAAACGAAGCTCGCAGCCCGAAGGTACCTCGATCTTAAATGACATCTGACTACCCGGTTCTTGGCCGCTCGAAATCCCTATCTGCTGGGCGAGCTGCTCGGCGTCGCGCCTGAAGTTGGCCTCAGCGCCTCCGCTTTGGTAATGAAAGTAAAGAGAGGCAAAGATGGAGAGGAAGATCGCGGCGAAGATCACGCTTGCCAGGGTTCGCAGGGCCACCATCTCGTTACCCCAACAAAAAGGTTTTCACTTGTCATATATGCCCCACCCGTGGCATGCTTTTCCCGCAATATTATCTGTTATGGCATCTCCTCGCGTTAATTGTTTGTGTTTAATTAAGAGTAAATTTTAAGCCCAGCATTTATAGTGGATACAAAGAGGTGGTTGGTTTGTTTAAAGTAGCGGCGGTGGCAGGCTACAAAAAGAGCGGAAAGACCGAGGTGATTGAACGACTGGTCAAAGAGCTGATAGAGCGCGGATATCGGGTTGGGACCGTGAAGCATGTCCCCCACGCAGAGTTCACGTTGGATCGGCCCGGAACCGACACTTGGAGACATGCCCAAGCGGGAAGCAAGACGATAGTGTTCGTTAGCCCCGAAGAATTTGCGACTTTGGAAAAACGAAGGGTCGATCTCAGCGAAGTCCTTCTGAGTTTACGCGACTTGGATTTTGTCATATTGGAGGGATTTCGCGAATCGGAAAATATAGCAAAGATAATGATTGCCCGAAATGAAAATGAGGCATCGGAGCTAGACGATGAATTCACGGTCGGGTTCATCGGCCATGGCGTTAAGGGAAAGCCCGTTTTGGGGCGAGGCGATGTTGGCGCTCTCGCCGATTTAATCGAGCGGAAAGCCATTCCACCCGTGGGGGGCATCAACTGCGGGGAATGCGGATATGGATCCTGTAGGGAGTTCGCCATTGCGGCCATCGCTGGGAAGGCTCCCAAGGAGGGATGTAGAACCCTTCACGGAGGGATCACGCTTGCCGTGGACGGAAAAAGAATACCCCTCAAGCCTTTCATGCAAGACCTGATAGCGGGAACCATAGGGGGGATGCTCTCTTCGCTGAAGGGAGCCAAGGGAAACGAGATTAAAATCGAGGTGAGGCGCTACGAAGGATAGATACGGGAGGCCGCTCACCAGCCTGCGAGTGTCCGTGACAAACAGATGTAACCTGAATTGTTTTTACTGTCACCAAGAGGGCTGTCGGGGCGGGGATCTTGAGATGACGGCGGACGAAATCGGCGAAATAGTTCGAGTCGGATCCGAATTTGGCATCAAGAAGGTCAAGCTAACGGGCGGAGAACCCCTGATGCGCGATGATATAGAGGAGATAGTTTCCGCGGTGAACCAGCCCCCCATAGTCGACGTTTCGATGACAACCAACGGAACTAAACTCGCGGGAAAAGCGGGGGAGCTGGCGGAGGCGGGACTTGGTCGCGTTAACATCAGTTTGGACACTTTGGATCCTCAAGTCTATGCCAAGATCGCCGGTACGCCGAAGCTCGACCGCGTTCTAGAAGGGATAGATGCCGCGCTGGATGCAGGCCTGCGCCCGGTGAAGTTGAACATTCTCGTCCTCAGGGGGATTAACGATGGCGAGGTTGAGCGGGTAATGAAGTATTCGCTGGCGCGGGGAGCAATTCTCCAGATTCTGGAATTTCTTAGAATGCCAGATACGGTGGAAATCTACGAGCGCTTTCACGCGAACTTGGAACCGTTTGAACGAAAGCTTCGCGAGCGGGCATCTGACATCAAAACACGCCGATTGATGCAGGCGAGGAAAAAGTACATCCTTCCTGAAGGGGAGGTTGAGGTCGTCAGGCCCATGCATAATTCAGAGTTCTGCGCGCATTGTACCCGCCTTCGCCTAACCCCTGACGGATATCTTAAACCATGCCTGATGCGCAACGATAATCTTGTCGACGTGCTTTCCTCAGTTCGCAAGGGCGACCTCGAGGGCGCGAGAGAGGCGTTCACTGAGGCCATCGCGCGGCGGGAGCCCTATTTCAAGGGTTGAGATACGCGTTCATTTTTTCCATAGATTGCCTTAACTTTCTCCATGCTATAGACAACGGTAAGATAGTGTTCATCAGTGACCACTCCCACGCCTAAAGGCGTGGGCTTCCAGCCTCACTGACCTCTTCGGCCAGTTCATCGCTGGTTGGGGCCGGGTCAACTTCGGCCCATCGGCTCCGAGGCTCTGCCAAAATACTGGAGCCGATGTTGATCGCT
>DAOUSU010000068.1 GCA_030627035.1 Hadesarchaea archaeon
AACGAAGGAAGTTGGATTATTGAATGAGCTGGGAGTCGTGCAGGCCGATTATAACAGTTCATCGGCAACCTTGCTTGGACACAGTCCCGAACAGGTGATCGTTAAAAAGCCGTATATCTATTTGTACGCTCCACGGGAAACCTTCGCAACAGTTAAGGTAACTTTTTTGGAGGGCTCACCAAGCTTAACCATCCCCGAAGCGACGACTACCGAAAACTCGATCTTGTGGGAAAACGTCAAGATAACAGTCGATGGCATAGCATATCGAGACGCCTTTTTTACCTGTCTTTTTTATGAAGGGAAGATCGCATACGATAACCCTTTACGGGTTGATATTTCAATGGAAGAAAATGACATCGCTTGCAAAGTTAAGAACTTGGGGAAAGAGACGCTTAAAAACATTTACATCATTTGCAAGCCCGGCGATTATCTCTCTCCAGATTATGCATATATCTATCTCGAAAAATTAGAACCACAAGAGCTGAAAGAGATATCCACACATACAATCAGTTTTGAGGAAGTAAACGTCGACAAAATTATCTGGGATATCGCCCAAACGATGGCCAGCGATGGGATTTGTCAACCTTATGCAGAAAACTTCGTTAGGGAGTGGGCGGATTATTGGTTTTACCCGACCAACCAGTCTTTTGCTCAGACCATTTACCAGATCCCCCTCCCGGTAATAGAGGAGAAACTTCCTTTAACGGTCGAGACTCCTCCAGAAATCGAGCTAAGGTGCAAAAGGAGTCTATGGGCGCTGGTGCAAAATATCCCGATTGGAACGGAGGAAAAAACTCAAATGAATTGGTGGGTAGTTGGTGGTAGCATTGTTTTTAGTGCGGCGGCGATGAGTATAGCGGTGAGATTAATCGTGAAAAGAAGGTAAAAATTCGGTTTGAGGACGGGAATGACATGAATACCGCGAGGGTATGTGCGGCTATCGCCGTTCTCGTGGTCGGGATGGTCCTTTTGTTCGAGGGAACCTATCCTGCTGTTGAGGGATGGATCGATGGAGCTTACATTGCCCTCGGCGCGGCCCTGATCTTGGGCTATTTCCCGCTGATCGGCGACTACCTCAAGCGAAAGCTTAGAGCGCCGGCAACGACAACTCTTGCCCCAGTCTTGCTCGTGCTTGGGCTGGTGATGCTGTATTACGGGACGACTAAAGCGGGGCTCGCCACGCTCACGCTAAAACTTACATTCATAGCTCCAGGTGCCGCATTAGCCGCTGTTTCTTTAGTCATGCTCGGCAAAAGCATTCGGAGGTTTCTTAAGTATAAAAGGCGCGCAAAGTAGCCAAGTCCACCGTGATCGTTTTACCAGTTTTCGTCGCGTGATATACGTTGCTTGAGTGAAATCACCTAAGCAGATAATCGGTCTTCGATAGATCTTTCATCCGCTCGACCGCATTGATCTCCCGCATAACCTCAACCACAGACTTCGGCACGAGGTTTTCCCACCGCCTGCCATTGATCATCCGGTCTCGAATATTGGTGCCCCAGTACTCCTTGCGCTTAAACGGCGGGGGAGTCTTCGTCTTGAAGCCGGCCTCCTTGAAGAGGCGCTTGACGAGCGGGTTGCCCGAGTAAACGACCGAGAACGGGGGCGATAGCGAGATGACGTGCGAGACCCAAATTGCGTTGTTGTTGACGTCAGGGATTGGGATAATATGCACGCGCGAAAGGTTAACGCCAGCCTCGGCTAATGCCCGAGTGATCATGAGCATCCGCTCGCCGGCGGTAAATGGATTCTCAAGCGTATGGCTCTCCTGCGCGCCCCCTATGCCTACAATCAGCTCATCCACCTCACGCAGGATCTGCTTGAATACCTCAACGTGCCCTTTGTGCGGGGGCTGGAACCTGCCGATTAGGACTCCCCGTGATGCCATCGAATTACCTTTGTATGATGAGTTTATCTCCAATTTTAATCTTTAGTTCTTCGGCCAAGTTTCCCATATTCCTCGCGAACTCAAGCGTGCCCGAACTCCCGATGAAGCACAGGCACTCGCCCGCCGTCACGTCACCGAACGTGCGGGCAAATTTCACCTCTAGTACCTTATCCTCAATTTTCACCCTCAAATTCTCCCCAACCTTGGCAAAGCGCAAAGCCGCGGTTGTGTCGATGTCGGTCACGAGGTTTCCAAAATTGTCGGCATTTAGGATATGCCCTGATAACTCTGACTGGGTTAATTCTGGGTGCGGGATTTCAATCAATTGGATGGTTTTGATTTCGGGCCCAACTTCCGCGGGTTCAACACCGAGGGTGAGGTGTGCCGCAACGGGAGCCATGATATCTCGCCCGTGAAAAGTTGGCGAGATCTTAGGGCTCATTAGAGTTTTGTTAGTTATTTCATAAATTTTCGCGATGCCGAACCGCTCAGCTACGAGCGTGAAGATACCGTTATCTGGCCCGATGAAAAACAGACCATTTTTCGTTTGGAGCAAGATGCACCTGCGTTTGGTTCCGACGCCGGGGTCGACAACGGCGATGAAGATGGTGCCCTCCGGGAAAGCATTTGCGGCACTCGCCAGCGCAAGGGCCGCAGCCCGAACATCGTGTCTAGCCACTTCATGCGTGATGTCGACGATTTTTGCATTTGAGTTGATCGAGAGAATTGTGCCTTTCATGGCCCCGACGAAGTAGTCCTTAGCCCCAAGGTCTGAAATTAGTGCAATTACGCTGGACCTCATTTGCTCCCGTCGGCTCGTTTTTGAGTTAATCAAAAAGAAAAAGGGGTTAACCCTTCCCTTTAGTTTTTTCGTACTCTTCCCAAGCCTTTGCCCACTCCGGTCTTGTCTTTCTGAGCCTCTCCAAGACCATGGTTCTTATCTCGCTCGTCGGCATCTGATCGCGTGCGGCTTTCTCGATTTCATCGGCGATACTCGCGGCGACATCGACGGGGGCCCCAACCGATGTACATGAATTCACGATTTTTTGACGCTGGAAGGGTTCTGTCTTTCCATCTTTTTTAACAACCTGAACGGCCATTTAGCCCACCTCCATTTACAGTTGGGCATTTGGACTTAAAAAAGGACTTGAAAGCTTTTTCAGCCGAGAGTGTAACGTGATATCGGGAAAGATATGCAGATGACCGAGGCCAGGCGGGGGAGCGCGACTGAGGAAATGAAAGTGGTCGCGCGCGACGAAGGCAGGCCAATTGAGCAAGTTATGCGCTCACTCGCCGCCGGAAGGCTGATAATCCCCCGCAACGTGAGGCGCGAAAACATCGATGTTAAGGGCATAGGCGAGGGCCTGCGAACGAAGGTGAACGCGAACGTCGGCACTTCCCCGGATTACGCAAATATCGATGAGGAAGTTGAGAAAGCCAAGATTGCGGTCAAGCGCGGCGCCGACACGGTTATGGACCTAAGCATAGGCGGCGACATTGATGAGATTCGAATGAAAATCATTCAAGCAGTTCGGGTGCCACTTGGAACCGTGCCGATTTATCAGGCCGGGATCAAGGCCGCAAAACGCGGTTCGGTCGTTGACATGAGCTCCGACGATATCTTCAACGCGATCCGAAGGCACGCCGAGGATGGTGTAGATTTCGTCACGGTGCACTGCGGTGTAACCAAGGCAGCAATTGAAACGCTGAGGCAGCGCGGACGTTTGATGGATGTCGTAAGCCGAGGCGGTTCGTTTCTGGCAGCTTGGATTATCCATCACGGCGAGGAGAACCCGCTCTACAAGGAGTTCGATTATCTGCTCGAGCTGGCGCGGGAATACGATTTGACGCTTAGCCTAGGCGACGGGATGCGCCCCGGCTGTCTTGCGGATGCATCCGACCCCGCGCAGTTTCAAGAGCTGCTAACGCTTGGTGAACTGGTTGAGAGGGCTTGGGCCAAGGATGTGCAGGTCATGGTTGAGGGCCCCGGGCACCTACCGCTTGATCACGTCGAGGCGAACGTCAAGCTTGAGAAGAGCATTTGCAAAGGGGCTCCATTTTATGTGCTTGGCCCCATTGTAACCGACCTCGCCCCTGGCTACGATCACTTGGTCGGCGCGATCGGCGGCGCTTTAGCAGCGTGGGCGGGGGCCGATTTTCTCTGTTACGTCACCCCGTCGGAGCATCTGTGCTTACCGAGCATCGAGGATGTCAAGGAAGGAGTCACAGCTGCTAAAATTGCAGCGCATGTAGCCGATGTCGCACGAGGCATCGATCTCGAACGAGATGCCGAGATGGCGCGTGCACGAAGGAAGTTTGATTGGGGGAAGCAATTCGAGTTAGCGATTGATTCAGAAAAACCAAAGGAGTTACGTGGAAAGAGACCCCCTATGGCTGACCCAGAGACTTGTAGCATGTGCTCTGAAATGTGTGCAATCAAAATGGTCGACTCTTATTTGAAGACACACGGCAAAAAGTCCTCTCAGCTCCAACCTAAGGAGGAGTAGCATACGCTCGCTCCGATGGTTTGAACATCTGGCGCCTGTCTCTTCAAGAACATGATCTACAATGCAACTGGCAAAGGGTTAGGAAAAATAGGATACATCCACTTCGAGAATATAGATGAAATGTTTCACGCTTTTTGAAAAGCTCATACAGTAAAGCTAAAAAAAGTCAAGAGAAGCATGTTTAGGGTCCTCTCCCGATAGCTGGACCTCGGGGATAAAATGAAAGCGTTGATACTGACAGCCGGTAAGGGAGAAAGATTAGGAGCTGAGAAGGCAAAGGTCTTGGAACGCTTTTTAGGTCTCCCCATTGTGGAGCGCGTAGTCCTATCCGCTCGAGAGGCAGGGGTTAAAGAGTTTCACGTCGTGCTGGGTTACCAAGGCGAGCATGTCGCAGCCACTCTCGGCGATGGTTCACGGCTTGGTGTCAACATTCGTTATATTTGGAATAAGCGGCGGGCGGGAGAGAACGGATACTCGGTATTGGCAGCGAAAGAAGCGCTTAAGGGCGAGCGGTTTTTTCTGCTGATGGGCGATCACCTTTTTGACCCGAAAATCTTGGCGCGTCTTGCAGGGGTAAAA
>DAOUSU010000092.1 GCA_030627035.1 Hadesarchaea archaeon
AAAATTATCCCCGCCATCAACTTCATGACTAAGGGTTCGACTCCTCTCTCGCCCTCCAACAACGCGTTCACCTCCTTCAATCTTCACATCCCCGATTTTCGATTTAAAGCATTCGACCTTGAGGTCTGAATTCTTCGGTTTTTAACAAAGCGCCTGCTGGCTTAAATCACGATTTTCGGCAAGTCAAAACCGAGCCATCGGGTTAAATAACGCTCGTGGACAATTAGATTTGAAGGAGATGAGAAATTTGGCCAGAGGGAGGAAATCTAAAGCCGGGCGCTATCTGAAGTGGGCGATAGCCGCGCTGCTCATCTGTGCTGTCCTGTTCTACGCGGGCAATTGGTACTCAAAATACACGACCCGCATCGGGGTGATCCGCGTGAGCGGGAGCATCGACAACTTCACCTATGCGGATCAAGCGAAAGCCGCGCTCAGGGATTCCCGCATCAAGGCCGTTGTCGTGGTCGTCGACAGCCCGGGCGGAACGGTGCAAGCGTGTTTTGAAACCGAAACCGCGTTCAGGGAGTTGAATGGGGAAAAACCAGTGGTTGTGACGATGGACCAGTACGCTGCGTCCGGGGCCTATCTCATCTCGACGGCATCCGATTACACCTTCGCGCGGAGCACCACGGTTACCGCGGGGCTTGGCGTCATCGCGATTTGGGTCAGCTATGAAAACAAGCTGGAGGAGGAGGGCATCCGCTATTACCGATGGACTACGGGGGAAATGAAGGATATGGGTGCGGGGTATCGCGGCCCGACCGCCGAGGAAAATGCATACCTTCAGGAATTGGTCGAAAACATGCTGAACGAGGTCATGGCGCGCATCAAAACTAATCGCCCCAAAGTTGGGGATACCATCGATGAGCTAAGGGACGGCTCGACCATCTATGGCATCGAAGCCCTCGAGCGTAAACTCGTGGACGGGCTCGGCGATTATGAGGATGCCGAGCGCAAGGCGGCGGAGCTGGCTGGCTTGGAAGAGGGCAGCTATACTGTGGTCGAGTTAGAGGGTTGAGGTTGGCACCGTGCAAATCGATTGTGTAAAAGGTACCCCGAAGTTGGTTGGGAGAGGAGTTTACAGGAAGGTATTCAGGGTTGGGGAATTCGCGCTAAAAGTTGAAGCCGGTCGTAGGGGTAATAAAAACGTTAAAAGTCTACGGAAAAGGGCGGTCGTGGCGGATGCCCATCAGAGAAGGCTCAGAAAGGAATTAACTTTCTTACCTAGGTACTACGGCACGATTTTGGCCGGAGTCGGGGATGGCGGTGCACCTGTTCCTGTTGTCATCACCGTTCATGAATATGTGGAGCCAGTACGCATAAGCTCAATCAACTCCTATTCGATCAAGACGCTAAAAGCGCTCTTCGATTTGATCAAAAGGGCTAGCGAACGAGGGTACTTGCTCGACATGAAGCTCACGAACTTCGGCAGGAGGGGCAGGGAAATCGTCTATTTAGACGAGTGCGGCATCGGGAAGGGGCCGATCCCTCCAGATGTGCAGACGCATCTCAGCGAATTTGTTCAGTTTGTGCGGGATCTCTTCGAAAAGGTGATTTTACTCCGCAAGTAGCCCAAGCCCCTTAACCACGCGCTCCACGATCGCCGCCGCCGCGCCGAGATACCTCCGTGGGTTCACGAGATCTTCGATCTCCCGTTCTGAGAGGTATCTTGTTACCCTTCGCTCCTGGCGCAGCACCTCGACCAAGGGCACATCTTTGCGCACCGAGGTCGAGCTGCACTCCCTCAGCACCGCGTGAGCCTCTTGGCGGTTCATTCCCTGGCGGGTGAGCTCGATCATCACCGCCTCCGCCATGTTCAGCCCACGGGTCAGTCCGAGGTTGCGCTTCATCTGTTCGGGGAACACGAGGAGGTTATCTAGGACGTAAACGGATGTCTTGAGCATTTCGTCGATGAGGAGGAAGCACTCCGGCAGGAGCACCCGCTCGCATGAAGAGTTCGTCAGGTCGCGCTCGTGCTCGATGACGATGTTTTCGAGCCCGCCCTGCACGTTCGCGCGCAGAACCTTGGCGAGCCCGCACACCTTCTCACACCGGATGGGATTGCGCTTGTGGGGCATGGTGCTGCTCCCTATCTGCCCCGCAGCGAACGGCTCTGCAAGCTCGCCGACCTCCGTGCGCTGGAGGTTTCGAACCTCGCGGGCGATTTTGTCCAATGTGCTCCCGAGCAATCCGAAAAATGAAATTAGTTCGGCAAAACGATCGCGCTGAAGGAGTTGGTTGGAAGCGATAGCAGCAGGTATCTTGAGTTTCCGCATCACGAGCTCTTGGACTTTTGGTCCTTTGTCCCCCCAAGCGGCCCCTGTCCCGACCGCCCCGCTCATCTTTCCAACGATTACGCGTGGTTTGAGTTGTTCGAGCCGCTCCAAGTGTCTTCCGAGCTCGCATCCCCAGATTGCGAACTTCAAACCCAGCGTTGTTGGTACGGCATGCTGCCCGTGCGTTCGCCCAACCATGATGGTGTTTTTGTGCTTGGCGGCTTGCCTGAGGACTATCCTGAGCAGCTTCCGAATGTCGCATTCAACTATTGCCAATCCGTCGCGGATCTGCAGGGCCGCGGCGGTGTCTAGGATGTCGTTGCTCGTGGCGCCGAAGTGCACGTACCTGCCGGCCCCGCCGCAAGCTTCGGCTAGAGCGAGTACCAGGGCCATAGTCTCGTGGGCAACTTCGCGTTCGAGCTGTAGAACCCTAGCCACTTTCACGTATCTGGTTGAAGTCTTTCGCGCGATTTTACTGGCATCTGCTTTAGGGATCATGCCGACGTTTGCGAGGGCTTTCGCGAGCGCTGCTTCAACATCGAGCATACGCTGAAAACGGGTTTCGAGTTCAAAAATCGAGCGCATTTCGCGGCTGCCATAGCGCGCCTCAATCGGGTGGACGGGCAACCTCAACCCCTAATCGACAAGCCTTAGCGCACAATAAAGCTTTGTGGTTGTTAAGTCGGGGGTTACTTTAGTTTCCCTATCCCTTTTTTTTATTTCAGCGCAAGTAAAATCACCTGTGGTAATCCGTGGCCTCTGTGCCTCTGGCAATAGTCATGGAAGTCGCGGGGCGCGCGTGGCCAGGGCGGTGGATGATTTTCTCCTCCTCCGTTCTCCCAATCACACGCAAAGGCTTTCAAAATTAATTCAATCCCGGATTCACAGCCTGATTGAAAATCGTGGCTAAAGTTGCCCAATGGCTATTTGCTCCGAACAACTAGACAGGTTGG
>DAOUSU010000057.1 GCA_030627035.1 Hadesarchaea archaeon
CGCTTCCTGCCCGCTAGCTCATTGGGGGTGAGGATCGAAAGCGCCCCGGGGGGACATCGCTTCACGCACTCCCCGCAGAGATCGCATTTTATCGCCTTCTTCCGCTCGGGGTGCAGCCAGATAGCGCCGAATGGACATGCTTCGATGCAGGCGCCGCAGCCCACGCATTTTGATTCATCGACCAGCACCGCCCCGGTTTTTTGATTGCGTGAGATCGCCTTGACCGAACAGGCCTTCGCACACGGCGGGTCGGCGCACTGCCTGCACGCCACGGGCTTGTCGATGGCCGGCTCCCTCCGTACCACGCGAAGCCGTGCCTTCTGAGGGTTCAGTACCCGCTCGTGGAAGAACGCGCAGTAAAGCTCGCAGATCCTGCAACCGGTACACTTGATCGGATCCCCATACAGGAAAGGCATCCTTCAACCCCTTACTTGGTTTTTTTCTCCCACTATAAAACGGTGCGCCAAGTTCTATCCGAAAATATCCAGCACGTGCTCGCTCTCGGCCCTCAAAAAATATATCTCGAGGCCTCGTTCCCTAACCTCGTTGACGATCGCCAAACAACCATCGGCCTCGCTGTAGATCTCATCGAAGGCTGTGTTGTTCTCAAGGTGAAATGCAAGCCCCCGCTCGCTCGAAAACTTGACCAGCTCAAGCAGGCTTCGGAGCAGGGAATCGTTGGTGGAGCGCCGCCGATTCGGTGGTAGAATGGCGCGGTGCCCGGATGCATATCCACGTACTTCGCCCCAACATCGGCTGCAAATTCAATGCATCGTTTATCGAGTTCGACTGCGATTTTACTCTCTCCTGCGGGCAGAGCGAGTTTTTACGCCTTTTGGCTCGGCGAGTAAATAGAGGGCGTTGAATTCTCTGTAGCCGTCATGAATAAATCAACGCGCCTGAACTCAATCCTTTACAGCCCTTCCTGACGGGACAGCTTTGGCATCGCTTGGGCTTACAGTACTCTAAACCCAACCTGATCAGCTGGGATTCGAGGGATTTTATCTCACCTTTTTTCAGCCCCAGTTTCCTCGCGACATCGGCAGCTAGGCGGGAGACCTTTGGGTCGGCCTTTTCCCACACGGACCTTAGCTCCCTCAAGAAGATGTTGACCGTTGTCGGCCCCACGCCCCTGAACTCAAGCAATCTTTTCTCCAGCTCCCAGCTGTCCTTGGCGCTCGCGTGCAGATTTTCAAGTGACCCGTATCTCCCCTTCAGCGATTTAGACACCTCGAGCAATTTTGTAGCGGTGGAGAAATCGTAACGCACGTATCCGCCGGAGTCCAAAACCTCAACGAGTTTGTCCCATCCCGCGTCCAAAATTTTCTCGGGCGTGGTTATCCCTGCCCGTTCAAACTCCATGTAAGTCCTCTTCGCTATTTTGGCTGAGATGCGCTTGGCGAACAACATCGATGCTAGGAACCACTTGAATCGGTCCCTCGGTTTCCCCAGATCCAACCCGATCTCTTCCGAATAGCTAGGCAGCGCCCTGAGCTCCCGTTTGCCTTCCATTTCAACCAACTTTATTTCGTCTGCTGCCTCAAAAAAATGTCTTCCTGACTTGGTACCCTTCGGCGGGCCACTTCGAACCTTATCAATTTGCATCTCCAGTCCCTTGCGGTGGTCAGGGCAAAAACCAATAAAGTCTGGCGGAAATCTATTTTACAGCAAGTTTTTGGGGATCTTGTGAAGCGATACGTGAAGGCCACCTTCATCGGCCCAGCCGCGTTTGACGCGCTGAAACGGGGCAATGCCGGCAGAGTTCACAGCGTCTTCGAGCGCACGTTCAACATCGCGATCGGCAACGAGCTGGTTGGCATCGCTCGGAGCAGCGTCCCGCGAAGCCCGATCAATTTAATTACAGATATTCCGGCGGACGAAGACATGCGATCGCTGGGCATCCAGAAGGGGATGGAAGTTCAAATAGTTGATGAACGAATATTTATCGGCGGGGTGCTCGAGATCTCGCTCAAGGATGCGAAGCTCTGGCAACCCAAAACCCGCACCGAAAGATGTGTTGGTCGGGAGCTCATCGAACAAAACTTGAAACTCGCAAAACAATTTGCTGCGGACAAACGCGAACGCGATGGGTTGGGACAACTTTTACTCCACATGGACGAAATCTCCCGGGGCGCCATGCCTTCCGCATCCGATTTAAATAGGGTGGCCAAAGCAGCGCTCCCCCACCTGCTTAGTTTAGTCAAAGCCGTTCAAGCTGGGGATATAGATGGCGTGAGGGGGGCGGCCAAAGGGCTGGTTGGGCTCGGCCCCGGGCTTTCCCCATCCGCTGACGACGCATTGGCAGGCTTCACGGCCGCCCTCTGGTGGACCTCTCGATCGCTGTGTAATGGCATCGATCGCGCGAAGGAAATCAACCAAGCGATCGTTAGTCGGGCGGGCGGAACGACTTTGCTCAGCCAACAGCTTTTAAGGTGGGCTGCAAAGGGCGAGGTTGACGAAAGGATTCAGGGGCTTTTTGAGGTCCTGCTGGGGGGCATGCCCCAAGATGTCGAAGCGGCAAGCGGGCGGGTGCTGGCGATGGGGGAAACCTCCGGCGTGGACACGATGGTTGGCATTTTGCTCGGCTTTGAGCTTGGGTTGAAGCTTTTTTCCAGCAAAACCTAGGATTTCTGCGAGGGGTTCTTCAACGGATCAGAGGTTTCCAAAATCTACAAGTGGTATGTGGTCTTGAACTCGTTTTCCACGATCAATTTGCCCCGGCCTATAACGCATGCCGGCACATCTTGATACGTTAACGCCTCGTAAACGCTTTTAGTTTTCAAGACCACCAAATTCGCCTTGCATCCCACCCGCATGCCATAATCCTTCAGCCCCATCACTTTTGCGGCATTGACGGTTATCATATCATAGAGCTGATCCATCTCCCTCAGCGTCATCGCCCAGAGGAGGTGCGACGCAAGGAATGCTATCTCGAGCATGCTGTTGCGGCCATAGGGGTAATATGCATCGGCTATATCGTCTTGACCCAGAGCCACGGGCACTCCCTCTCGCAGCAGTTCCAGAACCTTGGCGTGTAAGGGGCCTGTATGTGGGTCGGAGACGATGCCCATGCCGGCTTGCTTGAGCAGTGCAACCAATTTTCTAAAGTATGGTTCGGGGTATACGGCCATGGCCCTAGCATGGCATGCTGCGACCCTCCCAGTCCATTTTTCCTTGATGGTTTTAACAGCAAGCATCTCGGTGGTTTTAAGGCCGGGGTCACCCGCATCGTCGACGAGCATCGCTACATCTCTATCGTGCTCCTTGGCGATATCGAACATCATATCGATGTGTTTGCGCGAGTCCTCGTCCGTGTACTCAATCCACGGAATTCCTCCCACGATGTCGGCACCCATCTCAATTGCCTTTCTAACCCATTCTTCGCTGCCGGGGTCGCGCAGAACCCCATCTTGGGGGAATGCAACCACCTGCAGGTCGACGATATCCTTGAACTCATCCTTGAGCTTGAGGAGGGCCTTGATCCCCTCGAGCTTGGCCTTGGTGTCGGTATCGACAAACGCTCGAAAATGGAGAACCCCATGCTTCAGGCCGAGCATCAAAGCCTTCCTAGCATTCTCGTAAATCCAGCTCTCGTGGTATTTTTCCTTGACCATTGAGGCGAGCTCAATCGCGCTCATGGTGCTGCCCATTTCATGTTCCTGGTATAATTTCAAAGCATCCTCGCCGATCATTTGCAGCGTGTAGACCTTGCACATGTGCAAGTGGGGGTTAACGAAGGACTCGGTAACGAGGTTGCCCCCAGCATCCACCTCGACCTCGCCTCGACCAATCTTGCTTGAAATTTCGGCAACCTTCCCATCACGAATGCCTATGTCGAGGAGTTTATCGGGAGAGAAGCGAGTTTTAGCGTTCCTAACAACTATATCAAACTCTTCGACCATAACGAACCATTTCCAAACTGTTTACCCTTGATATTTAAAGTTTTATCAGCACAGGTTCTGTAAAGGAGGTAACTTGTGAGATCACATGACCTTACAAATCCAACTAAATTTTAAGTTCGCAAAATACCGCAGGAAATGATCGCTTCGTCTGCCTGTGCAGGTAAGAGGCGCCAAATAAATTGTAACCCGAGGGATGATTTAGCTTGAGTGCTAACAGTTCATGTACAGCTAGAACGAAAAATGAATAGCTTTAAAAACATATAGATCGTACAATAAATGGAGGAAAAAATGAAAAATGAAATGGGAATATCAACTGGCGTTGGTATAGCACTGATTATCATTGTTGCAGCGATTGTGGGGGGAGTGGTATATTGGGCAACACGTCCAGGACCTGCACCAGGGGCAACCGTACTTGCCGTCGCCACAACTCCTGTTAATGGCGAAGTCTTCGTAAATGGTGTTTCTTGGGGAACCGCTCCAGTCACTAGGACGGTTGATCCGGGAAGTTATGAGATTACATTTGGAACAGTTTCGGGTTATACAACACCTGCATCAAAAACCGTTACTTTGGCATCCGGGCAGACAAAAACTGTAACTGCCACTTATACATCCATTACGCCAACGATTAAAGTTGGCACGCCATTTACCACGCCAATAGAGGAACCGTGGGACGGCGTCATCCATACAGCCCTTTTGAAGGCTGAGGATGAGCTTGGAATTGAATATACATGGACAGATGACGTTGGTTACGCCGATCTTCCCTCCGTGTTGAGGGAATGGGCACCAAAATACGATATTGTTTTCAGTGATACCTTTGGGTGTGAGGAGTCGGCGCGTGTAGCAGCTGGGGATTTCCCGAACACCCAATTCGTGATGGGATCGGGTTTGGGTCCAACTGATCCAAATGTGTGCGTCTTTGACGACTGGATACACGAATCGGCGTACCTATGTGGAATGATGGCCGGTGAGCTGACAGAGACGAATATACTTGGCGTAGTCGGTGGGGTCCCAATACCTGAGGTGAATAGGCTCATCAACGCATTCAAGGCTGGGGCTAAGGAAGTCAACCCTGATGTGAAGGTGAAGATCGCCTTCCTCGGGGGATGGTTTGACCCAACTAAGACAAAGGAGCTAGCGTTAGCTCAGATTGATGCAGGGGCTGATGTCCTATACGCTGAACGATACGGCGTCCACGAAGCAGCTCTGGAGAAACTAGAAACGGAGGGCAAGGTCACACCGCTTTTCGGCAACTTGTTGGATCAGTACGAGCTAGCCCCCGAGTTGGTCGTGACAGGGCCACTCTGGGATATGTACCCAACCGTAAAGTACGTGGTAGAACAATACAAAGAAACGGGCAAACCCATAGCGATCGATCTCGCAGGATGGTCGATGATGGCGAAGGGTGGAGCCAAACTAGCACCTTGGCACGATTGGCAGACGAGGTTAGATCCAAGCATCGTGGCGAAAATAAATCAACCTGTGACATATGGCGGGACTACGTATTCTACCCTCATCGATATGGTTGAGGCAATCAAGGCGGAGATTATCGCGGGTACATTTAGAGTTCCGGTAGCGGAAGAAACGCCAGTTTCGGATTAAAGTAAACCTAACAATTTTTTTCTTTTTTAAGCGCTCCAGCAAGTAAGCTTTTCCACATTTTTCAAACGTTGTTGGAATAAATTGGAGGAAGGCGAATAGGCTCTACAAGCCTA
>DAOUSU010000095.1 GCA_030627035.1 Hadesarchaea archaeon
GGAGAGAGGTCACCGACAGTAATCGAGCGGAATCGACCTCCGGCACGCGATTCATCCCACGGCTGAAGCACGTGGGGTTTCTCGCTCGATTCCGTTCTAAAATTTAACGATTTTGGGTAGTCGGTGGCTTGGGGTTACAAGTTTTCTTCAGGAATTGTGAAATGGACCCTGGATTAAAGAAAGCGGGGATGGAGATATTGGGTAACAACATAGAATAATATGTATTCATACTGAAGGAAACTGGGCTGGATACGCGATCAAGGAATTCCACATAGCAGCGGCGGCACATCGGCTTTGTTTGGCATTCGGATGTCTTTTTCCGCGAGTTGGATGTACCAATGAAAAACTTCGTTCCCATATCCTTACTGTCTGCCCCAAGATCTTTGAACTAAAGCAGCCCAGCTGTCTAGAGCACCATCGCGCTTTTCTTACGGTTGCTCAAGCGCTTATCTGCATTTTTTCTTCTTCTTTCGGGCTTTGGCTTTAGCCATTTTTTCCCCTCTTGACTTCTTTTCCATTCCTTTTAAATTAAACTCAGAACCTCGCCAAACGTGCCGACTGTACTCGTGGTAGGGATGTCGGTTACAGGCGTCTTTCCTCAACCTCGACATACCCACTGTTTTGCGGTCGAATGGAAGGCCGATGGATCTATTGATGCCTTGCTGCCAAAATGATGACGATGAGAGGAGCGAGGTCTGTTCGTCCACAAGCATCGCGCTACCAACCTTCATTACGACTTGAGGCTTGAGAGGACAAGTGTTGAAGAGCTGGGCTGTGCCTAAAGAGCTCCCCGCTTTCGGAGCGGATCGGTCTTGAAAAACAGGGAACTTAAAAACCTTTGAGGCTAAGAGATTCCGAAAGTGGTTTGTTTGAGGGAGGTAGGCGTCATCAAGGAACCTTTACTGGGTTTCAGCCAGCAGATACTCGTGGTTCCAGTTGAAAAACTCAAAGTTATCGAAGTTCAAAGGAAGCCCTCGGCTTTTCACGTGCGTAGGCTCTCCGAGTCCATTAGGAAAATAGGATTTGTTACGCCGCTTGTGGCGGTGAAAAGGGGGGATGAGTGCTTGGTAATCGACGGTCAACAAAGGCTCTTGGCCGCGAAGGAAGTTGGAATAAAAGAGCTGCCCTGCGTGATCATCCCTGAAAAATATGCGCGCAGCCTCATGAAGTTGAACATAGAGAAGCAGATGTCACTGAGAGAAAAGTCCTACGTCGCGCTGAACATTTACCGAGCTTATCTCGAGGAGGACGCCTCGATCAGAGAGGATGATCCTAGGATACTCGATTCCATAGAGTTCCCGCACTATGTGACGCTCGGGATCGGCTATGAGAGAAACCCGAAACTGTTTGGCTCGGCCTACGAGCCCCTCCTCCGGAGGCTGGAAACGTTTCTCGCCATGCCGTTGGGGGAGGCTATAGGAAAAAGGGATGAAAGGGCACGCTTGGTCCTTGAAACCGACGAGATCGCAAAAAAGGCGGTTGAGAGGGTTAAGGGGATAGGGATATCCCACCCCTTCGTCCATAAAGAAGTTGTTGCTTTTTGCAATCCTCTAAAGGGAAAGAAAAAAATCGAGGAAAGCGTGAAAGAGGTATTCGGGAAACTGAAGGAAAACTTGGAAAAGCTCATCGAAAGACCGGAAAGGATAAAACTTCACGAGTTGGCATCCCCAGTTATCGAACTCCAATCATTGTAAGGGTCTTGGGCCTATTCGCTAATGTAGAATAACCCAGACGTATTTATCATCTAAAACACGTTATTTTGTAGGGTGGTGTACTTGGGGGGAACTGTTAGAAGTGATTATTATTTCGAAAAACCCGGGCCAGATAATACCAAAGAGGTCATGGCAGCAGTATCAAAAAGGCTAGAGGAAACGGGAATAAAAACTGTGGTGGCCGCCAGCGATTCGGGTAAGACAGCATTGGGGCTGGGCAGGAAGATCGGTGGCAAGGCGAAACTCATCGTTATTTCGATGGAAACCGTGAAGAAGGATGTTCGGGCCGCACTCGAGAGGATGGGCGCCATCATCTACGAAAATTGCATTCCAGCCTTTCGGGCAAAAAAACTGGGTTGCATGAAAAACACCTATTACACGTTGGGGCAGGGCTTCAAGGTCGCCGTAGAAGTTGTAGTCATGGCCGCGTCCAAAGGAGCTATAAAATCTGGCGAGGATGTGATCGGAGTTGGGGGAACGGGCGAGGGGGCCGATACGGCGCTAATCGTGAAGGCCGTGCCTCCTGAAGACATGTTGGGAAAGGATATCGGGAAACGGTTGGAAATACGCGAAGTTATCGCCATGCCTCGCATCAAAAAATGGTGGTAGATACTGCTTGAGGAATGATATGCAAAAGGTTTTAATTGTCTACGACTCCCGAACCGGCAACACCGAGCGAATGGCAATGGCGGTTTTAGAGGGAGTCAAACAAAGTGGAGTGAATGCTGAAACAAAGAGGGCTGGCGAATGCACTCTTGACGACCTTCAGGAAGCAAATGGAATAATCCTCGGTTCCCCAACCCACTTCGGCACGATGTCCGAGCGAATGAAGAAATTAATCGGTGAATCCGTAAAGATCCGAGGCAAATTGGAGAACAAGATCGGTGCCGCCTTCACCTCATCCGGCGGCGTCAGCGGGGGGAACGAAACTACCCTGATCTCATTGATCCAGGCCATGCTCATCCACGGCATGATCGTCATTGGTGACCCTATGGAAGCGACCGGGCACTACGGGGCCGTTGCCATCGGCGGGCCGGACGAACGGGCACTTGATGTCTGTAAGAAGTTGGGAAAGAGGGTAGGCGAGCTGGTCAAAAAGCTCTCGTGAATATAAAATATGCTCGATCCTTCCCACAAATAATTGATTTTACCAAATCATAATGCACCGGGGAATGGGTGAGATAACGGAAAAGATAAACGTGAAAAGCCTGAAATTTCAACCTGCTCGACGGCATTTGTAATTCTTATCATCATTTTGCTTACAGTATAAAATTCAATCATATTTAGGACAAAAGAGAGGTTCAAGCAAGTCTCCGATAAAGATGCTCACAGCTGCATCCACGTTTTCGAATGTATTGCCTGCCATCGCCTGAGGAA
>DAOUSU010000011.1 GCA_030627035.1 Hadesarchaea archaeon
AGCTAAAACAGTATCAGAGCCTTGAAGAATCAGCGAGGCTCAGGCTGGTGGATCTAAAGGAAGAGGATTAAAAAAGTCGCGCACATGCGGTCCTCGAGCAGGATCTTGTTGCCGCCTATCTCACCCACGCCGCCGTAAAAGCGAAGTGTTGTCATTTTACCTCTAGCATCAATCCTAACGGGCTAACCTCTTATCGCCTGCGCCTCCCGAGCAACGAGAGCAACCAGAGGAAGAGCAGCAGCGAGAAGAAAGACGACCCCCCGAAAAAAATGCCTCCTCCTCCACCAGAGGCTATTTGCTCCGACTCTCCGCTTGGGGTTAAAACACCTTCCTCCCCTATCTCGTACGCGGTGAGGTCGGAGCGCATGAGCTTGGAGGGGGTCCAGCCGAGCGGGTTCGTCCGCCCAGTAGCCTCTGCCCACACCCAGCCCTTCTCTCCTTTGAATTCCCAGTACGTGTTCGCCCCCGGATAGTCGGGCAGGTAAACGAGCGCTGCGGCGTGTTCAGGGGCAAGCACCACGGCCGACCGCAAGCCGGCGGCATTGAACATCACCGCGAGCAGGATGGCGTAGTCCTCGCAATCACCGCGTGCCGAGCCGCTTAATTCGATCTCCTCGGCCACCTCATCGGCGTTGCGGGCAAACTCGTCGTAGCCGAACTGGACCGCGTCGGATGTATAAGTCACGTGATCTCGAACGTAGTTGAAGATATGCTCCGCGCGCTCGTTCTTATCCGAGAACCTATTCCCGAAATTTTCGCCAGCCTTCCATGCAATATTCTCAAACTCCCCAACGCTTTCGAACGCGATCGCCGGGCGGAAGGTCGAATCGCTGACCTGGAAGAACCCGTCCTCATACCGGCATCGAGTCCGGCAGAGGTCCCAGTCGATGTCGTATTTATCCCCGCCTCTCGTGTAGAAATCACTCGCCGGGGTTGCTGTGCAAATCCCGGCCGAAGCAAGTAGTGCGAGAACGCCAAGCAAAACCAATACGAGCTTTTTCATCGGGACACCTAAAACGCGGCTGCAAACGCGGCGTTGGTGAGGAGCCCGAGGAATACAAAATAGCCGAAGACGTAGAGCCCCGTCCCCAGGGAGCTTCGGCGGAGGCGGCTGAATGGTATCTGCGGGGTCAGCCGGTCTAGGAGGTTGAACATCCCGACTGCGAGAAATAGGCCAACCACGAAGGAGATGATGATCAGCCCAAGCCTTCGCGCGACCAAGCTACCCATCAACGACCCCCCAGGGAGGGTGGTCACCGCCCCGTGAATCACCAGTCCGACGTAGATGAGGAAGCCACAGATGAAGAGCCCAATGGAGGTGGGGTCCTTGCCGATCTCCCTTCGCTCGTGGATCTTAGGGGTCAGGGCGTCGAGAGCCCGGAGCCCGAGCCACCCGAGGAAGAAGCATATGAGCGTGAACAGGACGACTTTCGCAACCCAATATCCGACGAGCCCCAAGAATTCAAGCTCCCCCATTCAAGCCCCAAAGAATTTACGCCCCGATGGTTAAAAATTGCACCATTCAACGCGCTACTCGATCAGCGGGAGCACCTCCTTCATCAAGTAGTCTATGAATCCCCTGCTCTCTAGTGTTCAAGGAGAGCGTTCAAGATTGGAATAACAGTAAGGGCAAAAGATGATGCATCCGAAGTCGAAAATATCGAACAGCTCAGGAGATTGATCAAGATGGAAGGTGACCCTCGAAAGAAATCGATGATTTGAATTGACCCTCCTCACTCAATCATTGGAATTATTTCCTCTGAAACAAAATTGATGAACTCACCAACGCTGGCCTTGCTGAAAAGCGTGACCACAGAATTCCTCGTGATTCCCACCACCAGCCCCCGTTTTACAACCTCAAATACTATGTACCACAGCTGCCCGTGTTCGAGGTAATCTCGGTAGAGCGGGGTGTCAGCAAGCCCAGACCCCGCGAGGGCGAGCTTTTTTACGCCGGGGATATCCACCTGGTCAAACCAAATGAGCTTCGTCGCCCGCGGGTTCGACTCGTGAAACTTCCGCAGCGTCTCGTGGGTGATGTGAGACTCGACTATCGCCCCTGTTTTTATGAACAAAATCTCGCTGAGCTTGTTCGCAACGTAGTCCGTGAGCAGCTTCTTCACCCCGCGGGCCTTTGAGGGAGCGAGCACGATCAGGAAGGTTCGCCCATTATAACGTTTGATCCAGAAGGGGACCTCCTCCGTGACCAGGGTTTCAACCAGCCCGCGCTTGTAGTAACGGCTGAGCACGAAGTCCCGGCTCAAGAGCCCCGAGAGATCATCCTCCGTGAGCTTCAGGTCCAAAAATTCAACCACAAGATTTTTGCTTTTCCCCTCGCGCTCGTAGGGCTCCTCCTCCCGAAAGTCCTTGAGCTTCCGGGCTACCAGCGAAAGATCCACCGGCTCCTTGAACTCGAATATCTTCACGGGCTGGACCATCGAGAACCCTATTAGATTAAATGATGGTATTCTTTAAACTTGAAGATCAATTTTAAATGAGGCCCAACCATGCATCGAAATTCCGGCGCCCTGATCAAGGAGATAATCCTGGAGAATTTTATGAGCTACGAGTATGCCCGCATCCCGTTCAAGCCAGGGCTAAACATAGTGTGCGGGCCGAACGGCGCTGGCAAATCATCAATCCTGCTGGGCCTAGCGGTGGGCCTCGGGCAGACCTATACCGAGCGCTCCCGAAGGCTGAGCGACCTGATCCGCCGGGGAAAGGACCTTGGCAGGGTGAGCGTGGTATTTGATAATTCCCCGCACGAGGGGAAGCGCCCCATCGGCAGCATAAACTCGGACACGCTCGTGCTCTCCCGCTACCTCAATCGCGACGGCACCTACTGGCACGAGGCGAACTCCCGCACGATCACGAAGGGCGAGGTGCTGCGGCTCCTCGGGCGGCTCTCGATCAACCCGGACAACATGCTCATCATCATGCACCAGAACATGATCGATGTCTTCGGGGCGATCGACGCGCGCGAGCGGCTCAAGCTCGTCGAGGAGGCGGTTGGGCTGCGCGATTACCGGGAACAAATCCTCGAGGCTCGGGAGAAGCTCTCTCACACGCTGAGCGAGGAGGAGTCCGTTCGCACCATGCTCGAGAAGGCCCAGGAAACCCTTCGATACTGGGAGGGAGAATACAATCGTTTTCTCAAGAAGCGGGAATTTGGCGGGCGGAAGCGAAGGCTCGAGCTCGAGTACGCGTGGTCGAAGTACATCCGACAGGAGGAAGCGGTCAACAACCTTCGCTCGAAGCTCGATGGGCTGAGGGCCGAGCTGAAGGGAATCGAGAGGAATCTTGAGGAGAGTTCGAGGCGGGAGGTGAATCTCGGGTCCGAGATCAAGGAGCTTGAATTCGAGCTCGACGGTGCCTACCGCGAGCTGATCGTGCACGAACGGGCGGGGGCAGAGGCCGGGGCTGAGGCAAAGCTCATCGATGAATTTAACCGATCACTTGAGCCGATCGCTGAGGCTGGCCTGAAGGAGCTGCTCAAACACCTCAAGGCCGAGCTAAAGGAGGCCCGGCAAAGGCTAGAGGAGGTCAAAGGGCGAGCGGAAGAGGCGAGGTCTGCCCTCGTCAAGCTCAAGGGGGATACCGAACGGGCCCGCGAGAGCTACATCAACGCCCGGGTCAGAACCGCCGTGCTCGGGCTTCGAAGGGAGCTGCTCGAGCATGACGTCTCTGCCCTCCAATCCGACCTCCGAAGGGCCGGGCGCGAGCTTTCACAGCTTGAGGAGGAGGCGAAAAAAGTTGGCGCGCGCGTCGAGACCGAGCGGAAGCCGGCCGAGGTGCTCGATGAGCTGAGGCTTGTCAACGTGCACCTCGCGAGCCTTGCCGACGTTTCGCCCGATGTCGAGCGGATGTACCTGAGCTACAAGGGGGTGCTCAAGGAGCTCGAGACAAAGGCCGAGATAACTGCTGCAAATCGAAAGCGGGCGCTCGAGGAGCTGGAGCTGAGGAAAAAGCTGTGGGAGGATAAAATCAACAAGTTGCTGCGGGAGGTCCGGGTGAGCTACGTGGAAATCCTGAAGCGCGTGAACGCGGACGGCGACATCCGAGCGATCGACACACACGACATCGATGAGGCTGGACTTGAGCTGCTAGTCGGATTTCGCGGCTCCGAACCCCTAGTGCTCGACGCCTATACCCAGAGCGGTGGCGAGCGGACGACCTCAATCATGTGCTTCCTGCTCGCACTCCAGCAGCGCATCCAGTCCCCGATTCGGGCGATCGACGAGTTCGACGTTCACATGGACCCGCGAAATCGGGAGGCGATGATGCGAGAAATTTTGGAGCTCATGAAGGTAGAAGGCACGCAGTACATCGTGATAACCCCTGGGCAGCTCGTCAACATCGAGGGCGTGCCGAACGTCATCACCGTGCAAAATACCGCGGGGGCCTCTCGCGTGAAGGTGGTAGCCTAAATGCCGGGCGAGCGCGAGGAGATGATGCTTCGGATAATAGACCTCTGCGATTCGGTCCGAAAGAGGGGGCTCGACCCATTCGACGTTGGAGTACGCGAGTTTTTCGACCGGCTTCGCGAGCTCCTCCCAAAGCTCCGAAAGGACGAAGAACTCTACCTCGACATCCAAGCCGTGCTAGGCCTCGCAGACGTGATCTTCCAGCAGGGAGAGTGGATAAAGCACAAGTCCTCGATGCTCTACCTGGACCCTTTGCTCATCATGCTCAAGCTTCACGCCCTACCGCCCGAGGATTTGGCCGAGATCGGGGCGAGCTCATGGCATCCGATCCTGGAACTCGAGGGCCTCTCCCCCCATGGAATTCGCGAGGCGATGCAGTACTGGACGAACCTGCCGCCTCTGGGGGAGCGGTGGAAGGAGCCCGAAACGACGGAGGTGCTCGCTGGAGAGATAGCCCGAAGGGAGCTTGCCCACCTCGGGATCCTGTCGGAGGAGGAGTTCGCGGCCACCCTCGATCGAAACTGGCGGGAGCTCAGGGAGGCTGCCGGGGAAAAGGAGGGGATCCCCTACTGGGACTTCATCTGCGCCCAGAGCTTCGAGCAGACAGTGGCCCGCGCGTGGCTCGTGAGCTTTCTCGTGAGCTATGGTTATGCGACGCTCGAGCTTCGACCGCTTGAGGAGGAGATCCTGCTCAAGCCGCTCCACAAGCCGCGGAAACTGGAACAGGTCGCCACTTTCTCTGTGCCCATTTCGATTTCGAGGAGCGAATGGCTCAGGAGGCGGAAGCGTGGCTGAGGAAGAAAGCGCTGCTGAGCTCAGGGAGAAGCTCTCCAGGGCGACGCAACTCCTGTTGTTCAAACATCACATGCAGCCCGGGGCCAAGGCCTGGGAGCTGAGGCGCGCTCTGGGAAGGAACTACGAGCAAATCCTGAAGATCCTGGGGGGCGAGCTCGGGAAGCTCGGGCTCGAGGTGAAGCGCATCAGCGGGGGTGAGGAGAACTCCGAGAGCGACCGATACTACGTCACGCTGAAGGGGCACCCGACCCTCACCGAGGCCCGAACCTTCGGCTGGCGAATCGATGACATGGCGATGCTCACCGTTGCCCTAGCATACATCCTGTCGAAGGCAGGCAAGGCCCCGCTTAAGGAAGTCGAGCGGGTGCTTGAGGAAAAGTTCCCGCGCTGGAGGGTCGAATCAACCATCGACCGATTCATCCGCAGGGGGTACTTAAGCGAGGACGACGAGGGACTGCTTTATGTTGGCTGGCGAACCCGCGCCGAGGTGGATCAGCGCACCCTGCTCGGGCTTCTGCTGGGGAAGGAGAAGAAGGAAGAAGGAAAAGAAACACTTGGGGAAAAATCAGGGGAACAAAAAACTGGAAGCGCAAGTTGAGTTAAGAGTCGGGTCACAACGGGAGGGCAACAAAGAATAACTGAGGGACCGGATTTAAGGACATCCGTAATCGATGCACGTTGGTGAATTTTTTATGAAAACTAGGAGGGAATATCCGAAAAGACCCTTGGTTGGTGTCGGGGTAGTCCTAAGGAGGGATGAGGAAGTCCTGCTGGTCAAACGGGCGTTTCCCCCAAAAGCCGGGTACTACTCGATCCCCGGCGGCCTCGTCGAGCTCGGCGAAAAGATCGAGGATGCCGCTCGGAGGGAGATCTCAGAAGAAACGGGGCTGGATATCAAGTTGGAAAAGATCGTTGATGTGATCGACAACATCGTTAGGGATGAGGACGGGAAGGTGAAGTTCCATTACGTGCTGGTGGACTTCCTAGCCAGACCAGCTGGGGGAGATCTCAAGTCCTCCTCCGATGTGCTGGAAGCGAAGTGGGTTCCCTTCCGCGACCTTCCAAAATATAATTTGACAAACACCGCAGAGAATCTCTTTAGGAAGCTGGGTTTCCTTTGAACATGTCAAGAGTTGTAGTTGTCGAGGGAAAAGATCCGGATGAGATGATACCGAAGGGCTTGGATAATTTTGCAAAGCCCCGCCAGAAAAAGATCGTGATAAAACCGAATTTGATCGTCAATCGCCCCCCTCCAACAACCACGCCCAAGGAAACGGTCGGGGCCATCGTCAGATATTACCATCCAAAATACGAACAGGTCATTGCGGAGGGGTCTGGGTGGTGCGATACTTGGGGCGCATTCAGGGATCTAAGCTATTTGGAAATCGCCGAAAAATTCAAGTTGGAGTTGGTCGATCTCAACGAGGACAAATTTGAGATAAGAAAGAACCCCGATGCTTTGACGCTACTGCAATTCAAATTTCCACTGACTTTAAAGAATTCATACTTGATTTCAGTTGCTGTTCTGAAGGAGCATTCGGCGACCATGGTGACCCTTTCGTTGAAAAATATGCTGGGGGCAACCCTCGGGGAGAAAATAGCCGTCGCGAAGAAAAGGAGGTTCCACAGGAAGCTAAACGAGAGCATAGTCGACATAAACCTCTACAAAAAACCCGATTTATCCGTGATAGACGGGAGAAAAGCGTGCTTGGGGGGCGAGCTTGGGGGAACCGCGGAAGAATATGGATTGATGATATTTTCTGACGATCCGGTGGCCGCGGATGCTGTTGGAGCTAAGATCCTAGGACATGACCCGCTTGCGATAAAGCACCTGAGGTTGGCCCAAGAGAAGGGCTTGGGCGCCGCCGACCTGAGAAAAATAGAAGTTGTAAAAGTGAAGTAAAGTGAAAGGATATCAACGTTTCCTAACGCCCAAGTCCGTGCCTTTCGATCCTTTAGAATTGGCGAGGGAAACTGAGAAAATAGTGACAAGGAAAGGTCCCGAAGGATTGGAAAGGAAATACGTGGGCATCTATTCGGCTCCAGTTTATCGAGGAATCGCCACGGGATATGCAGCGGGCTGTTGTTTGCGCTGCATTTACTGTTGGAGCAACTGGTCGAGGGATTTTCCGGAAAAATTTGGCGAGTTCTATTCCCCGAGAGAGGCTGCTCAGCGATTGTTCAAGGCGGCGGAGGAAGGCATAACCTCGCCGGGATGGGAGCGATTCAGAGGGCTCAAAGTTAACAAGCTTCGACTCTCCGGATGCGAACCAACCATTGGGAAGGAACATCTACTGGCGCTCTTGGGATTTGTGAAGAAATCAAAATACCCACTTTTCATTTTGGAGACAAACGGCATACTTTTCGGCTCTGACAGAAATTATGTAGAACAGCTGGCTGAATTTGCGCCCAAGCTTTACGTTCGCGTTTCGTTCAAGGCGGCAACCCCGGAAGGATTTACGCGGAGGACCGGAGCTCTCGGGAAATATTACGGGCGTCCCTTCAATGCTCTAAAATACCTTTTGGACGAGGGAATTTACGCCCGCGCTGCGGCGATGACAGATCCGAGGGTTATGCCGGGGGGTGAAAGGAAAATTTTGATAGAAAAGCTCAGCGAGATCGATTCGAGGATAGCAAAAAATCCGGAAGAACTTGAAGAAGAACGGATCGATGCTTACGATACCACGATCAATCGTTTGAAAGCCTTTGCCGATTTAGAGTTTGCAAAGAAACTTGAAAAAGAGATACTTGTCTAAAATAATCCCAACGCTTATTTCGAAAAGATTCCGAACCTATCCTTCGCAACCCGCTCCATCCGCTCGATCTCTGGTTTCCTGAACCCTATGTAAATCCCCCCAAACTTGCCTCCAACCCACGTTCTGGTGGATTGACCGGGGCTGAGAATTTCGTTTAGGGTGGGGCACCTGATGAGGATGCTCTGGGGCTTCAGTCTCCGGCCCTGATATTTAATTCCTTTCGTCCCCTCGAGCCTAATTTCTATGCCTCCTCCAACCCCCTTAATGTCATGAAATCTCCCCCTTTTTGGCGGGATGAGGTTGTCCAAGATGTCGTGCTCTATATCTAGATGGGTAACCCTGGCCCTGGAGTAGCCCTTCACGTGAATGCACACGAACGAATCCTCGAGTTCGATCTTCTCCCCGCTCGAGACGAGGTAAACGGTTGCGTCCAAGCCCAATTTCCCCTCCGCTGGGCCCGTCAAGTCGACAACCTTCTTCTAAGTTCAAGTATCGGATCTGGGCTTCGGTTGACGAGGATCCGTACCGATTTCTTGCCCGCAACCAAGAGGGCCGCCGATCTCTCCCCTCGCTTATCCCCTCCCGACTCCGCCCCCGCCTCAAGCGCGCCAACGAGTTTCTCCATAAAACCGGAGCCATCCCTAAAGGCTTCTGCCATGGCCCTCAGCGTGGCTTCCCCCTTGATCAGATTCCCGGCACACACGAAGTTCCTTCCAATGAGGTGTCCGTGCCATTGTGGACATTTAGATCCAGTGTGGGCCGCACGGTTCCCCAAGGAGTCTATGATTATAACTTGCCTTCGCTCCCTCATTCGGTCCCTCGACAACATGGTCCTTAAGGCCTTCTGCGGGGTCAGTCCCTTCCCTAGGAGCCTTAAACCATCGGATCCGTAAGACATCTCCGTGGAGCCTTGGGTCGCTATGGCCCCAATACCTTCCCTGACCCACGGAACTCTGGTCCCCACCGCTATGGAGCCAGAAGCTACGGCAACCCCCAAAAGATTCTTTCTGGGATCCCGCGCAACGATTGAGAAGGTCATTGTTTCTAATTCATTTTAGATCGATAAGACATTTCCTCTCAATCGGCCGACATTAATCCCTTCAATAGATCCCGAGGTCCTTAAGAAGGCGCTTTGCCCTTTCTTCGCCGAGCAAATCTGCGATTTTTTTCGGAGATTTTTCATCCTCCCATCGCTGGAGGATTTGTTCCACAGCTTCTCTTTGACCGGAAGTTAGGTCGCGTGCCGCTTTTTTCATCATCCATTTTCGCCCCTTGAGCACATCCCTCGGCCCAAAGACCACTCCCATATTCTCCCCATGAATAATCATCAAGCTGCCATTTTAACTTTCGGGATGTTCTGGGGCCGACTTTGAGGTAAAAAACATAAAATTTGAGTAATCGACCCCAAGACGCACTTGATAGGGGTTTGCTGAAAATTTTGAGAGGGGTCGCAATCCTGAATTAGGCCTATTTTAGCTGTTGTCCCGTAATTATGTTTGGCACGGCCCCTCTTCTGACAAGGATGTTTATTCATTTCGGCTGAAGATTATGTGAAGCGCATGCGTGAACCCGCCAAGCTTTCCATCGGTGATTATTGAAAATATGCGGAGTTTCCTAACAAAAAAGGTTTAAAAAAGATATCAACTAACAATAACACTGTATGAATAAAGTGTTGGCGGTTATAGAAGAGATAAAAAGGATGAGAGAAGAAAATCGCCCACCTCATCCAGTAGAGCTAAGTTACGATGAAGAGTTGGAGCTAATATGGGGCAAAAGGTGGGGGGCACAATCAGAGATAGGAAAGTTAAAATCAACGTTGGTCAAAAGGCCTGGAGAGGAATTTCAACCTCAAGAAATATTCGATCACCAAAATTTCTATGATATCCATAAGAAGACAGACATGGCCAAGGTTCAAGAAGAACATGATAAATTTGTCGATATCCTAAAAAAAGAAGGAGTTAAGGTATTTTATGTTAAAACTCCTGAGTTGGCACATGGACCGTATACGCCAGCAAATCCGAGAATTTGGGGCGCCAGAGATCCGGGCATCGTTATAAATGGGGGCGCGATAGTAGGGAGAATGTCGCTTCCTTGGAGGAAAAAAGATGAGTTCTATTGGGCGAAGGCAGTTATGGAATTGGGATGCCCCATCTTATATACAGTAAATAGGAAGGGGACCTTTGAAGGGGGTAATGTTGTATGGCTCGATCCAAAGCATGTGTGTATAGGGGAAACTATTCGAACAAATGCGGAGGGGGTTAGGCAAGTTGCATGGGTCATGAAAGAGATAGGAGGAGTTGAAGAAGTTTACAAAGTTCCCATGCCTGGATATTTGAAAAATCTTGAATGGCCAGCAGGAGGTTATGCACATTTAGATGTCGCTTTTGGAATGGCCGATATCAATTTGGCCCTAGTATATCCACCAGCTCTTCCATACGAATTTTTGAGATACTTAAAAAAATGGAAAATAAGCCTGATAGAGGTTCCTCCAGAAGAATATAGAAATGAAGGGTGCAATATACTTGCATTAGAACCAAGAAAAATTATTATGAATAGCGGATGTGATAAGAGCAGACGGCAGCTAAAAAAAGAAGGCATTGATGTAATCGAGACCCCATTTTCAGAGGTCGTTAAGAGTGGTGGAGCTGCCCACTGTTCTACAGGACCATTAGAACGAGAACCGGGTCCATTCTTGGAGTAATAAAATCCATTAAAGATTTTTCTCTAAATATGGTAATTTTCAGGTAATGTCTCCTATCTTGAAGAACTCGTGATTGAACAAGGACAAGTAAAAAGTGATGAAGGCGAGGTTTACAGAAGAGCTTATGAGGTTGTACATGGGCTAAAGGAAAAGGTAAAAGAAAGGTTCAAAATCGAGTTTCCATTCCAGTGATTTGATAAAAGGCTGAAATTATCTTCCATTCTCTAACTCATCGAAATGGATGAAATAGGCGGGGCTCAAAGATGTGTTCATTAATATCGGTTACTACGGCATCGATACCATTTATTTTAACATTACCTGCCGTTGGGCGTGCATCCCTGCCTCTTAAGCCAATTATTTTCCCATCGGCCATTATCAATGCGGTGCCAAAGAGATCGCCAGCCTCTATGGCTTCGAGCGCATCTTTTCCAACGGAGCCTGGCGGGCGGTCGATCACGATAATATCCGCCTCGCGGCCTTCCTCTATCTTACCTGTGTCTAGCCCGTAGAGGGCTGCTGTATTCCCGGTTGCCATAGCTATTGCCTTTTCCGCAGGGATTCCGTTTAAACTTGAAACTTTAACGATGGCCCTATTTATCGCAAATGGCATCTGCCCTTGGCCCGTCGGCGTGTCGCTTCCGAAAACTACTCGATTCAGTTCATTTCTTTTTTTAAGCATCTCTATGATCTCGTATGTCATTTTTGGATTACCGTAGCTCACGATCTCTAAAGCCATTTTTGTGCTTTCTATGAGTTTTTTTGTTTCTTCTAACGAAGCAGCTGTTGTCCCCCCATTTACGTGAGCCACCTTATCTGGATTTATCTTGAGCACTTCTGCGGTCGTCATGGTTGTGGCGCCGGGGATTAAACGAGCACCAAAATGAATTGAAACAAACATCCCATATTTTCTAGCCCATTTCACCATTGGAAGAACTATGCTGAGATCTGCGGCGCCTCCCCCTCCGATCTCTCCGACTAGCCGAATACCTGCATCTGCCATCTCCTTGAAATCTTGCTCTGTTAGACCCTCCGCCAACACAAGCGCTCCTGCATGTACTTTAAGTGCCCCACCCGGCCTGTATTTATCGAAAATTTTTTTCCCCAATATTGCTGTAGTTTTAACACCTAGCGGATCTTTTGGATAAAAACGAGGAAGTCCAGGAGATTGCTCTCCCTCAGAAATTATTGTTGTAGTCCCGCTTAAGAGAGTATCTTGCAGGGCTCCAATCGCATTATGCATCGGTGCATAATCTCCACCTAGCGTAATGTGAACATGCGCGTCAATTAGCCCAGGAGCAACCGTTAAGCCATTTACATCTATCGTTACATCGGCATTTTCGACGTCGATTTCGTTTTCTGATCCAATTTTCGCGATCGTGTTATCTTTTATTAAAATTGAATTTGCATCGAGAATCCCCTTATCGAAATCTCCGCTGACAAGTTTTCCTACATTAGTGATAGCAACTTTTCTCAATTTATCCCTCCACTTTAAGACTTACTAGTACTATTTAGATTTTTCGACAACCGGTCCTGTTTCATTATCGGGGTATGTATTTTCATATTTCAATGGTTTGGGAAGTTCAAGGATTCAAAAGAACGCTGGGTTTAGCCCACCTGAACCGCCTGAAGAGGGCCTCCCGCTCCTTCTTCAGAACATGCTCCAAAAATTTGCTCGAAAGTCTTTGCTCACGCTCCAGGATCTCCCTCGCCGCGCTGGGAGTAACCCCTCGTCCAGCCAAGGCCATCGCCGCGAGCTTCCCGCGCCGCGAGATCAACTTTGCGCTCTCAAGTGCCTCACACCAAAGCCTGCTTTTATGCCCGCGCTTTAAGAGATCGATCGCGCGTTGAACCTCCTCCTCCGACTTTTCAACCATCCCCAAGCTTGAGGAACCACAGCGCGGGCACTTCGGGTGCTCGGCCAGCTCGTGAATCTGGAGCTCCTCCACATATTCCCTGCAGCTCGTGCACACGAACGTTCGAGCCTCGCTGAGCAACCTCGCCTTCGCCGATGCTATCGACAACAGCCTCAGCCGCTCAGGCATCACCGGCTCGAGCGCAAGATAGCGCTGTTTCCACAGGATGCTTGAGATCGGCGCTGCCTCCTCCCTCTCGCCGAGCGAGACGAGTTCGATCTCCCCGCCCCTCACGTGCCCCAGAACCCCAAGCGCGCGCTCCAGATCGAGATCCTTGTGTACCACCTCCTTGAATGTCTCCTCGTATGCCGGGGTTCCTCGAAGACCACGCATGAGCTTGTCTATCACCGTGCTAGTGATCTCCGCCTCCCTCTCAAGAACCCCCATTCGACGGGCAACCTGCGCAAGCCGCCTGCGGAAGAACTGGCTCTGCTCGATTATCGCGCGCAGGTCCTTTTGAAGGTCGGCGCCCAGCTTGCCGCGGAGTATCTCGATCACCTGCTCGGGCTCGATTTCCTCCGAGCGAAGGACGATGCGATAGGGGTCGACGGAGGTCGCGACCATCTCCCCGAGTTCCTTCGAGGCCTTGTGGGCGAGCAGCCTGGCGAGCGTGCGGTTGACGAGGGTCCCGAAACAAGCGCCGACGATGCATAGCTTCTCCACCCGTTCGACGGTCACGAGCCTGTCGGTTGGGACGGGCAACCCGGCCTTGACCTGTTTGCGCGCGTCATCGATAGCCAGCTCCATCGCCCCGCGTGCCACGCCATAGCGATCAGCCAGAGTTTCGACGATCTCCTCAAATTTTTTCCCCTCACGCATGAGCTTTGAAACTTGGGCCCTCACCTTGCCAACCTCCTGCGCCACCGAGTAGGGAACTGGGATCTCCTCGCCTATCCAGGTCGGGATCGCCCCAAGCGGGTCCTCGTCCGGCTTCACGTAGACCTTGTCCCTGAAGACCTGCAGGACCCGCCAGAGCTTTCCAGCCATCACGAATTTTACCCCTGGGGTTCCGTGCTCAGCCACAAAGGACTCGTCGAGAATCCCGACCGGCTGTTGGCGCTCGTCGTCGACCACGAGATATTGCCTCACCTCCGGGATCATCGAGAGGTTCGAGTAGTAGTAGTTGAAGAACCGATCGGCTGGACGCGGTCTCAAGAACTCTCGCTCGTCGCGGGAAAGCCATAGGAGTCGCTTGCTGAGGTCGTGGGCAAACCTCAGCACCCCGAGGACCTCCTCGCGCTCGAGGTTCCTGAACGGATAGGCCCGCCTGCATAGCTCGCATGCCCCGTCCACGGTGCACCTCCGCCCAGCTGCGAGCATCGAGACCAGCGCGTGCAGGAGAACGTCGAATGGTTTCTCGGGAATCGAAACCGGTTCAAGCTCATGCCGGCGCGAGCGAGCGGAGATGACGATGGACTCGAGGGCGTCGTCCGGGTCCTGAACGACTATCACTCCCTTCGCCACCTCCCCGATGCGGTGGCCGCTCCGACCAACGCGCTGGAGGAGACGCGTCACTTGGCGTGGGGAGTTGTACTGGATGACGAGGTCTACCACACCTATGTCTATTCCAAGCTCCATCGACGAGGTGCAGATTATCCCCTTAAGTTCGCCCCGCTTCAACCCCTGCTCTGCCCTGACCCTCGAGAAACTTGAGAGGGAGCCGTGGTGCACGCTCACTGGAAAGCGAAGGTCCCAGAGCCGAAAGCGGCTGGCGAGAATCTCGGCGGTGGGTCGGGTGTTGGTGAACACGAGCGTTGATCCATGCCCCTCGATGAGCCTCCGCATCAGCCGAAGCCTTGCGGCAACCTGGGGGTAGGTGTAGATGTCCGATGCCAGCGCTCGGTCGCGTCGAGTCGGCTGAGGATACGAGACGTCAAGCTTCAGCTCTCGCGCGACGCCGACCTCGACCACCTCACAGGGCCTGCCAACGCCCACGAGAAATCTGGCGACCTCCTGCGGCGAGCCGATCGTTGCCGAGAGCCCGATGAGTTGGAAATCTCCCCACTTGAGGCTCCGGAGTCGCTCGAGGGTGAGGGAAAGCTGAGCCCCTCGCTTATTGTCCGCGAGTTCATGGACCTCGTCGACGATTACCCATCGCACGGATTTCAGGTGCTGGCTCAGCCTTCGGCCTATGAGCAGGATCTGGAGGGTTTCCGGGGTCGTGATCAGAACGTCGGGGGGGACAAGGGCCTGCTCCCGCCGCTCGCGCTGCGTGGTATCCCCGTGGCGAACCGAAATCCTCAGGTCCAACTCCCGGCACCACCACTCAAGGCGCTCGAGCATGTCGCGATTGAGGGCCCTGAGAGGAGTGATGTATATCGCCTTGATGCCGGGCTCGCGTGGGGAGGCAAGCAACCGCTGGAGGACCGGCAAAAATGCCGCCTCCGTCTTCCCGGTGCCGGCCGGGGAGATCAACAAAACGTTCTTTCCCTCGAGGATCTGTGGGATTGCCCTGCTCTGCGGCAGGGTTGGCTCGGTGAAGCCCCGCTCGGTCAGCAACTTGCGGATCGGCCTAGCAAGAGCATCAAACACGTTGGTTTTGTCCGACGTTTCGAACCCCAGTAAAATCTAGTCGACTTCGCCTATCAAAACAGTTGTCAAGCGGAATTTTATAGGAACGTGAAGCAGGGACCTGACGTTCACCGGTAGCCCACATCCAACCCGAACTTTTGGCGCAGTTCATCGAGCCTTCGTTTGAGCTTCAGGTCAACCCCCTGCTGTCGGCTTGGGAGGAGGTCCTTCAGCTGGTCGGTGGATCGCTGGTAACGCCCTATTCCCGCCGCCACGATCGCGCGGTCGCGAAGGCGGGGGTGGTGGGAGATCATCTCGAAGGGCATCGGGCTTCCCCGCTCCATGGTCTCACGAATTTCATCATCGACCCTGCGGGCGGCAACCTTGGCCCCCGCGCCGATGAACTCGTGGGGGGACTTCAGCTCGCCCTTGAGTTGCCAGACTCCGATGTTTGGCCCATAGAAGAAGAGGTCGCTGTATCCGTACTCATCCCCACCTGCCAGAACCCTCCATTCCCTGCGGAGCTTCGGGTGTTGCCGGTAGCGGCGGCGCATTTCCTCCATTATCTCGGCCAACGAACGAACGCTCATCTGATCACCCATACCGAATCTCGAATCCCGAGAACTTTCCCCGATGAGGCTCCCACCTGACCTCGACATCGGCGACCCTTGCCCCTAGAGGACCTCGATGACAGAAGTTCAGCATTCGATCCACCGCCTCCTTTTTTCCCTCGAAGATCGCCTCAACTCGACCATCGGGGTTGTTCCGGACCCAGCCTCGCACGCCAAGCCGCTGTGCTAACTCGTAGGTATGGTAGCGGAAGAAGACACCCGTCACATGCCCTCCTATGTAAACATGAGCTCTAACCTTCATGAAAATCATATAATTGTCTGTGACATGGTAAAAAAATGTTGCCAAGGGTTAGGAACCAAAGTCAAATTGCCAACGCGGCCGGATTGAAAATCGTCCCGCTTTTCATGACATTAAAACATTATTTGGAGTCTTCACCTTGACACATATGGGTTTCCCCGAATGTAAAATCGGAGCTTTCGCTTGAGGTCGGCGCTCACCCCGATGCGGTGTGAACTCGCGATTTTAACCGGCCCGCACTTGCCCTCAAGGATCATCAACTCGCCCTTTGGATCCGTCAGGTCAAGTCCATGGTGCCTGCGTGTTATCCCGAGCGCCTGGGTCAGCTTTCCTGGGCCTGAGGTCAACCCTCGCTCATTTACAATACCCCTTCGCCTACGCATCAGCTCTACGCCATCGAGCGGTTCCAAAGCGCGGATGAGCACGGCCCCCGGCCTGCCTTCTTGCTCGGTTGTGACGTTAAACAACCACTGCGCGTGCACCATATAGATGAATGCCTTGCCGCCCCTCCCCCACATGATTTCGTTAAACATCGTTCGCTTGCGTGAGGCGCGCGAGGCCGGGTCCCCCCTGCCGTAATAAGCTTCGACCTCGACGATCTTGCCTGAAGTTAAACCATCGCGTGAGCGGCAAACGAGCACCTTGTCGAGCAGCTCACGCGCCACGCAAGCCGTATCGCGTTCATAGAACGATCTGGGGATGATTAACATCTTGAGGGGCACCACCATGAAAATCAACAAAATACCATTAATACACGTGCCAGTTGAATTGATGGGTGGATGATGACATGAAAGTGTCCAAGGCCGCGATTTCAAATGCCGTGCGGATGAGGGGCGAAACGGATCACATCATGACTCCCCTTTGGATAATCGCACCCTTACTTGGCATCGTAATTGGCGTCCTAATGGGAACTCTCGTGGCAACGAAAATAGCAACCGTGGGGGCGGGGATCATGATCGCGGGATACGTGGCTGCTATCGTGCTGACGGTGTATCCACTGTACCACCTCATCAAACGCCGCACCGCACACTTTCGCAGGGATGCTGGGCTGAGGGAGGGAATTATCAATTATTTAAAGGCCAAAGCGGGCACGCGCAAGAGAAAAGAAATAAATTCAGAGATTGCAACGATGAACCTCATCCACAGTGAGGCAATGGGTGAGGAAAGGGAGAAGTCCGCGGCGGTGTGGACCGTCCTTACCTTCTTGGTCCCGTTCATTGGTATTTACGTGCTGTATTTCTTAACTGCGGAGCCCCAAAATCATGATCGAAGACAAATCTCGTTCATGCAGCAGGTCCAATCTGCGGGATCAAAGCTGGGCCTCGATATAGCGGTACCGAGCTGGAAGGCGCTGCCGAGCCGAAGCTTCGCCCTTTATTTCATTCTCAGCATCCTCACCGGGGGGTTCTTCGGCATTTATTGGTATTACGTTTTTCTCAATGACTTCAACGAACACTTCAAGGGCCAGCGACAATTTGAAGACCAGCTGATATCAAGTATATCATGGTGAACGAGAGAAAGAAAATGCCCCAGCTTTCGCATATGCTGATATGTTTGGGGTTTGGCGCCCTCGCGGGTTTTATCGCCGGCTGGGCCAACACAAGCTACGCGGGGCTTGTCACCCCCCTCTATTTCATTCGGCCAAATCTCTTTACCATCTTCGTCGTTTCCGTTATAGCGCCCATTGTTGAAGAACCTCTCAAGCCATTGGGATTATATTTTCTGAAAGAGGAGGAAAAGGTCTCGTTGCGCCTGCGGGATTGGGTAATATTGGGAACTTTTGCTGGCCTTGGTTTCGGTCTGCTGGAGAATATATCATATGCGCTTGAAGTCTCGAGCTATGGGGTTAGCGTCGCGTTTGCGCTGTTTGGACTCAGGACTTTTGCCTCCCTTCCGGTCCACGCAATCGCTACCACGATATCCGGATTTGGCATCGGGCTGTGGGCAAAAACGGGCAAAACGGGTTACTTCTTCAAGTTTTTGGTCGTAAGCATGTTGATTCACGGCCTGTATAACTTCACGGTAACCATGATGGGGTGATCAAATGAAAAGCGTGTACAAGGATTTGACAAAAATTCTATCCCCGCTCTTTGCTTGGCTCGGCGTCGGATGGGTCCTTTTTCCAACCCTAGCCGCGAGGATAGCAGGCGCCGCAGATGAGCCATTCGATGTGAGCAGGGCGGAGCCCATCGCTTGCTTCTTATGCACCCTGTGCTTCGGGCTTTCGCTAGCGTTCTGGTGGCGGTGGCGTGTCACTTCTCCTGTGAGCGAGGCATACTTTGAAGAGAAAGGTAAAAAATTGACTTTTAAGTGTCCCTACTGCGGCAAGAAAATTGGGATAGATGAAGTGAGGTGCCCCCGCTGCAAGAGGAAAATCCCACGATAGTCGTTCAAGCCCTTATAATAACGATTAAAAACCCGTCTGCCAAAGCTTAGAGTGGAGGTGGAAAATGAAGCTTGACCCAAAAGTGTGCGAGAAGTATCCAGACTTCGTCGCTGGCTATGCCCTCGTGAGCGGCATAACGGTTGAGCCAACTGTCGAGGGACTGGTCGAGCGCAAGCGCCAAGTCTTCAGCGACCTCAAGGCGCGCTACGGCGCGGTGCCGGTGCTGGATATACCGGAGGTCAAATCCTACCGCGCCCTCTTCAAGACGATGGGGGCAGACCCATCGAGCTACCGTCCAGCTCCCGAGTACTTGCTTCGCCGAGCGCTCGACGATCGCTTCCCCACGATAAACAACCTCGTCGATTCATGCCTGCTCGCAACGGTAGAGCACTGGATCACCGCCGGGGTTTACGACGCCGAGAAGATCAAGGGGGAGGCTCGGACGACGCTGGCGATTGAAACAGAACCGTTCGAGCTCATCGACGGGCGAAAACTCGGCCCGAAACTGGACGAGATCGTGCTGCGCGACGACGAGAAGCTGCTCGCCGCCTACACGCTTGGGGATGCAAAAGCGACCCGCGTGACGCAGAAGACCTCGAATGCCCTGATCGTGCTCTGGAATGCCCCGGGGATCGGGCGCGAACGGGTTGAAGCCGCAGTCGACTCGGTCGCAACGTATGCTCGGAAATATTGCGGCGGCCACATCGAGCGAAGCGAGGTGCTCTGAGCGAGATGACCCACCCGTTAACCTGGCTTGGCATCGCATTCATCCTGCTCGGCGTTGCGCTGGTGCTCATGCCCTTCGTTGGCAAGTACATCGACCTTTCGCGCATACCCTCCTGGCTGATTTACGTCTATCAGAGCGATGGTTTCTACTTCGTGACCTCCCCACTTCTGATCGTCCTCTCCGCCCTCTTGATTATCTTTTATTTTTTAACCTGACAACAAATTCTGCCACTTGCAAAGCCGATTGTTGCACAGATATTAAGACTAAACCCAAAACCGCAGCCTTTTTTAGGCTGTACAGCTAATTAAAAATAAAATCATCAATCAAGCCAGGATCATACTCAAACTCATTCTGGCTTTTAGTGGGCGTGTTGCCCGTGGAAGGAAAAAAACTGCAAGAGTTAGTAGCCGAGCGAACAGGCAAAAAAGGAGGTTCTGCTATGCGAGAAAATACCGGTACGACCAAGTATCTTCTCCGCGCCAAGATTGAGACGAGTGGCGTGGTTGAGCGCCCAGATGTCGTGGGCGCGATCTTCGGCCAGACCGAAGGTTTGCTGGGCGACGAGCTCGACCTGCGCGAGCTTCTCAAAACCGGCAGGATTGGACGCATCAAGGTGGACATAAACTCCAACCACGGAAAATCCTCGGGGACCATAACGATGCCCTCGAGCCTCGACCGGGTGGAAACGGCGATCATCGGTGCAGCCCTTGAGACCATCGACCGCGTTGGGCCGTGCGAGGCGAAAATCAAAGTTAAGGGAATCGAGGATGTGCGCGAGGCGAAGCGCAAGTTCATCGTCGACCGGGCGAAGGAGCTCCTCGAGCTGGCGGAGGGGGCAGCACCCGAGACGCAGGAGATGACCGAGAAGGTCAAGGAATCGGTGCGTTTGGGAGAGATAGTCGAATATCGGGGACTTCCCGCCGGGCCGGGAGTGCGCGATTCGGACGCAGTTATAATCGTTGAGGGACGAGCCGATGTGCTGAACCTGCTCCGCGCTGGAATCCGAAATACAATAGCAATCGAGGGAACTAGCGTGCCCAAAGCGGTGATCGACCTGAGCAAGGGCAAGACCGTGACGGCCTTCCTTGACAGCGATCGGGGCGGGGACCTCATCCTCAAGGAGCTGCGCCAGGTAGCTGATGTGGACTTCGTCGCAAGGCCGCCTCAAGGCATGAGCGTGGAGGAGCTGACCAGAAAGGAAATAATCAAAGCCCTCAAAAATAAGGTGCCCATCGAACACGCGCTTGCCGAGCTAAAAAAGAAACCGATTCCCGAGGTCGCTCCAGCGGCCGAGCCAGAGGCACAGGAACTCGGAAAACTTGAAGATTTCGTCGGTCAATTGCGCGGCACCCTGAAGGCGCTTTTGCTCGACGAAAAACTCGAGCGGATCGAAGAAGTGCAAGTCAGGGACCTGAGGGAAAGGCTACCCAAGCTCTCAGGGGTGAGAGCCGTTGTGTTCGATGGCGTCGTGACCCAAGAGCTCGCTGACTTGGCCGCAGGGAGAGGCGTGAAATACATCGTTGGGATGCGCTCGCGCGTAGAATCGATGCCAGCGAATGTGCGAGTTTTGACGGCGGATGAGCTGAGAAGGTTGAAAAGCAGAGGCGGTTAGTTCTCGAAGTCGTAGCTCATCGCCACCCCCGACTCGCCATCCTCGTAATAGTATGGGATTTCCTCCTGCCGCTTGAAACCGAGCTTGAGATAAAATCTCTGCGCCGCGAGATTGCTCTTCCTTGCCTCAAGCCTCACGTTTTTCGCCCCCTTTGCGCGGAGGCGATCCATGATGCTCGCCATGAGGGCCGAACCAACGCCGTGCCTCTGGTAGGGCGGATCAACCGCGATCGATAAAATGTGGCCGGTACTCCCCCACCTCATCACCCCTATCACATAGCCTACTACCTTGCCGTCCACCTCGGCGACGAGGAAGCCACCGGGATGCATGGCGTTCAGTTGGTTGAGCAGGCCGGGGGGATAGGGGTCCCTGAAGCACTTGTACTCGATGCTCAGGATCACCTGCATGTCTTGGGGTTTCAGGTCCCTTATCCTAACTAGCTTCTGGGCCACCATTTACCTCAACCATGTTTAAGTGACCGCGGATAAAACAATTTTGGGGATTAGATGACTATGGGGAAAACTAGGGGAACGATGTTCGAATACCGTGTAGCCTACCTCTTTGAGCGCTTCGGCTACTCATGGGATCGCTCCGGGAGTTCGTTGGGGGTTGACCTTAAGATATCGAAGGGCGGGCGCCTTTGCTGCCTCGTGAGTTGCAAAAAAACTTCCACCCTCGGGCCGATCTACCTTCCGCGCCGAGAGGTCGAACGGCTCAAGGCTTCAGCAAACGAGACCGGGGCTGATGGCTTGCTGTGTTTTGGTTTTCGGAGGACCGCCGTGCTCGCGCTTCCTATCGATAAAGTTGCAAGTCTAAAGGGCACGCGCCTTTACTACAAAATTCACCCCACCGATGGTAAACCGCTTAAGGAACTCCTAGGTGGGACTAAAAAGAAGGCCCCAGCGCGCTTGGAAAGATAAAAATTGATGGCGCGGTGGCAAAAAATTTAAATCATTCAAGAAGGCGTCGAAAATGCGCGTCGTTCGCAAGGATCTAAAACACGGTAAAATCAAGCTCGCGGTCGAAACGCTCGATGACTTCTGGCACCTCCAGCACTTGGTTGAGCCAGGTGACATAGCTACATCGCTGACTTGGCGGCGCGAGCGAGAGACGATAGATAAAATTAGACCGGAGCGACCCGAGAAGCGGCGCGTGATGCTCTCAATAAAAGTTGAAAGCGTCGAGTTCCACCGACATGCAAATCGTCTCCGCCTGCTCGGTACGATTGTTAAGGGCCCTGATGTTGGGAAACACCACTCGTTCAGCTTGGAGCCGGGATCGGCGCTCACGATCACAAAAACTTGGCGGCGGGAGCATCTCGACCGAATCAGGGAAGCTGTCCGAGCCAGCCGAAGGCCTCGCGTGCTGCTCGTCGCGCTGGATGATGTTTCTGCCGAACTCGCATTGGTTCGCCAATATGGGTTAGATGCACTCGGCACCATCTCGTGTGCACGAGCGGGCAAGCGCTACGCAGTCGAGCGAGATGCCGAGGAACGAAAATTCTTTCACAAGCTCGCCCAAGCTATGAATGAAATCATCTCGCGCGAAAGCGTTCGGGTCGCAATAGTTGCTGGCCCAGGCTTCACCAAGGACTCGTTTGCGGCATTCCTGCGGGAGAAGTACCCAAAACTTGCGACGATGGTCAGGCGCGACGATGTCAGCTCCGGAGGGAGGGCCGGGATATATGAGATCGTGCGGCGCGGGTTCGTCGAGCGGGTGTCGGGGGAGGACAGACTTTCGCTTGAGACCTCGCTAGTCGAACAGCTCATGGCGGAAATCGCTCGCGGTGGGCTTGCGACCTACGGGAAAACCGAGGTCGGGCGGGCGGCATCCCTCGGGGCGGTCGAAAAGTTGTTGGTGGCCGACGAGCTCTTGAGGATCGATCGCGCCGGTGTGGAGGGGACTCTCGAGCAGGCGCGAAGGACCCGCGGCGAGGTGATCGTCATCAGCACGGAGCATGATGCCGGCAGACAACTGCTGGCTCTGGGCGGGATCGCCGCGCTGCTCAGGTTCAAGACGTGAAGGCGCAAACTTTTAATGACATCACTTTCAAAGTAAAAATGTCCCATAGGCTGAGTTGGTAAAATGGAAATACCACCCGAAATTGCGTGGATCGTCCCGGTTATTGTTCCACTCATCGTCGGTTTGTTGGTTGGTGCCATAATTAGACGGACGATAAAGTTGGCCACAATTGTAATCGCCTTAGTGATTGTCCTTGTTGCTACCGGGTGCGTGAGCTTTGGATTTCAGGATATCTACGATAAGGCGATGGAGATTCTGCCGAAGCTTTGGGATGGAGCGCAGGGTTTGAAGGGTGTCCTGCCTTACTCATCGGTGACGTTTCTGATCGGCCTCGCGCTTGGGCTTTGGAAGGGATAAGCAAGGCCTGTTAGCGAGTTGATTCTCCTACTTGCTTAAAATTTTTGCAAGCTCCCGCTCAAGCGTCTTGACCGGCACGTCGGGAACGCTTATCCGTCTGCTCCTCCCCAGATGCAGCCTGCCCGATGGCTGAAGGTCCACCAAGCCCAATCCCTCCATCCGCTTCAGGTACTCCCAGAGCTGTGTGTGGGCCCGGGGGCGTTCGCAGTACTCCTCGCAGGCGATTCGATAGCTTCGCTCGACCTCCCCGGTCAATGCATATGCGCGCTTGGAGATCCTCAGCTTCCTCGCCACGGCAAGCAGAAGAAGCTGTTCCTGGCGCCGGAGGTCGCGAATGACCTCCCTCTTAACCTCCGGGTAAACCTCCGCCTTGGCGTGGCGCACGTGCTCTGGCATCACAACATCCTCGCCCTCA
>DAOUSU010000062.1 GCA_030627035.1 Hadesarchaea archaeon
ATTGTTGTCGGGGAATGCTTCTAGCGTGGTTGGATGGCCCGGATGGTCGATGTAAGCGCCAAGCCTGAGGTTCCCCGGATGGCAACGGCAAGCGGGGTCATTCATCTAAAGCCCGAGACAATTGAGAAAATCAAGGCCGGGGAGGTGCCCAAGGGCGATGTATTAACCGTGGCACAGACCGCGGCGATATTGGCCGTCAAGCGTACCCCAGAACTCGTGCCGATGACTCATCCAATTCCGATTACTTCGGTAAATGTAAAGCCTGAGCTTGAGCGAGATTGTGTTCGGGTAAGCGTTGAAGTCAAGACCGCCGCGCAGACGGGTGTAGAAATGGAGGCACTGGTAGGCGTTGCGAGCGCGCTGCTCACGATTTGGGACATGGTCAAGGGCCTAGAGAAGGATGAAGCTGGGCAGTACCCGACGACCTCGATTGAGGAAATCCGGGTGCTTAGGAAGGTGAAAGGATGAGTGCGATAAAGCATCGAAGGGACGCCCCCAAGCATCTAAAGGTGGGGGTTCTAGTGGTTAGCGACAGCCGAGCATCCGCCGCGCTGGGGGGCCGCGATGAGGATATCTCTGGAAAGCTTATTGAACAGAGGGCGCGCAAGGCGGGACATGAAACAACCAGGGTGATTGTACCCGATGACGCTGACGAGATCAGAGGGGCGGTAGAAAATTTCGCCACGAATCAAAAAATCGATGTGGTGATAACTACCGGTGGTACGGGCGTCACGAAGCGAGACGTCACGATCGAAACCTTGCAGCCGCTATTTGAAAAAGAACTGCCCGGGTTCGGCGAGGTCCTGCGACGAGTCGGCTATAAGCAAGTGGGCACAGCAGCGCTTCTGACTCGAACCACCGCGGGAATCATCGGGCGAAAACCAATTTTTTGTCTGCCCGGCGCCCCAAATGCGGTTGAGATCGCGATGGGTTTCATCCTGCCTGAACTCGGGCACATCGTCAAACACGTGCGTGAGTAAATGCGAGTAAGGATGCGAGGGTTCACCCGTTTAATCAAGCTCGACAATGCTTTGAGGATCGTGCTCTCCAGAGTAAGGATGGTGTGCTCCGAAACCGTGAGGTTTGATCGAGCGCTCGGCCGCGTGCTGGCCGAGGATGTCGCCTCGAAGGTTGACGTGCCTCCATTCGACCGCTCGGCGGTAGATGGGTATGCAGTTCGCGCCGTCGACACTTTCGGAGCCAGCCAGCGGAGACCAGCTAGGTTACGCGTGGTGGGCTCAATTAAAATCGGCTCCCCAACAAAGCTTCGTGTGCAAAAAGGCGATGCGGCAAAAATAATGACCGGCGCCCCTATGCCGAGAGGGGCCGACGCAGTGGTCATGGTCGAGCATACGCGGGTGAAGGGGAGACAGCTTGAGGTGTTTAAACCTCTCACCCGGGGCAAGAACGACTCGATGCGGGGTGAGGACGTCCGCAAGGGGAAAGTCGTCCTTAAACGCGGGCACCAGCTCAGACCCCCAGACATAGGCATGCTTGCGTCGACTGGGCACCTCCAAGTGCGGGTCGCGCGTAAACCAAGGGTGGCCATTCTGGCTACGGGCGGGGAGCTTCGCAAGCCGGGGGAGCGTCTCAAAGGAGCGCAGATCACAGATGTCAACAGCTATTCGCTTGCCGCGGCTGTGGCACGTTGCGGTGGCCTGCCCGGTCGCCTCGGCATCGTCCCGGATAGGCTCAAGTCCATCCGGCAGGCATTACTACGGGCAAGAAGCTACGATGCCACGATCATCTCGGCTGGAAGCTCGGTTGGCGAGCGGGATCTCGTGCCAAATGCGATTGGGGAGGTGGGAAAGATCCTCTTTCACGGCGTGGCAATTCGCCCGGGGGCCCCAACAGCTTTCGGCATCGTTGAAGGCAAACCCGTGTTCGCTCTCGCCGGATTTCCGGTTTCATCGCTGGTAGCGTTCGATTTGCTCGTTAGGCCGGCACTTCGGGCTATGCAGGGATTGCCCCCAAATCGAGGTTACCCGCGGGTTCGGGCCAAGCTCGCGCGGAAGGTAAGTTCAGCTCCCGGACGTGCAAGGGTACTCAGGGTTGGGCTGAGGGAGGAGCGGGGCGGGTTGTTGGCTGAGCCGATTCAAATATCTGGCTCGAGCATGTTGAGCACGATTACCAGCGCGGATGGGTTCGTGATCGTGCCCGAAGATGCGGGAAACTTGAGGGCTGGCACCGTCGTGGAGGTCGAACTCTATTAAGATGTTATAGCAAAGTTTAGAAGATTCTGTTGACTTGGACTTTTTATCCCCAATCTATCTGAAAACGTTGTTGGTGGCTACTATTTCTTCTTCACTTGTTATTGAAAAAATTGTAACGCCGGACCATCATAGGTCAAATCCTCCAGCCCAGCGCCCCATCTTATTCCTGCGTCCTACCGACCTTCAACGAAGCGTAGAATCCGTGCTCCCTCGAAGCGCCGAAGTTCACCCACAGGTTTTGCGTCTCGTCGATCGTCACCCTAATCGAGTCTGGGTGGGGTCTGCCATCCGGCCAGTTGACATACCCGTTTGGCAGGACCAACGAAACCGTGTCCCCCTTCACCGGGATGTTGACCGTGTAGGGCTCCTTGCCTTCTCGCTTTGCGACGATCCTCAGGGTCGAGACCTTCCGTGTTTCGTCTCGGATTTCCTCGATCTCTTCCACCATCTTCTCACCTCCACCTATTGATCGCGACCGTGCTCTCGCCACGCATGTGTTTTGAACCAACGTCCGCGCCTCCCCTCCGCGGGAGGATTGATGTGGGCGGACGCGTACCATTCCTTTTTTGTTGACCAATCTCCCCGCCGAGGCTTTAGGGGGAGGTGCTTTATAAGGGGAGAAAATACTGTGCTAACACTTTTCAACCGCTTGGAAGAAATTTTTAAGGCGAGCGGTGAAATGTGGTGTGGAGGTGGGCAAGTGGTAAATGCGTATAGCCTGATTTCCGCAGATCCCGGGAAGACCGCTGAGGTCTTCAGAAAAGTCAAAGAGCTGGCCGGGATCAAAAGGGTCGAAGCAGTTGCCGGACCCTACGACATCGTCGCACGGATCGAGGTCGACTCTCTCGAGAAGCTGACCAAGACGATCTTCGGCGACATCCGCAGCATTCCCGGCGTCACCAACACGACGACGCTGATCGTGGTCGAATTGTGATGGTGCTCGAAGTCATTGGAATCGTGGGGCTGCACGGCTCTGGGAAGACCGAAGTAGCTAAAGCCCTCGCTAAATTCGACGTCCCCACCGTTCGGATGGGCGACGTAGTTTGGGAGGAAATCAAACGCCGGGGCCAAAAGATCAACGAGGGAAGCGTTGCGACGGTCGCAAGCGAACTCAGGGAGCGCGAGGGGCTGGGGGCGATAGCAAAACGATGCATTCCGCTGATCAAGGCCAGCGGCGAGGGGAAACGTGCGGTCGTGGTCGATGGAATTCGAGGAATAGCAGAGGTCGAGGAGTTTCGTCGCGCTTTCGGCGATAGTTTTCACCTGTTCGCGGTCTGGGCTTGCGAGCACCTCCGTTATTCCCGCATCGCATCTCGTGGCCGTGCAGATGACGCCATGAAATTGGAAAAATTTCGAGAGAAGGACCGGCGCGAGCTCGGTTGGGGGCTCGGCAAGGCTCTCGCGCTCGCGGACTTCATGATCGTGAACGAGGACACGCTCGATGAACTTCACGAAAAGGCGATTGAACTTTTCAGACGTATAGCCGGTGAAAAGGCTTGAGGCTGCGAGTTCAAGCCGAGGTGAAACCTACCGAGGCAAGGGAGAAAGTCGAGGCGGCGATAAAACGAATATTTCCAGCGCTCGAACTCAGCTCGGTCGGGAATTCGCTTGTGGGGGAATCGGCCCAAGTGGAATCGCTCGATCAATTGCACCAGCTTTTGAGACAACAGGCCATCCGCGACTCGGCCCGCTCGGCGATGTTTCAGGGTAAGCGGGGCAATGCGGGGCAATTCATGCTCAACCGACAGGCCGCCTTCGTGGGCAAGGTCAGTTTCAGTGGAGGTGAATCTCCGCTCGGCCCAATCGTTGTGACCCTTGAAGCGCCCGACATCGAACGTTTGATCGACTACCTAGCACCGAGCACGCGTGAGAGCGGCCCCACTCACGCTTTATAAGACTCTAGTATTTATCGAATAAGCAAATGGGGGAGAGCAAATGGCTGCAGAGGATATCATCATCAAACTGCTCAAGATAGCTATGCCAACTGATCCGAAAACCGTTCTGGGTCCATCGACTAATAACGTTAATTAATTGATGCTCCTAGGAGCTTAGCGAGGAGTCAGGTTGCGCAGGATAATCGCCAAAAGGGAAATTGCCACGAATATCATTTCATTAGACATCGCCGCCCCGCTGATCGCAGAGAGGGCCAAACCGGGGCAGTTCATAATTTTGATGACCGATGAAAAAGGAGAACGGATCCCACTGACCATCGCCGACTACAATCGAGAAAATGGATGGATACGCATCGTATTTCAAGTGGTAGGTAAAACTACAGCTCAACTCTCTCAAATGAAGGAGGGGGATGAACTTTTTTCACTTGTTGGACCGCTAGGCAATCCATCCGAAATCAACAACCATGGGACGGTGGTGACCGTGGGCGGAGGAACGGGCATCGCCTGCGTTTATCCCATAACACGGGAACTGAAAGAAGCGGGAAACCGAGTCATCGCGATCATCGGCGCAAAAACAAAAGACTTGATCATCATGGAGGAGGAGATGAGGAAATCCTCCACCGAGCTCTTGGTTACCACCGATGACGGAAGTTATGGGAGAAAAGGTTTCGTGACGGAGGCCTTGGATGAAGTTCTGCGAAGGGAAAAGGATGTGAAAAAGGTATGGGTCATCGGTCCAGCTCCAATGATGAAAGCCGCCTGTGATGTTACCAAGCCGCACCGGGTAGAAACGATCGTCAGCTTGAACGCCGTTATGGTGGATGGAACGGGCATGTGCGGCTCATGTCGGGTAACCGTAGGCGGCGAAACGAAGTTCGTCTGTGTCGATGGACCGGAGTTCAACGGACATCTGGTGGACTGGCCAGAATTCATGAACAGGTTGGCACGGTACGATCGATTGGAGAAGATATCCTTGGAGTTGTACAGAAAACAGCAAAAGGAAGTGGAAAAGGATGGCTGAAATGATACCAGTTAAGGAGCGAATCAAAAGAACACAAAGGGCGATGCCAGAGCAGGATCCAAGGGAAAGGATTCATAACTTTAACGAAGTGCCGCTGGGCTACACAAAGGAAGATGCGATTTATGAAGCACAAAGGTGTCTACAGTGCGATTTGCCAACCTGCGTGGATGGATGTCCTGCAGGGGTGCATATCCCTCAATTCATCAAGAAGATCGTGGAAGAAGATTTTGCCTGTGCCTACTTCGAAATATTGAAAACG
>DAOUSU010000069.1 GCA_030627035.1 Hadesarchaea archaeon
CCCTGCTACCTCGCCAAGCTCCGTTCCCCGCTCAGAAGAAGGGGTAACGACGATCAAATTCTTCTCCCTTGCAACCTCGATCAGCATCTGGAGCTCCCTCAACCTCATCCCAGCTGGATTCTTCTGGTACTGTTTTGCGGCCTCTGCCATTTTCGCGGCGGCCTCGGCCTCTCCTTGGGCCATGATCACCCTGGATCTCCGCTCACGCTCCGCCTCGGCCTGCTTGGCGATCGCTCGAAGCATTTCAGATGGGATGCTGACGTCACTTATGGTGACCGCAGAAATCTTCATCCCCCATGGGTCGGTGCCCTCATCTAAAACAGTTTGAATTCGTTTGCTGAGATCTTCCCGTTTGGTCAATAAAGCGTCCAGTTCAACCTTGCCGAGGATGTCCCTGAGCGTCGTCTGGCCTAAGAAGCTTGTAGCTAGCAGATAATTTTCCACATTCAAGATTGCCTTCTTTGGGTCGAAAACTCGCGTATAAACAATCGCGTCCACATCAACGCTAACGTTGTCCCTGGTGATTATTCGCTGCTTCGGGACATCTAAAGTCACGATCCTGAGGTCGACCTTTTTGAGCCTGTCAATTCCGGGTATGATGAAGAAAAGCCCGGGCCCCTTGATGCCGACGAACCTCCCAAGCCTGAACTTCACCGCCCGCTCGTACTCGCGCAGGACCTTTATCGCGGATGGCAGTAAAATCACGACGATGAGAACCAGAAACGCAATCAGGCCCTGTAGCCACGCCTCCATATCTCCCCCATAATCGGTATGGTTGGGTCTTATTTAAGGATGCCGTTTTAAAACGATCTAACAAGTAACAAGTTCCTAGAAAAATTGGTGGATTGCATATTGGCGGACATGATTTTTAGAGTCAAGCTCGTGGTTGGCCTCTTGTGTAGTGATCTCACTCTTGGGCATCTCTGGGTTCAATAAAGCTCTTTCTAAAAGTCTAATGGAGCCGCCGGCGAGGATTGAACTCGCGACCTCGTCCTTACCAAGGACGCGCTCTACCAACTGAGCTACGGCGGCCTACTTGAAACTATATCTTAAAATCTAAAAGGTTTCCCAGCTAACATTTTATTTACCTCGCTGCTATGTGGATGCGGGGATGAGGTGAAAATTGGGATCATCGGCTGCGGCAATCTCGGCAGTTCCCTGATACGCGGTTTTCTCAAGGTTGGCGCGCTCGAGGCAAAAGAGATCATGGCAAGCGACGTGAGCGAGAAAAGGCTCGGAGAGCTGGAAAAACTTGGGATTGAGACAACGACCAACAATAAAAATCTAGCGAGATGCTGCAATGTAATTCTCCTCGCGGTAAAACCCGACATCGTTGAACCCGTGCTGAAGGAGACCGAGGAGACCTCTCGGGACAAGCTCGTGATCTCCGCAGCGGCAGGGGTTTCAACCGGGTTCATCGAGGCACACACTAAAGCCCGGGTGATAAGGATCATGCCCAACATCTGCGGGCTCGTGGGCGAGATGGCCTCCTGCTTCTCGCGGGGCACTAGGGCCTCACGCGAGGATGCAGAACTGGTGAAGGGCTTGTTGAACAAGATTGGCGTGGGATTCGAAATTGATGAAAAGCTCATGGACGCCGTGACAGGGCTCAGCGGAAGCGGCCCCACATATTTCTATCTAATCATCAAGGCCCTGCGAGATGCTGGAGTCGAGCTTGGCCTATCGAGCGAGGTCGCCTTAAAGCTAGCGGCACAGACGGCGAAGGGAGCTGGGGAGATGGTTCTAAGCTTGGGCAAGGGGATCGATGATCTAACAAGGCAAGTATGCACCCCGAAGGGAACGACGGTGGAAGGGCTCAAAGTGCTAGAGAATCGAAAGATATCGGAGGCCCTTGTGGCGGCAGTTAAAGCAGCAGCGAAGAGGGCGAGGGAATTATCGAGGTAGGCCGTCCCTGAACTTCCACGATTTTAACTCTACCGCCGAGAAGCCCCCTTCCGCAAGGGAGGGGATGAAAGGCGGAATACTTTCGGTGACCTCTCCCCGAAAAGGATATGGGTGATTTGAGTAAAACAACGCGTGGGATATACGAAAGGCGAGGACATGCTTAGCTACAAGTTCCGTCTGTATCCGTCAAAAGCGGTGGAGCAAAAGCTGAACCGGCAGATGGCGCTTTGCAGGTGGCTCTACAACCGCCTGCTCTCCGAGCTGAACCTAGCTAGGGAGAAGGGAATAAAGCTTAGACGGACGGACACCCAAGCCCTAATCGTTGATCTGAAGCGCCATGAGAAGCCGGAGCTCGGCGAGGTGTACTCGAAGGTCCTGCAGATGGCGAATTACCAGCTCTGGTCCAACATCCGGGCGCTGGCGGGGCTGAAGAGCAACGGCCGCAAGGTCGGCAGGCTCCGCTTCAAAGGGGCGGGATGGTTCAAGACTCTGAACTACAACCAGTCGGGCTTCAGGCTGGAAAGCGGCAAGCTCGTTCTCTCGAAGGTGGGCAAGATTCCAATCAAGCTGCATCGGAAAATCAAGGGAAAAATAAAGGGAGTCATCGTAAAGCGTGAGCGCTCTGGGAAGTGGTACGCGATTTTCCAAGTCGAGGACAAGCCAGAACCTTTGCCGAAAACGGGCAGGGTTGTGGGGATGGATGTCGGAATCAAACACTTTCTCTCGGACACGGAAGGTCGCCAGATCGAGAACCCGCGATTCTACGAGCGAGCACTTGACCGGATAAGGGTCAGGCAGAGGCAGCTGTCGAAGAAACGGAAGGGGTCGCGAAACCGTGAGAAGGCAAGGGTCAGGCTTGCAAGAGCCCACGAGCGCCTCGTGAACCAGCGGGACGACTTCCTGCACAAGCTCTCCCGATTCTACGTGAACGGCTACGATGCGATAGCGGTTGAAGACCTGAACATCTCGGGGATGGCGAAAAACCACAACCTCGCGCAACGCATACTCGACGCCTCCTGGGGAAAATTCCTTCATTACCTGTCCTACAAGGCCGGGCGAGCTGGTAGGACGGTAGTGAGGGTGAACCCGAGGGGGACTTCGCGAAACATTCCAGAGGGGTTCGATAGGGACTATGTTGCGTCCCTGCGAATTCTTCAAGTAGGGCTGGGACGGCCCGAATCAACGCCTGTGGAGATGGGGCCCCTACTCGGCGTCCCGGTTTCGGCCGTGGTCGCCGGGCAAGCTCCGTCGTCGAAGCAGGAAGCCCCCTGCGAAAGCTGGGGGTAGTTCACAGACCAACGGGCCTAGGATGAAATGAAGCGTGGTCGGATGGGTTCCGGTAAGAAACGCAAAGAGCTCGCAATCAACATCGAAACCGTACTTAGAAAGCTGATGGCCGGGCACCTAACCGTTGAACAGGCGAGGCGAGAGCTGGCGACGCTCGACGTGAAGCGAATTGCTGACTTGGCAAAACTCGATGTTGGACGGGCTCGTAGGATTGGCACTCCTGAGGCTGTTCTTGCTGAGGGAAAGAGTCCCAAGACGGTCGTCAAAGTGGTGAGATCTTTGGTGGAAAGGAATGGTTACGCTTTGGTGACTAGGGTTGGAAAGGACCATCTCAGGGCTCTTCGAGCGACGTCAAAAAATCTCGAATTCGATTATAACCCAAGGGCCAAAACAGTCGTGGTCAAAAGGCGGGAACACATTTTTCCCAGAGTTGGCGTGATCGGCGTGCTGGCGGCAGGCACCGCCGATGTTCCGGTGGCGGAGGAAGCTGCGGTTGCTGCGCGGGTGATGGGATGCGAGGTGATAAAAGTGTACGATGTTGGGATCGCGGGGATTCACCGCCTCTTCGAGCCGCTCAAGCTAATGATCAAGCGGGGGGTTTCGGCCATCGTCGTCGTCGCTGGGATGGAGGGAACCTTGCCCTCCGTGGTATCAAGCCTCGTTGATGTACCAGTGGTCGGAGTGCCAACCTCGATAGGCTATGGCGTAGGGGTGAAGGGGCTCGGCGCACTTGTAACGATGCTCCAAACTTGTTCACCCAAACTTGCTGTTGTCAACATCGACAACGGGTTTGGCGCTGGAATCTTTGCGGCGTCAATCGCGAGGCAAGCGAGTTCTCGGAGTGAACACCCCTGTTGACATGACGAGAGGTATTCGTAAATCGCCATTTTGTAAACACCCCTGTTTACTTACCCTAACCGCGTTCTTCGCGGTCGATGTCAACACCCCTGTTGACATTAAAATGCGATTCCAATTCGTTGAAGCTCAGACGAATAACGTTTGGCCTCCGCTCGAAGAATATCCTTTGCTCGCCTTCTATCAACTTGCCACGCTAACCTGAGTAGCACGCTGGCGTTTTTGTCGTTCGGGTGGTACGCTTCTTTGGCGAGCCAGTTGGAAACGGCTTGACGGCTCACGCCGCACGCCCTCGCGATCTCCATCTGTGTCCGCTCCCTAAGGATTACCTTGAGCAGATGAATTCTGGCCCACCTGCTGAGGCGCTCCGCCAGCGGGCACCACCTTCCAGTCTTCGGCAAGCTCCCGCCGAGGCTTTGGGTGGCAGTTATTTATAAATGGGAAAATATCTGATGTCAACACCTCTGTTGATTGACAGGTGTTAATTCTCAGTTTTTACGTTGATTCCGCCAGAACCTTCATAATCTCTCCGCTGGGAATCGGTCCTTCGCGAAGCACTTTGGGTTGTTCTGATGTGAGGTCCAACACGGTGGATGGGCGACCAAACCTGCATTTGCCGGAGTCCAAGGCGATATCGACATGGCCCCTCAGTTGCATCAGCGCTTCCTTGACGGTGGAGGGAAATGGTCTGCCAGAAAGGTTGGCGGAGGTCGAGGTAATTGGCCCACCAACAAAATCCAGCAGTTTCAGCGCGACCGGGTGATCTGGGATTCTGAGCCCAACCTTCCCACTTCCAGCCGTCACGAGCTTCGAGATCGTTGGTTTGACCTGCAGGATTACCGTTAGGGGTCCC
>DAOUSU010000015.1 GCA_030627035.1 Hadesarchaea archaeon
ATCACCTTTTGGGGTTGTTCACCCCGCCCCCGTCAGCCTCCAAAAGTGGCATGGAATGTTATCTCGGCGATAGGTTTAAAATTTGCCAAAGTTCAGTAATTATATGGGCATAAAATGGCCGAACCAGAGATGCCTACCGTCAGGCGAGCGCAACTGTTTAAGAAATTGCCTGATGAACGGGTGCAGTGCAACCTCTGCGAGCGACGATGCAAAATCAAACCTAATACAACGGGCTTCTGCAAGGTACGAAAGAATATCGGGGGCGAACTCTACACGCTTGTTTATGGCGATGTCTCATCCATCTCCGCGAACCCGATCGAGAAGAAGCCATTTTATCACTTCTGGCCCGGTAGCGTCGCGCTCACGATCGGTACTTGGTCATGCAATCAGACCTGTCCATGGTGCCAGAATTTTTCCCTCTCTAAATTTCCTCCCAATCCAAGCCGAGCGAATTACATCGCTCCGGAAGATTTCGTTAAGCAAGCGTTGCGCGAGCGTTGCCAGGGGATTTCCATATCATTTAACGAGCCAACCTTGATGTTCGAGTACTCGCTCGATGTCTTCAAACTCGTGCACGCACGAGGTCTCTACAATACCTATGTCACTAACGGCTACTTCACGCTCGAGGCTCTGCGAATGCTGCACGATGCCGGGCTGGATGCGCTCTGCATAGATGTCAAGGGGGATGCGGCGGCGGTTCGTAAATATTGCGGCGCCGACGTTGACGTGGTTTGGAGAAACGTGCGCGAGGCGAAAATATTAGGCATACATGTGGAGGTGGTGAACCTCGTCGTCCCCGGCGTTAACGACAGGGATGAACAGCTCCGAGAGCTAGCGCGTCGGCACCTTCGTGAGGCGGGCAGAGAAACTCCGCTGCACTTCACAGCTTACTATCCAGCATACAAATTTGACGCCCCGCCTACGCCCCTCGCCACCTTAGAGCGGGCGCATGACATAGCAGTATCTGAGGGCCTCGAGTTTGTATATCTCGGCAACGTGCCCGGGCATCGATATGAGAACACTTGCTGCCCGAACTGTGGCGAGATGCTCATCAAGCGCTTTGGGCTTGAGTTAGTCAAAATAAATTTGAAGGGAAATCGCTGCCCCAGTTGCGGGCGCGAAATACCCATCGTGGGGAAAATTTTGTGAATTATTTTTCTCCCATCGTCAGCGCAAGCACTGCCATCTTTGCGTAAAAGTTATCCTCCGCCTGTTCGTAGATCACCGAGTTCGGCCCATCCATGACCTTGTTTGTCGCCTCCTCACCGCGAAGCACGGGTAACACGTGAGTGACGATAGCGGGCTTTGCCATGAGATCGTTTACATGCCGTTGCTCGAGCCGCCAATTCCTGTAGCGGTTGTGGGTCTCGACCTCCCTCTCGACGCCGAATTTGCTGGCGCCAACCCTGAGAAATTCCGAGCTGGCCCAATTTCGTGGAAAGACGACGTTTGCGCCTTTAAGCGAATCCTCAAATTCATGGCTCACATCAAAGCTACCTCCACTTGCCTTCGCGTTTGTCTTCGCGGTTTCGATTATCTTTGGATCGATCTCGAAACCGGGTGGGCAAGCGAGCACGACATCCATACCAAATCTCGTCGCGATGAGGACTTCAGCTTGGATGCTGCATCGTCCTCGAGGCTGGCTGGCGTATGCCCAAGTAATGGCGTATTTCTTGCCCTTGACGTTTCCCAGCTTGTTTCGAATGGTCATTAGGTCACCCATGGCTTGAGTTGGGTGGTAAGTGCAGCATGCCATGTTGATCACTGGCACTTTGGCGGCATCTGCAAATTGCTCCACCACCGCCCGCCCCGCGCCGTAGATGTAATCGATGGATTTGTCGAGGATCCTTATCCCGATACCGTCGGCGTAAGCGTCGTACATGCGCGCAACGTCTTTTACAGCCTCTCCGGCTTTGAGCCGAGTTGTCGAGACATCGATGAAGGCTGGATGGCCCCCCAAAATTGCGGTTGCGGCCTCGAAGGCGCCGCGGGTTCGCGTTGAGGAGGCGTAGAAGACCATGAAGAAGTTCTTCCTATCTAAAACCCTTCGGGGGCGTTTTCCTTTTTTCACCGTGGCCTTCAGTTTTTTCGCCAGCTCGATTGCGGCCAAGATCTCATCAACGCTCCAATCCTGTGTCGTTATCAAGTCGCGTCCATAAAGCTCGATCATTTGAACACCTTACCGAATAAACTTGCGCATGTTATATTTCTAACTTGCGGTGATAGGACTTCAAATCCCTATCTTTAAGTTTTCACGTTTGGTTATCTTTTGTTTTCGCTCTTAACCCATTGAATGGTTTGGAGAAAGGATTAAATCTGGATGAAATAAGGTGGACATATGCAGACTCAAAGTTCTCTAGAAAATGTGACCAAACTTCTTGTCTCTACGGCTCTTGGGCGGGAAAAAGCCGATCTTGTGCTCAAGAACGCAAATCTCGTCGATGTATACACCGGAGAGTTGCTCGAGGGCACCGATGTGGCCATCAAAGGTGATAGAATAGCGCTGGTTGGAAAAGCGGATCACACGATAGGAGCTGGCACGACCGTACTTGATGTGAATGGAAAATATCTTGCTCCCGGTTTTTTGGACGGGCATGTACACATCGATGACAGCATGGTTACGGTAACGGAGTTTGCCAGAGTCGTCTTGCCCCGTGGAACAACTGGTGTGTTCATGGATCCTCACGAAATAGCAAACGTCCTCGGGTTAAAGGGCGTTAGGCTGATGCTCGATGAGGCCAAAAATGTCCCGTTAAGGGTATTTACATGCGTGCCCTCGTGCGTGCCATCGACATCCCCGGAGTTCGAGACGGCTGGAGCTGAGATAGGCCCAAGGGAAGTTGAAGAAGCATTGGGGTGGGATGGTGTGGTAGGACTGGCAGAGATGATGAACTATCCTGGCGTGCTCTCGGGCGACGATAAAGTTCATGACGAGATTCAAGCCACGTTAAGGGCAGGAAAAGTCGTTGAGGGGCACTCTGACAGTATTTTAGACGCCGAGCTGTCGGCATATGCGGCGGCAGGCATAACATCCGACCACGAATCCATAAGGAAAATCGACGGTCTACAGAGGGCAAGAGTTGGGATGTACGCGATGGTGCGTGAGGGATATGCGTCCATTCGGAATTTGGCCGAGGTGATAAAGATTGTTACCGAGGATAGGATAGACCCCAGACGCGTTATCTTGGTGACGGACGATCGCCATCCCAGAGATCTCGTGACAGAGGGCCATATGGATCATGTCGTGAGGAGGGCCATAGAGGAAGGGGTGGACCCAGTCACCGCTATACAGATGGCAACCCTGAATACAGCAGAACATTACAGGGTTGATCGAGATGTGGGTGGAATTGCCCCCAGTAAATACGCTGACATGGCTGTATTGGATAACCTATCGAAAATTTCGGTGAGTGCCGTCATCGCCGGAGGAGTGCTTGTTGCTAAGGATGGTAAACTCACCGTGGATTTAAGGCGTCCAAGCTATCCCGAGTATGCAAGGAGAACTGTGAGGGTCAAGCGCCCGCTGATGGCAAACGATTTTGTGGTGAGGGCTTCGTTGGAGGAAGGGCATGTAAAAGCACACGTGATAGGAGTTGGAGAAAAAATCACAACGAGGCATCTGGTGGAAGAACTACCCGTCAAAAGAGGGTCAATACAGCCGAGCGTTGAGAAAGACACGGCAAAGATAGCGGTTATCGAAAGACATAGGCTGACTGGAAATATAGGGCTCGGTTTTGTAAAAGGATTTGGTTTCAGGGAGGGGGCCACGGCATCTACAATAGCTCACGATAGCCATAACCTGCTTGTGGTGGGGTTAAATGACCAAGACATGGCCCTTGCCGCCAATAAATTGGTGGAAGTTGGGGGAGGGATAGCGGTTGTAAACAAGGAAGAAATCCTCGGGCTGGTTGAATTACCGATAGCTGGGCTGATGTCAACCAAAAGCGTGGAAGATGTTCACGAAGAAGTCAAGAAGCTTGAGGGCATTTGGGCGGGTCTCGGATGTAGGATGGCGACACCATTTCCGATGATTGTACTGTTGGCGTTGCCGGTGATTCCAGAACTCAGGATTACAGACAAGGGGTTGATTGATGCGGTTCATTTTAAAAGATTGAGTTCGGTTGAGGCGAGTTAAAATTCGGTGCTTTGGATCTCAAATTTGAGGAAAATTGGAACTTTTCAAACCGCCACTTTCGATGGTTATGTAAAAAAATAAAAAACAAAGGAGGGCATCTTACTCCGGTGGAATGATGCCCTCTGGATACCACTGTATTTCCCACCAGAGTTCGTATCCGTCGATGACCTCTCCAGGCTTCAACCTCAGGTTTCCTTCGGTGTCGTAGATGGGGCCTGTAAATGGTTCATAAGTCGATCGCTCATCCTTGAACTGTTCATACCTATACATGATCAGATCATAGACATTTGTCGTGCCTAGAACTGGATCCGTCACCGTAACCGCCTCCAGGTCGTCTATGAATATGGGATTTATCGGCTCGCCGAAGTCGGAGCCCATTTCACAGTAGCCGCCATTTATTAACCCCCAGTGCTGCCAGTTCTCCGCTTCGTCTTGCTGCGCTTTCAACAGAAGGTAATCGTACCATTTTTCCCAGTTGACCAGCTGTCCGGACACAACCACGTCTGGACCAAACTCTTTCATGCAGCTATAGTGACTGAATGTGTAGATTTTTTCGCCCGTGTCCTCGTAATGCTCTTGACATTTTGATATAACAGCTGGCGCGTCAGCGGTAAATCCGATAACATCAGCTCCCCAGGCTATTAGGGTCTCGGCGTTGAGGGTGTCGGTTGCTGGATCAACCCATGATCCAGTCACCAGTACCTTCATCTCAACGTCTGGATTGACTTCCTTCGCCCCCAAGTAGAAAGCATCTAGATGCCTGACCAATTCCGCGGTCGTATAAGCCGCAACATATCCTATTTTGTTCGTTTTGGTGAGCGCTCCAGCCGCGAGACCGTTCATGTAGTATATCTGGTAGAAATCGGCAAAGTAAAAGCCCACGTTGGGCGCGGTCCCGTGTATACTCGAATCTCCTGAGCAGTGATACAGCATCTTATCGGGCCATCTCGCTCCCGCTTTTACTGTGTCCCATCCGAATCCAAAGCTCGTGGTGAAGACAACGTCGCACCCCTTTCCGAACATCTCATCTATGTAATCACTGACTTCGGGCTCGGGGACAATCTCCGCGTACATGGTTTCGAGCCAGTCATATTTCTCGTCGACCCTCGTGCGCCCCCTGTTGTGTGCCATGGTCCAACCATAGTCCTCGATGGGTCCTACATAGATGAACCCTGCTTTAACGAGCTTTGCCTTGGGTATAGCCTCAAGTTCATCTATTCTAGCGCTCTGCTCAGATACTGTAGTTTCCAGTTCAGACACTCTGTCCTGCAGTTCAGCTACCTCTGGTGGCGTTGGCGTTGGTTTAACAACATAACCTATAACCCCTGCAACAATTGCTACTATCACCAATACTGCTACCCATTTTCCAGTTTCCATTTTTAACCTCCTTTAAAATTTAAAATTCCTCCCTTAAAAATCTCACAAGTCTAGTATAAAAATTCTTCGGTTTTCGGGCTTGTAGAACTATATCCAAATGAAGGGCTATTTCGGCTATGACCAGCATTATTTTTCAGAATTCCAGTAAAATTCGATTCTTTTTTTCACGAAATACTATTTTTCTCATCTTTTTTCGCCTGTAGGAGTTGTAAAATGTCCTAAAAAGCATGAAAAAGTGGGTTATTTCTACAAGCTCGGTTTTCGGTTCTGCGCCAGATTTAAGGCGATGCGCTTTGAAAATGCCTAAAATTGCTTTATTTTGAAAGATCGATATAGCGGAGTTCGCTGTAATGGCACTTGAAGGGCGAAAAAAGGATTCTAATAGCTTTGCTACGGACTTAAAGCCCAACTTGCGGAGATCAGGTTCCCCCTTGCCCCAAAATTAACGCAGAACCCTGTTTTCCTTTTCGCACGTTTAAAGCGTCTAAAATGACCTAAAACTATTCCCTCGTATAAGACGTCAAAAGTGCAGATGGAGCCCCCAACCTTCTGCGGAAGAGTAGAAGGGTGATTAGCGTGATGAGTGTCACGAGGTAAGGCAGCATCCCTAAGATATGAATTGGAAATCCTAGCCCCTGAAGTTCGAATTGAAAAGCGTGCACCCCTCCAAAAAGCAAAGATCCTAACAGACCACCCAAAGGATTCCATAGCGCGAAGATCGTGAGTGCTATCACCACCCAGCCCCAACCAGCGGTCATTCCTTCCAGCCAATAATGCATCCACGCTACCGAAAAGAAGGCCCCCCCCAGCCCTGCTAAAGCTCCCCCTAGAATTATGCAAAGATAACGGGTTCGAAAAACATTTACCCCTGCTGAGTCCGCCGCAGCCGGATTTTCGCCGACCGTCCTGATGTTGAGCCCAAGCCTAGTTTTGAAAAGTACGAACCACATTATTGGAACCAGTATTAATGCCAAATAGACCAAGGGCACATGTTGAAATAGGAATTCGCCGAGCACCGGGATATCGCTCAATACAGGGATCGGTGTTTTGGTGAAGATATAGGGAAGCTTCTCCCCTGCATGGGTTACACCAATTACACCGCTTAGACCGAGCCCGAACATGAAGAGCCCGAGTCCAGCTGGAACTTGCATCCCCCGTAAATGGACTACTGCAATGGCGAACAAGAAAGCCAAGAGCGCCCCGCTTATCATGCCCACAGCGGCTCCTGCCCAAGCGCTCCTCAGTGCAAAGGCCCCCAATATACCCGCAGCGGCTCCGGTACTCATCATGCCCTCAATCCCAAGATTTAAGATACCGGAGCGTTCGGCGTAGATTTCACCTAATGTCCCAAAGAGAAGTGGTGTCGCAAAGACCATCGCCCTGTTAAGAAAAGAACCTGTTTTTACGCCTGATAGCTCGAGATAGGACACGAAGAGAACTACAGCAGCCAGACCAATAATGAGCGCGAGGGTTTTCTTCCTTAGGATATTGGAAAATACCTTGGTTGCTAAATTCAAAGTTATCTCCCCCTCCTAAAAGTGAACTTGTATCGAGCGAGGATAGCACCTCCAATGAGGCTGATGAGAATCAATCCCAAAATCGCTGAAACCATGGCAAATGGAACCCCCTCGATAAGCTGGACACCATATCCACCCACCAAAATTCCTGCTATGAAAAAGGCCGCCAGCGCCGAGCCCAAAGCACTCCTTCTTCCTAGCCACGCCACGATGATTGCAGTATACCCATAGCTGGAGACGTACGCTAGCCCGCTTCCGTCAATGCCTTCTTTAAGCAAGTGATGAATGCCGGCCACTTCTCCTATACCGGCTAAGCCTGCGAGACCACCGCTGATTATCATCACCAAGATTATTATCTTGAAGCTGTTTATGCCGGCGTACTCGGCCGCCTTGGGATTCTCACCAAAAACTCTGATCTCGTAACCCAGCTTGGTTCTCCTCATAAGTACGTAAATCAGTAAGACTGCGACGATTCCGATGATGAGGGTCGGATAATGAATGCGAGTTCCAGCCAACGTTGGCAGTTGCAGGGAGGCGGAGAGTTCTTTCGTGTATGGAAAGCCCCACCCTGGCGCCTGCCACGGTCCATATATTAGATATTTCAACAGTTTAAGGACGACGTAATTCAGCAGCAGTGTAGATACGACCATGTCGAGACCGATCTTGGTATTCAAAAACGCGCAAATAGCAGCAAGACCTGCGCCAGCCGCAAAACCCGCTATAAACATAAGTGCTATATGTGCAGGCGCGGGTAAGTCGAATGGAAGGAAGAGGGCCACTCCGGTGCCCGCGATCGCACCTATTATCATCTGCCCCGGAGCACCAATGTTCCACGCCTTTGCTTTAAAAGCGAGAGCTAACCCCACTCCTATCAAAAGGAGGGGGATTGTCTTGGTTAAGGTCTTAGCAATGGCCGAAAAGCTCCCGAAGCCCCCGGAAAACAATGTTGAGTAGATGTGGAGAGGACTGAAACCCTGCGTCCATATTAGAACGGATCCCGCTAATAAGGCAATGACTATAGAGAGGCCCGAAATCCCAAGTTCGACCCAAGGCAAGGGGGCAGCTCTTTTCTCTATCTTAAGCCCGAGCATTAGGAATCTCCCTCCATGGAGTTCCAGTCATCATCAATCCGATTTCCTCGCGCGTCACCTCACCGGCATTAACTATTCCCATGATCTTCCCCTCGTACATCACGGCGATTCGATCGCTCATCGTCATTATCTCATCCAAGTCTTCTGATATCAAGAGAATTGCACTCTTTCTCTCCCTTTGTTTCAACAACAATTCGCGAACGCTTTCTACCGATCCAACATCGAGACCGTAAGTTGGATATGCGACTATTAGGAGTTTGGGCTCGCCGGAAGTTTCCCTAGCCAGGATTAACCTTTGGATGTTTCCGCCGGAGAGAATGCCTGCCGGCGTATCGGGGCTAGGAGTGATTACATTGTATCGAGAGATTTTTTCCTTAGCACTACGGTTTATCGCGCTGAGATTGAGAAATACCCTCTTGGAAAAAGGGGGAACCCGGTAGTCCTTCAAGATAAGATTTTCTTTCACGCTCATGGTAGGAACTAGGCCGACTTCAACCCTCTTCTCAGGAACATATGCTACGCCCGCGTCCACAAACTCGCGCGGTGAAGCTTTTGTCATATCCTTTCCAGAGAGTATCAATCTCCCCTCCTCGATTTTTCGTAACCCAGTGAGAGCCTCGATGAGTTCCCCCTGACCACTTCCGCCGATTCCTGCTATCCCCAGGATCTCCCCTTCACGAATGGAAAAGGAAACTTTTTTTACTGCTGTTTCTCCCCTGTCACCGAGAACGCGAAGCTTTTTCACTTCTAAAACGATTTTGCCTTTCTTCACGGTTTTTTTCTTCACTTTAAAGAGGACCTCCCGTCCCACCATCCACCTTGCTAAAAATCTCTTAGTCGCCTTTGAGGTGGGGGTAGTCTTAACTTTCTTGCCTTTTCTTAGAACGGTGCACCGGTCGCTGATCTCTAATACTTCGTCGAGCTTGTGGGTGATGAAGATTATCGCATAACCCTTCTTTTTCATCTCTTTGAGTTGCGAGAAAAGTCCTTTCTTTCCTTGTGGGGTAAGGGTGGAGGTCGGCTCGTCTAAGATAAGAATCTCCGCGCCGCGGCAGAGCACTTTCAGTAATTCGACTTTTTGTCGCTCAGCAGCCGATAGTTGCCAGACTTCAGCATCCGGATCCACCTTCAATCCGAATTCTTCCGAGATTCTCAATATTTTCTCCTTTGCCTTACTTCCCGGGAAGAAAAAGTCGGGGGATGAGGCGAGGGCGATGTTCGCTGCAACCGTATGGCGAGGGACTTGTTTGAAGAGCTGGTGAACCATCCCTATCCCTAGGTCGATCGCATCCTTCGGGGATTTGATGGTCACTTTTTTACCGCGAATGCAAATTTCGCCCTCATCCTGCTTATACAATCCATAAAGGATGTTCATGAGGGTGGTCTTGCCGGCCCCATTCTCCCCAAGGAGGGCATGGATCTCTCCCGCCTTAACGTCGAAATCGATGTGGTCGTTGGCGAGCACTCCCGGAAAACGCTTGAGGATCCCCTTCATCTCTACGACAGTTTCTTCCATCCTCGGCTTACGCATATCACGGCTCTCCGGTTTAGCATCTTCCTAAAAGCAATTATTTCTTTCAAAGAACCACAGGTAAAAATGTCTTGAGGATAATATTAAACCTTCATTTTGCGAGCTTCCCGTGCCCTGCTAGGTCTTCAGCGACATCCGCCAGTCCAAGTCGCTCGAGCGTATCCTGCTTCTGCAGGCCCGTTCGAACGTCCCATCCTCGCTCACGATAGTACTCGTCGAGCATCGGCTTCAGGTCGACCACCTTGCCCTTTCCAGGTCCGCGAGGCATTGGTTCCTTCAGGAAGCGGTCCGGCAGGGTGTCATCCTTGCGGTCCAGGCCGAGGCGGGCATTGAATGCACGCTTCAGGTTGACTATCCGTTCTGCTGCGGCCCGAACCTCTTCAATTCGAGCGAACTCCTCGATGCCCGTGACGGCCGGCAGCAACTTGGAGTAATCGTCAAGGTAGAAAATCGGCGGCCACATCGTCCCGTACTTGCAGGTGATAAGGGCATCCACGATCGCGTACAGGTCCTCCATGTCCTTGACGAGTATCCCCTTGTACTTCATCGAGAGCCTATCCCCAATCGCCTTTGCCTTGGCCTTTCCGTACCGTTCAATGATCGTTGGCTTGAAGTCGAGTTCGTCGAGGGAGGAAAGGGAGCGGAGGTGGTCGGCCCCGCGCACCGCAACGGCGTGGGTTAGCCCCACAGACTGATGCGACCTGCCGTCCTGCCCCGATACCTCCATCCCCTTAACGTGAATCGCCCATCGTTGCGAGCCCTTGCCCATTCGTCTTGCCGCCGCGCGGACGCCATCCGCCAGCACCTCGCCTATCCCCTTACGTCGTGCGATCAACTCCACAAGCCTAACCATCGCGTCGCCATCGCCCCACCTCAGCGGGAACCCGATCTCGCTCTCGCTCAATGCTCCCCGCTCAAAGCACTCCATGGCAAAGCTCACGGTTCCGCCGCACGAGATGGTGTCCATCCCGTAAAGGTTGCACAGATGGTTAGCGCGCAGGATCGCCGGGAAGTCTCGAATCAGGCAATTTGAGCCGAGCGCGACAACAGTTTCATATTCGGGTCCCTCGCTCACCGTCCCCTCATATTTACCCTGAGCGACGCGACTTACTTTCTTACACTGAATGCGGCAGTTCATGCACGCGCGGCGATGAACGATGAACTCCCGTTCAAATCGTTCCGGGCCTATCTCGTCCACATAATCGAAAACGCCAGTCGAGTGCCCCTTCGTCGGCAGCCGTCCTATCTCATTCTCCCAGGTGACTAGGTTTTCAGTTCCGAACCTGTAGAGCGCCTCGTGGGACGCCTTTCCCCAATATCCTCCAGTATACCTCGCGTGGGCATCTTCGGTCAGTTCCCAAACGCGATCAAAATTGGCGACCTCCACATCCTTGCTTCCACGAACCGCTATCGCCTTGAGGTTTTTCGAACCCATCACCGCCCCCGCGCCGGTTCGGCCGGCCGCTCGGAAGTAATCGTTCATGATGCAGGCAAACCGCACAAGATTTTCGCCAGCCTGACCGATGCACGCGACGCGCACCTCCGGGTCTCCGAGCTCCTCCAACAGCATGTTTGTGGTTTCGACGACGTTTCTCCCCCAAAGTTTTTCTGCATCGCGCAGTTCGATCCTGTCTTCATCGATCCAGAGGTACACGGGCTTTGATGCCCTGCCCTGAATCACGATGAGGTCATAGCCGGCGTATTTCAGCTCAGGCCCGAAGTGTCCCCCAGAGTGCGCCTCCCCCCAGATCCCGGTCAGCGGAGAGCGCATGACAACGCAGTATCGCCCCGATGGCGGGTAGACGGTGCCGGTTATCGGCCCGGTAGCGAAGATCAGGAGGTTCTCGGGTGAAAGGGGCCCGACCTCCGGAGGCACTTCATCGTAGAGGATGCGCGCCCCGATGCCGCTGCCTCCAATATAGTTGCGAGCCCACTCCTTCGGCAGCTCGAGTTCAACGCTCTTGCCCCGCGTGAGGTCGACGCGCAGGTACTTGCCCGCGTAGCCCTTGTAAGTGAACGCCATTGTCTCACCTCTTTCCAGCAGCCACCTGCGCTGGCGTCGCCAACTTCAGCGCTTCGGGCATGCACTGTTTCACGCACGCCGGGTCCCCCCCGCAGAGGTCGCACTTGACCGCCTTGCCGTTGACCACGGTGATCGCTCCAAACGGGCACGCCTCGACGCAGGCGCCGCAGCCTATGCATCGCGCTGCATCGACTTCGACCAAACCGCTGCGGAGTTTTCGAATAGCACCAACAGGGCAGACCGCCGCGCAGGGCGGGTTCTCGCACTGATGGCAGGCGATTGCGAAGTCGGTTGCCGGTTCCCTTCGCACGACGTGAATCCGCGCCTTCCGGGGGTTAAAAACTCGCTCATGAACGCCCGAACAAACGAGTTCGCACGCACGGCAGCCGGTGCAAAGCTTTGGGTCACAGTACACGTAGGGCAACGGTTCACCTCAAATCAGTTCTGATTTTGATGTGCCGCATAAAAACTTTTACAAATACTTGAATTTGGCGAAGTATGAGGAAGGTGTTTATAATTAAAACCTTTTGAGCCAACGCGAAATTGGTTTAGATAACATGTCAAGAAATCTGCGCGAAGCGTTGAAGGGCAAACTAACCGATGATGAGCTCAGACGACTTCGGGCATTCGATATTATCGGCGATATCGCGGTTATTAAGCTGCCCGATGAGCTCCTGCCCAAAAAGCACCTGATCGGCCAAGCGCTGATGCGGGTGCACCGTCATGTCCGAACCGTGCTTCGTCAGGTTGGTGCCGTGAGCGGGGAGTTCCGAACGCGAGAGCTGGAGGTCATCGCGGGGGGGCCTCGGACCGAAACGACTTATCACGAGGGGGGCTGCACTTTTAAGGCAGACCTTGCACGGGTTTATTTTTCCCCACGTTTAGCTCATGAGCGCTTGCGCATTGCCTCGCTCGTAAAACCGGGAGAGGTTGTGACAAATCTGTTTGCGGGTGTCGGGTGCTATTCGATCATCATAGCCAAACACAGCCGAGCGGCGAGGGTTTACTCGATCGACAAAAATCCAAATGCATTCAAATACATGTGCGAAAATATCCGCATCAACAAAGTCGGTGATCGCGTGGCGCCTATACTCGGGGACGCGAGGGAGGTGGTCAAAGCTCAGCTCGCCGGGAAAGCCGATCGCGTGCTCATGCCGCTGCCGGAGCTGGCGAGAAAATTCTTCGATGTAGCATTGCTCGCACTCAAGCCCGGTGGAGGCATCGTGCACCTCTACGATTTTGGCGAGGAACCGGAACCGTTCAAAAAATCGCTCGAGTTCGTCCGTGCCACAGCAGGCGCTAGTGGGAAAAAAGTTGAATTGTGTGAGAGCAGAAAGGTTCGCTCCTATGCTCCGAGAGTCTATCACGTGGTGCTTGATCTGAAGATATCTTGATCAGGCTCTCCGCACGATTATTTTGTCTCCAGTTCGTGCAGCCCTGAATTTTTCAACACCACCCGTAATTCGCGCGAAGGTGTTGACGGGGCTCACCGGCTGTGATTTTCCGAAGAAAATGCAAAAACCGGGGCCCTCGGGCCAGTATGAAACGTCGCCCGCTGTGGTTTTTGGGGTGGGATTTTCAGGTGGGATTTTCACTGGAATCTCGAAATACACTTCCTCCTTCCAGATCTCCAATTCGGCCTCGAACGGCAGAGCGCGCCAAATCGCCTCGCATGTTTTTGGACGTTCACCTTCGAGCATCTCGGCACTGACCTGAAAGTCCTTGCAAGTGATGGCGATTTTTCTGACCAATTTCCCATCCGAGTCTTAGCTGGTTTTTCAATTCTTTTTAATCTTTTGGACCTGAATTTGTAGAAATGATTAAGAAACCCTCAGATGTAGTATCTGTAAAGGGGAAGGAGCCCGTTCGTTTGAAAACAGAGGGGCGCATATCACCCGCATTGGTACTCTTCATTCTCTCACCAGTTATCGGCGAGTTGTTATCCGGCTCATCACCGCCTGCAGAGTTCTTCAATCCACTCACCTTTGCCATTCTTGCCGCGCTCTATGGAAGCGGCGCGGTGATAGCCCGCGAGTTGACACATCGATGGGGCAAGGGTTTGCCCTCGCTACTCATTCTTGGTGCAGCTTATGGCGTCATCGAAGAGGGGCTCATGGTGAAGAGTTTCTTTGATCCCGGATGGGTGGATATTGGCCTCCTCGGGAGCTATGGGCGATGGGCAGGTATCAACTGGGTGTGGAGTTTACAGCTGACGATTTATCATTCTGTGTTCAGCATTACTATCCCAGTCATGCTTGTCACATTGTTGTTTCCGATGCAACGTTCGCGGTCATTGGTGAGCAGACGGAAGTTTAACGTGTTATGCCTTCTTCTGGCAGGCGTCGTCATCTTTGGTTTCTTTTTTCTTACGCCTTATCGCCCACAGCTCATTCAGTATCTGCTGGCGGGAGCGGCTGTAGTAATATTGGCCACAATCGCACGATGGCTCCCTAATCCTTTGTTTACTCGCGGGACTAGAACGATGCATCTCGTCCGACCCCGCTGGTTCGGTGTGATAGGTTTCTTGGGAACATTCGCGTTATTTTTCATCTCTTGGCTATCGCCCGAAAGCGCGCTTCACCCGCTCGTGGCGATACTTTTAATGGCGGGGCTGGCTGTCTTGGTAGCCTCGGCAGTATGGACGCTGTCAGGCGGAGGCGTGGCTTGGTCGGGGATGCACAAGTTAGCACTGGCATCCGGCGGGTTGAGTTTTTTCATCATGTTTGCACCGCTTCTAGAATTAGATAAAACACGGCCAGACAATATGACCGGTATGACGTTAGTTGGCCTGGCGATGGCGATGTTCTTGATGTGGATTGCTTGGCGCATACGGTGTCGTAAGAGAGGAGGCAAGGGAGGATAGGAGTAATCGGCCACAAAATGATTGAAATCGATTTCTCTCTCGGTCAACCTTACAAAAACTTGTGAATCCCCCGAAGCCCAAATTCCTTGAGCTGCTCGAGTTCCTTGTCGGTCCGCCCCTCGATGACAAGCCTTGCCTTCGGCTCGGTGCCAGAAGTTCGGACGAGGATCCAGCTTCCATTTTTTCGGTTCACGCGAACGCCATCGATCTCCAGCACATCGCGCACCTCGCTGATGTTTTCGAGCAGGTATTTCCGAGCGTTCTGCATGAACTCAGCCTTCCGTTCATCCGGGCATGGGAAGTCCTCGAAGTACATCGGGTAGTCCGGCACCTCGGTGGCGAAGACCTTTGAGATAGGCTTTCGCGCGCGCGACATCACCTCAAGCAATTTTGCCGCTCCAAGCACACCGTCCGCCCACGGCCCAAAGTCCAAAAAAACGAGTTTTCCGGGCTCGCCAGCAAAAATCGCGTTATGCTTTGGCCTCGCCTCGTGGAATTTGCCGAGCGCGGCCCTGAAGGTTTTTCCCCCCGCCTTGGAAACTACCTCCTCGATCGCGGCGGATGTGTTCACGCTGGTCACGACCGCGCCCCCGCCGTGGGCTTCAACCGCGCGCTTGGCGAAGAGGGCTATCAACGCGTCGTGCTTGATGAAGTTCCCCCGCTCATCGATTGCTGCAACTCGATCGGCATCGCCGTCGTGTGCGATTCCGACATCCGCTCCCAGTTCCTTAACCGTGCTCATGAGATCCGCAAGGTTCCAGGGTTGTGGTTCGGCTGGCCGTCCCGGGAAGTGCCCATCGAGGTGAGAGTTGAGCGTGACGACCTTGCAGCCAAGCTCGCGGAGCAGGTAGGGAGTTGCGGTTGCCCCGAGCCCGTTCGCGCAGTCGACGATGACCTTAAGCCCCCGTTTGAGCTTCACCATTTGCTTGATCGCCCGAATATAGCGGGGAATCGCATCATATCGCTGCACTCTGCCCAACGCGTTCCAGTTTGCCCGTTTGGGTTTTCCCTCGAGGACGAGCCCCTCAATTATACGCGTATCCTCGGACAGAAATTCCATGCCATCCGAGCGGTAGAAGGCGATGCCGTTGTCGGGAGGGGGGTTGTGTGAGGCAGTTATGATCGTGCCGGCGCGTGCTTTGAGTTCCCTCGTCGTGTATGCAACGCAGGGCGAGGGGGCAAGCCCGATATCGATAACATCACAACCTCCCGAGAGAATCCCCGCCACGAGCGCGTGCTTGAGCATCTCCCCTGAGGTGCGGGCATCGTGTGCCACGACGATTTTGCCCTCACCGACGTGGGTTGCCAGCGCCTGCCCAACCCTCAGCATCAGGTCTGGAGTTACCTTCGTCGCGATTGGCCCCCGAATGCCCCTCGTTCCAAAGAGCCGTTTCCCACGCATTTCATCGCTCAAACAATTTTGGTATTCCGAGTTCTTTTAGCTTGGCTTTCGTTGGCATGCCTTCCCGATCCCAGCCTCGCAGCGCATAGTATTCGTCAAGCATTCGATCGAGATTTTCCCTCCCAAGCTTTATCCCCCTGGCCGGGCCCCTCGGCAGGGCCTCATTTAGAATCCTTGGGGGTAAGTTGTCGTCCTTTCGCGAAATCCCGTCCCGAACCGCGAGCAAACGTTCGAGGGTGTAAACCCGCGCGCCTGCCCTTATCAGTCCTTTGGCAGCGAAATTCCAGCCCGTCACGGCCATTACCATCCTCGCCATCTCCTCGATGTCGATCGCCCGGCCACCCACGATACATACGCCAAGCGAGTCTACCACTGCACGCAGGTTTTGCAGGTCAAAGATAAGTTTTGCTTTCCCCTTGGTTGAAAAGCGATCGTATTTGGGTTGGAATACCTCCGCCGCGAGCGTCCAGGCCTTCAGGTGGCATGCCCCCCTGCAGGAGGTGGCGTAGGCCAGCCCCATCCCCCACGCGCCGCGAGGGTCGTAGGCGGGGATTTCCAGTCCTTTGACGTGCATCGCAAAATCCTCGGCTCCACCTCCTACCCTCTTCGCAGCGCGACGTACCCCCTCAGCGAGCAGATCGCCTATCCCCTCGCGAAACGCTATCTTCCGCACGAGGTCTCCCAGCACCTCGTGGTTGCCGAACTTGAGTTCCAATCCATCTGTATCCCTTGGGCCTAACAGCCCACGCTCATAGCACTCCATCGCGAATCCGATCACGTTACCGGTTGAGATCGTGTCGAGGCCATAGCGGTCGCACCACATGTTGGCGGCAGCGATTGCATCGAGGCGATCGATTCCACACTGCGCCCCAAAACTCCAGAGAGTTTCATATTCGGGCCCCTCGACGAAGGTGTTTGCGTATTCGCCCACTGCCACGACGCTGTACTTTCCGCAGGCGATCGGGCAGGCGTAACAGGAGGTGTCGCGTTTCACGAGCTGCGCACGCATGGTTTTGGCATCGATTTTGGAGGCTCCATCGAAGACGCCATCCTGGAAATTGCGCGTCGGAAAGAGGCCCCCCTCGTTAACGGGATCGACGAACTGGGCGGTGCCAAACCTCGAGAATAAATGAATGGCATCGGTTTCTTTCATCTTGGCGATCAGCTCGCGCATGAGCGCCTCGAGCCCCTCCTCATCAGCCAGCTCGAGCTTGCCGTGCCCACGAACCGCTATCGCCTTGAGGTTTTTCGAACCCATCACCGCCCCCGCGCCGCCGCGCCCGAGCGAGCGGGTGCCCGCCTGAATATTGGCAAATTTAACCAATCTCTCGCCCGCCTGACCTATGCAGGCGGTGCGAACTCGCGGGTCCTTGAGCTGCCTTCGGATCGCTCCCTCAGTTTCCTCGGTGGTCAGTCCCCAGAGCTCGCCAGCCTCGCGCAGCTCGGCCTCCCCATCGACAATCTCGAGCCACAGGGGACTTGCAGCTTTACCTCGGATGATCACGCCGTCGTAGCCGGCGAACCTGAGTTCAGCGCCAAGGAAACCGCCCACGGAGGAGCAGAGATACATATTGGTAAGCGGAGATTTTGTGGTCGCCTCCCAGCGGGGACATGCGGGCAGGGCAGTCCCCGTGGCTGGCCCGGTTATGAATATCAAGGTGTTATCGGGGGAGAGCGGGTCAACTCCTGGCCTGAGTTCTTGGTAAAGCAGTGCTGCCCCCAACCCGCGTCCGCCCAGAAATGCTC
>DAOUSU010000023.1 GCA_030627035.1 Hadesarchaea archaeon
AATTGGGCACTCCATAAGTTAACCCTAGGTGGTAAGCCCAGCGCTTATGGCATTGCATCAGCGGGTCCCGACGAGGAAGGATTCTTACGCGTGGTGCTTTGGAACCTTACCCAAAAAGGGATCGAAAGCATCAGAAGGGAGGTGGGATGGAAAATTCCCATCAAGTTCGAGGAGTACTCCTACCCTGACAGGCTGTATATCGGCAAACCATCCCCGGAGTTGGCTGAAGATTTGGAAAAAATCTTTGAAGAGATGCTTGGACCCGAAGTAAACTTAGTTCATGTTATGGGAAAAGAAACTTATTCAAACTTGAGTTCATTTTATGTTAACGAAGAAATGGGATTTATTGTATTTGGAGTTGTTGAACTTAAGCGCGAGTATATTGCCGCTATTAGGAACTATATCGGCGAAAACGTTCCCATGATGTTCGAGCGCATAGGAAAGGTGATTCTATGTACTGAGGGCTCCAGAGACGATAATTTTCGTCCCCTGATAGGTGGCATAAAAATAACCTATTATGATTCCCGCCGAGGGGGTTATTATTCCTCAACACTTGGATTTGGGGCCGTAGACGCAAACGGCAACGTTGGTTTCGTGATGGCAGGACATGGTGCGGAACCCGATGATCCTGTATACCAACCCAATGTTGCTTCTCAATACTTAGTTGGTCATGTCGATAGAGAGGGGTCTGAGGACGGCAGCGCTGATTCGGCTTGGGTTCCGACTTCAGTAGGTATTGTTGGCAAGATTTACGCACCTAATTGTGAGGCATTGTATGTTAAAGGAGTTTACGAACCTCACGTAGGTCGAAGTGTTTGGATGGAAGGTTGGAAATCCGGTGAACAATATGGTACCATCCTAGAAAACAACGCTGCTTTTCTTCACGAGGAGTATGGAAGGCTGTATCATCAAGTCACAGCAACATACTCGTGCCAGACAGGTGATAGTGGATCACCCACTGTCGCTTGGTTTTACTGGCCCGGATCCAAAATTTATGGAAACCACTGGGGAATTTCAGAATATGGTGATGCGATTTTCAGCCCGTGGATAGGGGTTGGCGGATACGGGATCAAACACGAATTGAATCTCGATCACGTGCTGACGGCCCCCTGAACTTGATTTGATGGCTCTTTTCCCTTGCGCTTTATCCGTATGTAGCTTGCGTACGCGCGCGCTCCGACCTTTTAAACAGCGGTTCGTTGGCACTCCAGTTAGATACTGCCGCCGAGAAATCAAATTAAAAAAATCACTTTTTGAACTTAAACATGTATCGTTGGAGGTCAACCCTGCCGCTCCTGATTTCAACACCTTCTTGGACGAGCAATTTCACCTTTCTCCCTTTACCTATCTTATATCCACCGACCTCGCCGTCAGATCTCACGACGCGGTGGCATGGAACTTCTATTGGACGTGGATTTCTTGCCAAGGCATTTGCCACTGCCCTGTATGCGCGGGGTCTGCCCACGGCCCGAGCTAGCTCTCTGTAGGTCGCCACCTTACCCCGCGGAATCGCTGAAACCAACTCTAGGACGCGAGATTGAAACTTCGACATACGATTAAATTATCGTTGTCGTTTCAATTCTTATATCTCGGGTACCCAACCTCTGCTGATGATCGAGGTCGATGGCGCGATCGGCGAGGGCGGCGGGGCTGTCCTTCGAACGGCATTAGCGCTGAGTGCGGTGGGTCAGAGGCCCATTCACATCTACAACGTCCGCGCAAAACGGGCGAAGCCTGGCCTCCAACCCCAGCACTTGCGTGGCGTTGAAGCCCTCGGCAAGCTCACGAACGCCCGGATTGAAGGGCTAAAACTTCAATCAAATGAACTCACGTTCGAGCCCGGCGTCATAGAGGGCGGCAGATACCATGTCGACATAGGCACCGCAGGCAGCACCACTCTGATTCTGCAGATTTTGATGCCGGCCGCGGCTTTCGCGCACAATGCAGTAGAGGTCGAAATCACCGGCGGGACCGATAACCCCATGGCGGTCCCCATCGACTTCCTGAAAAATGTCACCCTGCCCACGCTGCGCAAGATGGGCTACCGGGGCGAGGTTAAATGCACGCGCAGGGGCCACTACCCGCGAGGCGGAGGGATCGTGCATGCCCGCATCGAGCCGGTGCCGAAGTTGCAGGCCCTTGAATTAACGGACCCCTGCGAGGTACTTCACATCACCGGCGTGGCCCACTGCGTGAAATTGCCTGCACACATCGCAACCCGCATGGCGCACACCGCGAGCATGACGTTGATCAAATCTGGCTACGCCAAAGTTGACATCAAGACCGAATCCTATCCACCAGATCGAGATCCACACCTCGGGCCTGGCACCGGGATCGTCCTGTGGGCAGAGACCGAGCGAGGAGCGATCCTTGGGGCAAGTTCCTCGGGCAGGCGGGGTAAACCAGCCGAACAAGTTGGGCGGGAGGCTGCGGAAAGTTTGGCGAAACAGCTCCGAACTGGCTGTGCTGTGGATCGCTACCTCACCGATCAGCTGATACCCTACCTCGCGCTGGCGGATGGCAAGTCCAGAATCACAAGCGCTGAGCTGACGATGCACGCGCTGACGAACATCACGCTGGTCGAGCAAATCCTGGGTGTTAAGTTCGAGGTCGAAGGACAGCTTGGGCAACCGGGCGGGATTAGCGTCGAAGGCCTGGGATTTACATCGGGTGCCAAATAATTGCCAAATACCCGATATCTTTCAACTGCATTGCGATAGAGAGGAGATGCGTTGAATTTAAACTCTACAACACCGGACCGGTAGTTCTGCTTACCGGCGACTGTCCGTTCAAAGCGAGAAACTATACGCGACAAAAAAGAACGCCGTGAACGCCACAAACATTAGAAGCGAAAGGTGAGTTGGTCGCCACTTGTGCCTGAAACCGAGTTTGATGTCCCTGAACATCCGCTTTGCGTCCTTTTTCAGTGCCTTGAAGCCCCAAGCAATTATGGAAAAATAAAAGAGGGTGATAACCGCCAGAAAAGCAACTGCAAGCACAGGGGCCTCAACAAATGTCGCGCCAACACCCGGCGAGATGTATGCCTCGATCGGTGCCGCAAGGAAAATCATGAGTGCTCCGGCCGAGGTAAGGATGGCGAAATCCACCAAAAATCGTTTTATCTCGCTCTTGTGTTTTCCAATCTCCCGTCTCTCCACCTTTAAAACCCTCCAGATTTTTTTCCTTCCGTGCGCCACCGCCATCATGCGCCCAAATCCCTTCCAGATGTTCCAAGCCGCTCGTAGGGTAACCGCCGCAATGATGAAGAGCCCGGTGAGCTCAAGCATCCCATGCATGAAAATACTTGAAAAGAACGCCAAAAGATACCCAGGGCCCTGATCGTGGTACCAATATGAAAGAAACATGCCGTTTGTGTAATTGTTCAACATCAGCAAGGTGAAGCCGGAATAGGTTGGGGCCCCGAGCACGTAAACGCCAGCAACTCCCAAATTGTTGGACCAGTAGAACTCCGTCCGCTCCAACCCGTTCATCTCCGTGACATTTTCGATCGAGTTTTCGTATTTCTGGACCTCCTGTTTTTCCATAAACTCGGCTGGTGAGCAAGCTAGGCTGAAGTAACCCAGGCTCACGAGCATAATAACGAAAGACAGGACAACTACTAACGCGATCACCGACGAGTTCCGTCTGAAGGCGACGCGCGTTCTCCCCTTGATGCTCATCAATTCACTTGAGTAGAACATTCACTTTGACCTTTTGGCTTGCTCGAGGGCACCCCGAACGCTTCTCACGGATCGGCTCGTCGCGTAGATCCGTTCCCCGAAGAGTTTAGACAGCTCCCGCTCGATGATCGAGCTCGCCGCCGCATATGGCACCTCTTTTCGCTTCACGAAGATGATGATGTCGGTCTTGTACATTCTGATAAACTGCACGTTCTTGGTCTCGCCACGCTTAAGGGCCTTGAAAATTTTCTCGCCTTTTATCCGCCTAGCTTTAAACATGTTCAATCCGCGGACAAATGCAACGCCGACCTGCCACTCGGACATTCGTATTCCCCAGTACGAACAGCTGAATAAACACCCTGCTGATCAACGCCCCCGCTTGCCGAGAAGCAATCTCATAAATTGCTCCCCTGCAATCTCCCCAAGCGAGCCCCTCTTGGCCGAGGATTCATCAAATCTGAGCTTATCCCCAGGCAGGCCGGGCGTATAAATTGCAAATGGAACCGGGTCCGAGACGTGGACCCTAATCTTGAGAGGGGTTGGATGATCCGGCAGCACAGCTATTCTGCAGTCCTCGGGAGCCCCGTCCAAGACCTTGCCCACCAGCCGTCCGTCCAGGTCCTCTATCGCCTTTATCTTCGCCTCGAGATCGCCTGAGTGCCCCGCCTCGTCCGGTGCCTCGACATGGATGAATACGAGGTCGTGGCCCTCGAGCGCCCTTATGGCATGCTCCGCCTTTCCCTCATAGTTCGTGTCATAATATCCGGTTGCACCGGGAACATCGATGATGTCCATGCCGGCGTGAACCCCTATCCCCTTTATCACGCTCACGGCAGAGATGACCGCGCCGCTTACCCCATATTTTTTCTCCAAGCTTTCCATCCGCGGTTTTCTCCCCTGGCCCCACAACCAGATCATGTTCGCTGGATTCTTTCCGAGTTTTTCCCTTCTCAGGTTGACCGGGTGCCCCGACAGCACCTTCCTGGAGTCAAGCATGAGTTTGTTGAGCATCTTGGCGGTCTCATTTTCCTCCGGCTTCAGGAGATTTCTTGAAATCTGCTCGCCAACGATGTCGTGAGGCGGGATGGATGTTAGATTCGGATCCCCTTCCCTCAGAACGAATATATGCCTGTAGCTGACCCCAACGTGAAATTCCCCTGCTTTGAACTTTCCCATCTCCCCTATCAGTTTCGCCGCCTCCTCCGTCGATACGTGCCCTGCCGAGTAATCGAGGATCCTCCCATTCCCCTCTGTGATCAAGTTGCACCTGAAGGCGACGTCCGAGTCCCCCAACTTTACCCCGAGGGCGCCGGCCTCAAGCGGCCCTCTCCCTGTGTAGTATTTCCTTGGATCGTAGCCCAAGATCGAAAAGTTCGCCACGGTTGAGTCCGGGTACATGCCCTCCGGGACCGTCCTCAGGAGCCCAAGCCTGCCCTCAGATGCCAGACGGTCCATGTTTGGCTTGTTGGCCACCTGCAAGGGGGTTTTGCCGCCCAGCTCCTCCACTGGGTAGTCGGCCATCCCGTCTCCAACCACAACGATGTACTTCATTCTGCCTCCCATAACTTTCTCATCCCACTTGCTTATTTTTCGCTTTAAACCGAGCTGCCCTCCTCGCAGCTAACCGTATACTTTCTCCGGATTGAACTCTCGCTTCAGGACCCGAACGAGCCTTCCCCTCTTTAGCTTGCGGTAGAAACATGAACGATACCCCCGATGACACGCGCCGCCGACCTGCTCGACATCGAAGAGGAGGGAATCCGCATCGCAGTCTATCCAGAGCCCATGTACGCGCTGATAATGACCGGATCGCTCCCCCTTTAGCCAGAGCTTTCGCCTTGAACGGCTCCAGTAGTGCATCAGGCCCGTTGTCAGGGTTTTCAACGTTGCCTGCCTGTTCATTTGAGCCACCATGAGCACATCTTTTGTCCTGCGGTCACGTGTCACAGTTGTAACAAGGCCATTCCTAAACTTGAGGGCCTTCATGATCGCTCGCGCTTGGATCGGAGCTAACTTCAAGTTGGTCACCTCCGCCTTCGCTTTAGCTCTTCCATGATCTCGTTGAGCTGCACACCCTTCGCCGCTAAAAGCACCATCACGTGGAAGATCAAATCCGCTGCCTCATGTATGATCTCCTGTTTATCCTCGCCCCTGCTGGCCTTGACCAGCTCTCCTGCCTCTTCCTCAATTTTCCCAACCACCTTGTCCTCACCGCTTGCAAGTAAGCTAGCAACATATGATCCTTTTCTTGGATTATCCCTGCGGTTTTCGATCACGGCGAACACCTCATCAAGAATTTCGGTTCCCATTTTTACTCCCCCCTAAATCTTTCTCGAATGCTTTGGGCATGTCCCGGCAGGCCCTCGACCTCGGCTAGGCGCTCGGCTATCCCGGAGACCCGCTTCAACCCATGCTTGGTGAGTTCTTGTACGGTCGGTAGCCTGATGAAGTCAAGCACCGAAAGGCCTGAACGTCGTTTGGCCACGCCGCAGGTTGGTAAGATGTGGTTAGGCCCTACAGCAAGGTCACCTGCCGCCACTGGTGAGAAACCCCCCATGAAAATACTCCCGGCGTTCTTTATCCGCTTCAGCACCACTTGAGGTTTCTTCACCATTAGCTCGAGGTGCTCTGGGGCGTAAGCGTTGGCGAACTCGATCGCATCATCCAAATTTCGCGCCACGACTATCCGCCCGTACTTCGCAAGCGCCTTGAGCACGATCCGCCGGCGCGGGTTCTCCTTCACCATCTCCCGCGCGAGTTTCTGAACCTTCGACGCGAGCTTCTGCGAAGTCGTCGCCAGCACGGCCGCCGCGTTCGCGTCGTGCTCAGCTTGGGACACGAGATCCGCCGCGATGAACCTCGGCTCCGCTGAGCTATCCGCCAGGATAAAGATCTCGGAGGGGCCCGCCGCGAAATCTATGTCAACACTTGATGCAACCACTTGCTTTGCTGCAACGATGTAGACGTTTCCGGGGCCAACTATTTTATCGACTTTAGATATGGTTTCGGTTCCATATGCCATAGCCGCTATCGCTTGGGCCCCTCCCACCTTGAAAACCGCGTCGACGCCTGCCACCCTCGCTGCCACGAGCACGGTGGCGGCGATCTTCCCATCCTTTCCGGGCGGAGTGCAAACGATGACTTGCTCCACTCCCGCCACCTTAGCTGGAATGGCTGCCATCAGCAGGCTGGATGGATATCTCGCGAGTCCGCCGGGTACATAAATGCCCACCCTTTCAAGCGGACGCACGAGCTGCCCAGCCTTGATGCCGGGGGCGAGCTGAGTCCTCCATCCCCGCGGCAGCTGCTTGAGGTGGAACTTTTTTATCGCCTTGGCCGCCCCCTCTATCGCCTTCACCGTCGCAGCATCAAGCTGCGCGTAGGCCGAGCGAAAATCCCCCTCACTCACCCTGAGCTCATCAGCGCCGAGCTTTACCCCATCAAATCGCTCGGTGTACTCCAGCAGCACTTTATCGCCGCCTTTTCGAACATCCGAGACTATCTTTATCACGCGCGGCAGGACTGAATCGATGTCCAGCTCGGAACGCTTGAGCAGGATTTCCCGCTCTTTCCGGGAGCACTCCCCCAGCTTCACTATTTTAAGGGGTTCCACCTATCGCACCTCTACCCCCCGTTCGCGAAGGTAGTCCTTGACCTGCCTAACCGTATAGGTGCCGAAGTGGAAAATGCTCGCTGCAAGAGCCGCATCGGCCCCAGCGATGGTTAAGACATCATAGATGTGCTCGAGCTTGCCAGCGCCCCCAGAGGCGATCACAGGTACCCCCACGGCTTCGACCACCGCGCGGGTGCCCTCCAGGTCATAGCCCTCCCGCGTGCCGTCGGTGTTAATTCCCGTGTAGAGGATCTCGCCTGCGCCGAGCGACTCGACCCGCTTTGCCCACTCGATCATGTCGAGACCCGTTGGCTTGGTCCCCCCGCTGGTGTAAACTTCCCATTTGTTCTTTCCGACCCGTTTTCCGTCGATCGCGCTTACCACGCGCCTTTTTCCGAATTCTCGCGAGAGCTCGAGCAGGAGATTTGGATTTTTGACCGCGGCGGTATTCACGGACACCTTGCTCGCGCCAGCATCGAAGATCGCCCGAGCATCCCCGACGCTTCGTATCCCCCCTCCCACGGTTAGGGGAATCGAAATTTGCCCGGTCGCCCTTCGAACCGCTTCGATCAGCGTTGGTTTGCCTTCGGGGGTCGCGGCGATGTCGAGAAACACGAGCTCATCGGCCCCCTGTTCCTCATAACGCTTCGCAAACTCCGCTGGGTCCCCAACATCTTTTACGTCCTTAAAATGCACTCCCTTGACGAGTTTACCCCATCTTGTGTCGAGACAAGGTATGATTCTCTTATACATTCCTATATCACTCCCTTCGTGCTGGGCACTCCCTTCCTTCGAGCTGATTTGCTCACAGCCTCCGCTAGGGCGACGCCAAGGGCCTTGAAGATCGCCTCCGCCTTGTGGTGGTCATTTTGCCCCCGCAGCACCTGCACGTGCAAGTTGAACTTTCCGTTGATCGCGAGCACCTGTAGCACATGCTTGATCAAGTCGCTGCTCAAGTCACCCACCTTTCGCTTTGCAAACTTCACCTCGATCTCCGGGTAAGCTCGGCCGCTCAAATCGACCGCAGCTAGAGCCAGCGCGTCGTCCATCGGAACGATCGCATCACCCATCCGCCGAATGCCAGCCTTGGCGCCAAGGGCCCGATCGATGGCCTCGCCTAGCGCAATCATCGTGTCCTCAGCGACATGATGCTCAAAATCTCCGCGCGCCTTTACCCTGAGGTCAAAACAGCCGTGCTTGGCAAAGCTCGAGAGCATGTGATCGAAGAATTTGATGCCAGTGTCAACGCTTGCCGTTCCAGAGCCGTCTAGGTTTATTCTCGCCTCGACCTCCGTCTCTTTCGTCTTCCTTTTGATCTTGCTCACCCTCATCGTGCGACCTCCATCGCCTGTCTTAACGTGAACCTCCCCTCGTATAACGCCTTCCCGATTACCAAGCCCTCCGCCCCGGCCTCACGCGCCAAACGAACATCATCAAGCGTCCCAACCCCACCTGCGGCGAAGACGGGTATTCGGACAGCGCCCACGAGTTTCCGTATCTCGCGCGCGCCCACACCTCGCATGCTTCCTTCGACGTCAACGCTGGTGAATAACAGCGAGCCGACTCCCATTCGTTCAAATTCCCGCGCCAGCCCGAGCGTTGTTCGTTGAGTCAGGATTTTCCATCCCTCGATCGCGACCTTTCCGGAGCGAGAATCAAGCGCCACCGTGACGCGATCGCCTCCAGCGAGCTCGACCAATTTGCGCACGAGCTCCGGGTTCCTCACCGCAACCGTGCCCAAAATTACGCGGTACGCGCCTATGCCGAGGAGCTCGCACGCACGCTCAAGCGTCCGAATTCCTCCCCCCACCTGGGTACATGCTCGGACATTCGCAAGCACTTCGGCAATGCGGGTGAAGTTATCTCCGGTACCCATCGCGGCATCCAAGTCGATGAGGTGCAAGCAACTTGCTCCCTCGGCCACCCAACGCTGCGCGAACTTGACCGGGTCGCCATAAACTTGCTCGGTCTCCGGTCTGCCGCCGACGAGCTGGACACATCTCCCCATCCGAATGTCAACGCTCGGGATCGCTAGCAACTTCATCACCTGTGAAATTCACGGCAACACCCGCTCGATCGGCATGACGAGGATATCTCGTGCGTGCGCCTTTTTTGCCTTCCGCACAATTTCCTCGACTCGCTCAGCCTCAACTACCGCCTGCACCGCGAGCATTGGTTTTTTCCCTTCGACCCGGGAGACCGTCGGGCCTGCCATTCCGGGCACCACCCGCTTGATCTCCTCGAGCTTGGCCTCCGGTATGTTCATCAGCACAAGCTTTTTTCCGCGAGCGCGCACGACGCTCTCAAGAACCGTTCTTACTCCCTCTACCTTTGCCCGCTTTTCCTTCAAGCTTTGGCGGTTCGCTATGAGCCTCGCGGAAGTTTCAAACAGCACATCAACCACGCGAAGGCCGTGCGTGCGCAGGGTCGTCCCAGTGCTCGAGAGGTCGACGATCAGGTCGGCGATACCCACGATCGGGGTTATCTCGGCCGCGCCCGACACCTCTGTTAGCTCGATTTTGATGCCGCGCCTGGCGAAGTACTGTCGGGCTATGTTCGGGAACTCGGTCGTCACCCTCACTCCGGATTTTATATCGCTTGGCGTCTTGATGCCGGACCGCTCGCTCGCCGCAACCACCATGCGTGCGGAGCCGAAGCCCAACTCCAGGAGCTCGGCGACATCGCTTCCGCTCTCGAGAACCAAGTCGTAACCGGTTATGCCAAGATCTGCAGCTCCCCTTGCGACCAAGCTTGGAACGTCCCGCGCGCGAACGAAAATCAGCTCAAGTTCCGGATCGCGAGTCCGGGCGAAGAGCTGCCTCGCCTCTCGATCGACGCTGCCTATCCCTGCATCCTCGAGCAGCCGTATCGCCGGTTCCTGTAAACGCCCCTTGTTCGGGATCGCTAATCGTACCATCATTTTAACTCCCCTCCTTCAGTTTTTTTAACTCACCTATGAGCCGCTTGTTCTGCCACGGCGAGCCCACGCTTATCCGGACATAATTTGGGCCCGCGCCGCGAAAGCTGGAGAGCTCTCGTGCAAAAATTTTGCCCTTGGCGAGAAAATCGCAGAATTCCGGCGCATCCAAGCCAAGCGGACTCACGTCGACCATCAGGAAATTCGCGTCCGACGGCAGCACCCGCATGCCAAGTTTCAAAAGCTCGCGGCGTATGTACGTCCTGCCTTGCCCAACCATATTCACCACCTTGCGCAGATATCGTTGATCCTCCAGCGCTGTGATCGCCCCGGCCTGAGCGAGACGATTGACGTTGAAGGGCGCGCGGATGCTCTCGAGCACCCCGATGAGTTCGGGGTTGCCAATCGCGTAGCCAACCCTTAAGCCAGCAAGCCCAAATGCCTTCGAAAATGTTCTTAAAACAAGCAGGTTCTCAAGCCTCGACGCAAGCCTCGCGACCGAGTAGCCAGCAAACTCGACATACGCCTCATCAACGATAAGGAGTTTTCCACCCGCGAGGAGCTCGCGCAGCCCGTTCAAGCTTATGCCATCACCCGTCGGATTGTTCGGCCTGCCCATGAAGGCCAGCTTTACGTCGGTTAGGGCACGCTTGAGTTCCTCAACGCGCCACTCAAAGTTCGGCAGCTCCAAGAACCTCGGCACGCCTCCGTTGACCCTGCACGCCAACTCGTACATCGCGAATGTCGGCAGGGGGATGAGCACTCGCTCGCCCGGGTTAAGGAAAGCCTTGCAGGCGAGGTCCACCAGTTCGTCCGAGCCGTTCCCGATCGCAACGCATTCTGCCTTGACCCCCACATAATCACCGATCGCCCGCTTGAGCTCCGGGGCTCGGGGATCTGGATACGATCCAACGCGCGCCACCTCACGCCTGAGCGCCTGAACCACGCGCGGCGATGGGCCAAAGGGATTTTCATTGGAGGCCAAGTTGATATCCCCCCGCGCCCTCACATCGTACCTGCGGGCCAACGGGTATGAAACCTTGGATCTCATCATCTCGCTAACGCGTTTCGAAATCATTTTTTACCCCCGAAGAGCCGGTCCTTCGCGGCATAGCGCCTCCAGACGAAATTTCTCTCAAATGTCAACTCGCTCGGCACCCCACGCCGTTTGAGAACTTCTTGGGCCTCGTCCAAGTTGCTGGTCCGCACAAGCGGCTTTGCGACTTTGCTTATTCGATCGAAGACCACAGTGGGGTCAAAGTAGAACGTCATCGCCGACATCGGTGTTAGCACGGCTCTACTGTATCCTTCACGGATCTCGACTTCCCCCAGACATCCTCGAGCCGCCTTAACCGCCAACGCACTTGCCTCGGTTTTGGTCTTGGGAATTACCTCATCGAGCACCTCCAGATCTTCAGGAGTCAGACCCCGGGCGCCCAAAAATCCACCGTAGCTGGCGATGCGTGCAACTTGCTGGTTGAACTGTTCGAAGCTAAGCTCGCCATCCATGCAACAGCCTAGCACGCCCAAGATCGCGGGCACCTCTAGATTGACCATCGCCGAGAGCATCATGCTGTCCGCGAGCATGCTTTGAAGCCCCTCCTCCTTTCCCCCCGCCAAGACATCTCCACCGACATCTATGCCAACGAAAAGATCCACCCCCAGCGACTTCATTGCCTCATTCAGGCCGGCAATGACTCCCTTAACTCCTTGGTTTAGATCGACGAGCACGGTTTCGGCGTTCAAAGCTTCGGCAACAGCGGCCTCGGTAAATTTTATTCCCTTCGTGGTTCTCGTCCGGGGGTTAGCAAGCCCAACCGTCGTTGAAATGCTTTTGATGTCAACGATCTCGTCCATTCTCCTGGGGCCTGGTTCCGGATCGTTGACGTAACGCTCCCAAGTCAGCCCCCCGACCAAAGTGCGAAGGCCAAGCCGCTGCAGGTAGCGGGAGGTCGGCAGCGCTCCCACCACGTCCCCTCCGCCGCCTATACCCAGGACCAACGCAAAGCGGGCCCCATTCGCCAACGTCTCGAGCGACTTCCCCATGGAGATTCCCGCATAAATTCGGCAATTTTCGTATATAAATTTTACCATTTTAAAAGCAAGGGAAAAATTATTTCCATAAAAGGAAAAAATATAAATACTATCCACAAAGTAAGATAATTGAGGGGCTGTCAGGGTTGAAAGGTGAAAAAGTATGGAACTCGATGATGTGGACAAAAAATTGCTTAACCTGCTGCAGGCCGATTCGAAGGTGTCCTACGCAAAGCTCGGCAGACGATTGGGTGCGAGTTCTTCCGGGGTCCACAAGCGCGTCAAACGCCTCCTTGATGCTGGCGTGATCAAAAACTTTGTCGCGCTGGTAGATCCCCAAATCGTGGGGAAAACGCTCAAGGCATTCATAGGCATCTCCACCTTGCCGGGCACCTGCAGGGAGGTCGTAACTCAGCTCAGCCGCCGCCGCGAGGTTCTCGAGATCCACGAGGTCGCTGGAGAACATGACCTCTTCGTTAAGCTCCTCACCGACGACACGCTGATGCTGAACAAAATCATACACGAAATCGACCGAATACCCGGCATAAGCAGCACCAGAACTTTGATCGTGCTCAAGACCGAGAAGGAAACAAGCGCCGTGTCCCTCGGGTGAATCAAAGAACCGATGTCGGGCGAGTGAGCTTTGCGTCCGGGTGTTCCTCAAAGTACCTTCTAACCGGCGCGAGCACGTTGACCAAACCATCGCCGGTTGCGGCCTTGAGGTCCGCCGGGTGAAGTTTTCCAGTCGCGTACAGCTTTTTGAGCTCATCTGCATCGGTTATCTCGAGTTCTCCCCCATATTTCGCCGGCCTCCGCACCTCGAGCTTGCCAAGGGAGGGTAAAACGATGTGCTCTGCGTATTCGATGATCGGGTTATCCTCCGTGATCTTCGGCGGACAGAAAGCTTTTCCCACCTTCTCCTTGATCACCCCTGGCTCGTCGTCTATCGCTATGAAGTTGCCCTTGCTCGACGACATTTTCGCTCCACCGTCAAGCCCGTGCAACAGGGGCGTGTGCACGCAGACCAGCTTTCGGTGGCCCAGCGCGGGGAGCTTCTCGCGCGCTATCATGTGCACCTTCCGCTGATCGATGCCCCCGACCGCGACATCGACTCCCAGGTGGGCTATATCGACCGCCTGCATGAGAGGGTAGATCACCTGCGCGACATCGGCGTCCTTCAGGTGGCGGGCTATCTCTGCCATCGATCGCCGCGCCCGGAGCAGCGTGGTGCCGGTGGCCATCCGGAGGACATCCATCGTGAACTCGGGTTTGAGCTCAAAATCCGAACCAAGCAGAAACTCCGTGCGTTTGGGGGCGAGCCCGAGGGCGATGAAGCAGTGGCGGTTGTAATCTGCCACTCGTTGGATTTCCTCGAGTGTTCCCTTGTCGTTCAGGTAGGCGTGAAGGTCCGCGAGCAGGACGATTGCTCTGGCCCCAGCGGCTTGGAGGTCCACGAGTTTTCGAACCGTCAAGGCATGGCCAAAGTGAATTTTTCCCGAAGGTTCATAGCCGCAGTAAGCGGTCGCCCTTTCCTTCTTCAGGGTTTCCCGTAGCTCGGCTTCAGTGACCACCTCAATGGTGCCACGCACGATAAGATCAAATCTTTCTTCCATCTCGTCGCCACCGAAAAAGTGCTCTGGAGAGCTAAAAGCCTTTGTGAAGATCTGGGGCCCTTCAACGAAATACCCATGGGGAAATAAACGGGCTGGTCTTTGTTCAAAAATTTTAGTTATTGAAAACCCCATGCCCTTGACTTCCTATGGAGATTAGTTTAAAACAGCTGAAGGAACTGCTGGAAAAGGAGGGAATAAGATCAATTATCTACCCTGCTGGCAAATATTGGTGCCTAGACATTGAAGGGAAGTACAGCCCCACGATATTTCAGAAAAGTTAGCTTTGGTCTAAAAAGAAAAAGGTAAAAATTGAGAGTTGTGATAGAATAGTGATATGTTACAATAGTAACATAAAAAAACGATAAAAACAAAATAAAGTTCCACAGGAAATCAAGGGGTTGGTCTCGAATGGAAGATAAACAAAAAACGATTCTTGCAAGGGTCTTCAGCTTCGATTTAAAATTCATAGGTGCCCGCAAGACGCTTTTCTATCGCAGACTTTTCGGGTACTCGAGCTCCACGAAGCGGGACCTGAAGAATGGCTCCACGAAGATATACACCCACGTTGCGCAGGGCCTCCTCGGGGCGATCCCCCATGTCAAGCTCGGGAAGAGCGTCATCGCCGTCCCGAAGGCAGCGGCCGCACGTCTCGAGGCGTTTTTCTCTGACCCTAGGTGGCAGCCTCTTGAGCTCCACAGCTTCGATGCCATCCTGCCGGGGGAGCTCAGGGCGCGGGCGATGGACGAGTTTCTCGCTAGTCCTATCGCGTTCGGGCGGGAGCGGGTGAAACCCATCGATGAGATCCAGGGGCTCTTGGCCGCGGCCGGGCAGGGGAAGTTGGCGCCCGAGCTCGCTGAACGGGCACGGCATCTCCTGCGCGTGGC
>DAOUSU010000100.1 GCA_030627035.1 Hadesarchaea archaeon
GAAAGGAGGAACTTTCTGGACATCCTCATGACAAAGAGATAGGGAATTAACGAGTAAAAGCATCCCGCAACGGCATCCTGCCAGTAGTGTTCCCCGAGATAGATGGTTGAGAATATGAAGAGAAACCAAATGCCCAGCCAAGCCCCGGGTATCCCCTTGCCATGTTTCCTTACGAAGAGAAAGGCGGTTAAGCCATTTGCCACATGCATGCTGGGAAAAGCCCCCCAAATAAAAGGGTTGGCTATTTCCGTGAATCCGAGGAGGGATTCTCTCACCGGCCTCACTCCGTCAACCGCAAGCCTTGGCGGAGCAACAGGATAGAGTGCCCAAGTGATTACGGCTAGGGCCTGAGAGATCACGAAAACCCAGAGATATTTGGTGAATCCATCTAGATCGCGCCTCCAAAGGAAAACTACAGCAGTTGCGTAAATTAAGAACGAGTAACCACCAGAGTATACAACCACCCCCAAATAATCCATCGCCTCGCTCGAAAGCTCGCTTTGGAGGAAGAGAACTTCACCCCCCCAAAGGACGATGCTCGCGCAGATGCGTCGGGGAGAAGCCTGGGCAACGTGTCGAAGAGAATTGTGACGAAAATCAAAAGCAGGGCTAATTTTACCCACTTTTTTACCCACTTTTTCAATTCACTCCCCCATCACCAAAGCATGACTAATCCTTAGGTTAAACCATTCTGGCTAAATATTTTTCTTTCGAATTAATTGGGAAACTGGTAAAAAGGTCTGCTCGAGAAAACCGAGCGCTGCCAGTAAATAATCAGGCCTTTGTGAACCTTCCCTTCAGCTTTTCCAAGACCTTTGGCAAAGTGGTGTATTCCATTTCCCCAGCGCCTAGACGAGCGGGTTCAAACTCGCCCATCCGACGCAGAGAAACAGCATTTTCTACAGCTTCTCGACGAGCCAAATCGAACGATGGGTCGCTGAATAGGTCGCTTATCATCGGTTTGCCCTCGTCATCGCAGGCGATTTTGCCGTGGGCGGCTTGAAAGCCAAGCGCCACGATTCTCGGGGGTCCATCGAAAAGTGTGCACCTAGCATCCTTTAGCCCCACCGGCATTAGCGGACCCCAGTGACTGCCGCGCATCCAACCCTCAACGAAATAGCTGTGCATGAACGGTGCCAATACCTCCCCTAGTGCTGGCAAGCCGTGCTGACAACGCACGATCGATACCGGGTCATCTTTTCCAACATATTTCCCAGCGATCAGCGAGAGCCTCGTCGTGCTCGTGGCAGCGCATACGAGATCATCTTTGGCTCTCCGCACGTGCGAAATGAGGTAGCGACTGGGAGTGCCGATCAGCGCGATCAGCTCGTACATCTCCTCGGGACACTTCAGGACAGCCCTCTTGTTTTCAAGCACGTCGAGGACCTCAAATTTAAAGCCCCCACTTATGGCCGGATCAATTACGAGCCCAGCGGTATTGAATGGATCAGCGAATATGCGAAACATTGGATAATTGAATGCACCTGGTTCCGTTTTATCGGCGGCGAAAACAACAATCGGGTCCGAGCCTCGCTCCTCGATCTCCATTTCAGCCACGCCTGGGCCCATCCCCCGAACGTTCCCGCTGAAGGCCGTCTTCAAGATATCCTGCCCGGCCCCATAGAGTTTAAGATCCAAGGCTTTTTTGGCGGCCTCCTGAAAGGTGTCCCAAGCCAACTTGTGAATTTCTGGGTTGCCCTCCCCCTTTTGGTGAACCATCAAGAGTTCAAGGTCGTCCCCGGCATGAAACACATAGTGGCTGTTGATGATCCCGCTCTTCTGCGCCTCCTGCAGATTTTTTTCGCCGACGTTCAACAGCGGCTCGGGCACTGTGTGGTGTCCGACCAAGGACCCAACATCGCATTTGATTATCGATATGGTCGTTTTTTCTGGCATTCCATCGTCCGAGTTTACACGTGCCGCCTTTTAACAATTACGCACGGGGGTTCTGCGCTAGATTTAAGGCAACGTGCTTTTAAAATGCCTAAAAATGCTTTATTTTGAAGAGTCAAGTTAGGGGATGCAGTAAAATGGTTGAAAACGGTCCCCAGAAATTGGATCAATTTTGCAAAGATATTTTTTAGGCGATAAATTTTCGACTCACGCATACGAAAAGATAAACGATGCAACTAAACCTACCGCAACCGATGCGGCCAAAATCAACAAGTTTGACATCAACTTCGTGCCAACTTCTGACTTTACCGGTTTTCCGGTCAGTCGATGCCACATGTGCATCGCCCGCCCCGTGCCCAGGTGCGCCGCCCACAGGCAAAGCGGCAGGTTCACGGCAAATATCAACACGATGAACAAAATCGTCCAAAACTCGTTGACGGGAATGTCGGGAAATGACCACGCTCCAACAATTCCCTCGAGCTGTGCTATCGGCAGGCTATCATGAACCCCCCTTGAAAAGAGGAAGATCCCGGCGCCGATGCCGAAGAAAAGCTGGGCGAGCACGAAGGTCGCGAGGACGGTGAGGGTGAAGTACACGAGGGGCTGCCACCAAGCGCCAAGTTCGATGGGCGAGGGTACGCGCACGGCTTGACCGATGGCTACAAAAAAATCCGTCACCGCCTCCCCACCGCCCATACGCCACGCCAAAAACCCAACTTCCGACGATTAACAGCCAAAATGCGGCCTGCCAGTATTCCTCGCGCATTACTTCAACGATGGGCCCGGCTACTTGAATTTTCGAGCGTAGTCGCGCCTGGCGATGCTTATCGCGCGATTGAGGTAGTTGTGGTTAATTTTTGTTGGCTGGTGGGATGGCGC